>NZ_JBGOOO010000016.1:0-106563 GCF_041439695.1 Vibrio sp. FF266
CTCGTTAGTGATTGTACTCACTTAACTCAGTGTCCAAAACTTCTGGTGCGGATCACAATAATCTATACCTAGCAATCGACCAAAGCGTTTGGCCTAAAGCGCTTAAAGTAACGACTTCGACTGGAGTAACACAGCTTAAGCAACATGAATCGATACGTTCTGCAATTAAACGTGCAGACAAGGCACTCTACCAAGCGAAAGACAACGGACGAAACCAAGTCGCAAAGTTGTACTAAAGCTCGCTTGACTAGACTGCAGTTACACGTTCAACTCTCTGCCAATACCCAATCAAGACGCCATTAATACCCTGTCGATATCTACTGTCCATTTAAGCCGCCGTTAGATTTTCAACGCAGACTAAAGAAGCCAAAAGCTTTACTGTCTCATTAGGGTTCTAATCGATATGTACGCCTCTAAGCGCGCTCTCACCATCGGTAATAACACATTCTGTAGTAACGCCATTAATCGCATTCTCAGGTTGAGATGTATCGTTTCTAAGCTTCCTAACTACTGGTTCTAAACCGCACATATCTGGCTAGTAAAAGCTTTCTCTAAGCAGTCGTAAGTCACTCGCGGTATCGGTTTTGAACATTACCGTCGTTACTTATCTCGCGCTGCTCTTCGAGGAAATCCTTATTATTCTGCTCCCGTCACGCTTCTAATCACGCACTCTGATCCACTAAAAATGGAAGTCACAACGTCACTATCCTTAAAAAACGCCATAGATTTAACTACTTAGACATGGTGACATAAATACTGACACCCAAAATGATAGTTGTATTGCTTTCAGAGCTCGCTGTAATTTAATTACAAATAGAAGCCAAGAAAAGCCTGATAAGTGGATTACTCTAACGTAACTTACTGAATGAAAGGCATTTAATGGTTTTGAATAGTCCGGGGTTTAGGGTAACTAAAGAATTGGTATGTACGAGATAATATACTATAGGGTAATATATTTAGTTATAGTGCGCTAAGGTGTTAAAAAAGAAGGGCTAATGCCCTACTCTTCTTTATTACTCATTTCTTCACGAATTTGCTCAGCAACGATTTTGATAGCTTGTGCTGTGCTGATGCCCTGGGTCATCATTTCTTGAATTCGTTCAACAGCTTTCTGTTGTTCTTCGTGAGAAAGGGTTGGTAAGTCGTTTAGCATAGTCTGCTCCTTTATTTAGGAGCAGAACTATATAAGGACTGTTAGTAACTAGCAAGGAAATTGATTGATGCACCCATTGCATTTTCATTTGTGTAGTTAGCACTTAAATCTAACTGGAACAAATTGAGTGGCGACAACCCAATACCTGCAGTGACTGTACCTTCTGAACCAGAGTATGCCAAATTCTTGTAGTACCCTGCCCTTAGCTGTAGCTGACGCAGAACATCAACTTCTGTACCAACGCGAATCATCTGTTCATTATCTTTGAACGAAGTAAACTTTTCGGTTTCATTTAAGTCATAGTCGACACTAAGCGTGAAGTAGTCCGCTACGATACCAGCACCTACGGTATATACTGGCTCTAGTTTGTATGCGTATTGGCCACCGACTTTGTGTGTCACACCGCTGGTCGTGCTCGTTAAAGTTTGAGATGTATCTTTGGTATTGATATCTCTAGATATTAAGTTGGTAGCCGAAAAACCAACTCGAAATGGACCTGTGAACCAAAGCGCGCCAGCATCCATATTAAAAGAAGTTTCACCTTCACCATTGTCTCTTACATCAGACAAATCGTAGCTCTTAACAGAAGCAACGTAGTTGTATGTGTAAATACGTTGAAGTTTAGGCGTGATACCAAATGAAATATGCTGCCCCATAAAGGTTTGATATTTAGCGAGAGTTAATCCAACTTCGGTAACACCAATAGCAACGGCTTCTACCGTCGACAACTCAAGCTTATCGGCATCTGTCGCTGACGCTTCGTTGTAAACATTTGGTGTAGCGAACGATTCTGTATAGGCTTTGCCGAATAGGTTCGCCGCTATAAATTGATTTGGGATAGCGAATGCGACAACACCACCAAGTTCAACATTAGCTTGGTTACCATCGAGTTTTTTAAGAGCTGCATCTAAATCTGCAGTGTTTGTCGCAGCCAGAGCGGAATCAATATTTGATTTCATGTCTTGGGGGTCATTATAACTACCACCAAAACTTGGCGTGATCATACCCATATCATCGTTACGACGATAAATAGCAACAAGTGCTGGGTTATAGAATGGAGCTGTTAGGAAGTTTGCTGAAACAACACCAACACCACCCATCGCATCACCACGCGCTTCAATGGCGTAGTTTGCTGCTGAAAGAGGAAGACTGGCGAATGCAATTGATGCTGCGAGTAGTTTAGTTGTATTTTTCATGCCGTTTATCTTTGTTAGATCCCTTACATTATTAACGGCTCAATTCTAAATTACTTTAGCTACTCTTCGCTAGAAATATCATAAGTTTTACTGATAGTTTGTGCTTGCTCTATCGCTATGTCACCTTGCCAGCGCGAATGTACCATTGAAACAGCTAAAACATAACGATCATTGGGCAGTTCTTCACCCGTTAAATTGGTCGGATAATCGGATTCATAACTTTTACCCCACACCTGCTTATACCGTTCATCGACATAATCGTACAAACCTACGTCTAACTTTGGTAATGGGCAGTACGGGTTCAGCAGTGCTTTTTTATCGATCAACCAAGAGTCTTTAGATGCCCAACGAACTTGTTGACGCATAACCACTTCACCAAGAATGACCCAAGTGCTCCAGGAGTTACCGCTATTTCCTTTTACAGTCAGGCGATAAAGTCCAGAATCGAGTTGAGACGCTAAGCTATAACGTTTGCTGTATACACTCACTGAAGTGTTATTGATTACAGGGTTACCTTTGGTGAACTCACTATCAGACGAAACGACCTTGTCGACCCACTTCTCAAAGGTGATGTCTTGGATGTTGCTTTCCGATTCAACGTCAATCGCCACACGGAATGTTTCCCTGCCTGGGCTTTGGATAATGTGTCTTTTCACGACGACCGAGCTTATCCAGTCCGGTAAAGTGTTTTTGGTGAGCGTTTTCCCACAATCTTTGTTCAATGCTTGCTCGAACAGCTGATTGAGATGATCTTCGCGAGATTGCGAAGCGTTGATTTGCCAAACTTCCACTAGTGAATCAAACATCAATGCTAAATCATTATCTAGCAGGTGCTTGTGCACTTGTGTCAGCGCATCACTGTCCTTAAACCAATCGGCTGCGTGTGCAGTATTGATGACGCTTGATAAAATGAGTAGTGGAAGTAAGGCTTTTTTCATTACGCTTTCATCTTGTAGCCAACGCCACGTAAGGTTTCAATTTCTAAACCTGGTAACTTCTGTCTTAGTTGCAGAACGTGCGTATCTACAGTACGAGTTGTTGGGAAGTGGTTGTAACCCCAAACGTGGTCTAGTAGCTCATCACGAGTAAACACTCGACCAAGATTACTTGCCAAGAATAGCAATAGATCAAATTCCGTACGCGTTAACGTGACTTCCAGTTCGTTAAAAAACACTTCACGTGTTGCTTTGTCAATGACAAGGTTTTGAGCCATCACTTTTGATGCATCTTGATCTTCAGCATCAGGTAGGCGTAGCTGTGCACGGATTCGAGCAAACAGTTCAGCTTCTGCAAATGGTTTCGTTAGGTAATCATTCGCACCTGAGTCTAGGCCGGCAACTTTGTCTTTTACTGTCACCAGAGCCGTTAGCAAAATAACTGGGATGTCTTTCTTTTTCTTCCAACCGGGAAGTGAATCTACTGAGTCACCATCAGGAAGTTGACGGTCTAGGATCACAAGATCCGCTTGTTCCCAATAGCCTTCAACTTCAGAGATCAGCTCGGCATGTAAACATTCATATCCAGCTTGCTCAAGGCTAACTAATAAACCGTCAGCTAAATTTTTATCGTCTTCAACGAGAAGCAATGTCTGTTTCACAAGGTATCTCCAAAATAAATGTTGTTGGGGGGCCGATAAGCGTCATGTGACCGCCCATTTTTCCGACCATAGATTCTACTATCGTCAGACCTAAACCGAGTCCACTCTTACTTACGAATGGCTTTCTTAGTTGCCCCCAATCTTTGCGAGACAAGTCTCCATTATCTATAACTTTGAATGTCAGCTTCTTGTCAGAAGTATTCAGTTCTAGTATCACCGGGGCAACGCCGTATTTCACTGCATTTCTGATCAGGTTATCGATACACGTTCCTAACCAATATACGTTTACTTTTGCAGCAATATCTTTGTTTACGCGGAGTTCAATGCCCGGAGCAAAGTCTTCTTCAACTTTGTATTGAAGCCACTCTTCAACACTTGGCACCCACTCTGTTGCAAGCGGTTGGTTGTCTGATTGCAAATAGTCTTTACTTGCTTCTGCCAACTGCCTTAAACGGCGTGTATCTTCACACAACCTACGAAATTCATCATATACCGATTCTGGCAAGTGTTCGAACTCTCGCCTAAACCCTTCAACCGTCAATGACAAACTCGCAATCGGTGTTCTTAATTCATGCGTTAGAATTTGAAGAACCAGCATGCGGCTCTTCATCTCTTGTTTTTTACTGTTCCAACGGTAAACCGCCCACCCCAACACGAGTAGGATATTGGCAATCACCAAAATAAACATGGCGATCTGCAGAAGCTCTGAATGATCTTCTATTTCCCAACATACATTGCCGCGTTGGACGAAACAGCTGTTGCCTTCTGAGGACAAACTAAAGGATAAGCCCGCGAGCGTAGCGTTTTCGTTCCAAACTGATTCTTTATACAGGTAATATCTATCACCGCGCTTGACCCACATTTCATCAAGCTCAACAAACATACTCGCACCCGCTAGCAAAGCTGTTATGGCTTCATTGTCCATCTTCTGTAGACGAGACAGTAGTTCATCGTGTTCGGTGTTCGGTCGCTCTTGAATGTGCATGTAGCGCTTCAACGAGTCAAATTTCTCTGGGTATAACTCAACGTAGCGTGCGGCATATGAACCGCCACCGGGATGAATCAAACCACTTCGAGTAAACCAACGATCAGAAAGTTTAGTTCCTTTACACATTGCACGAGTAAAGACCAAAGGCTCTGTGATTAGAGGGCTTAAAGGCAACTTTCCGCTGCATGTTTTTGATAACCGGTATAAGCGTTGGATGTCTTTTAGTGGGTATTCAGCAGTTTGCGGCAGCATAGAAGACGGCATGATCAAGCGAGTCGGGTAATCAGCCTGAAGCAGTCGAATATCATAAGATTCAATTGCCATTTCATGATCAAAAAGTTTAGTGAAGTTATCGATACGCTCAGGTAAAGAGTCAGCAAACGCGTTCACTGAAACTGATAATGTAGCGATAAGCAGAGTAAATGTTCTTTTGATGATCACAAACCAACGCAAATTCATATAGATCAATCAAATATATACCATTCGTTATCAAAGATAAATTTATAACCGCATGAAAAACCGTGCTAATGACGAGTTATAGCGACAAATTCGATCATATTAAGGCTATGTTGCACAGCTGTACTCGCTAATCGTTTGAGTCGTTATAACTTCATTCAAATGATTTTTACGGCCGTCTATCGGACTGGGCTTATTGCTTATGGGCCATAGATTGCTGCTTATGGGTCATAGATTGTTGCTTTAGGATACAGCGACTTTCAGATGAACAAAAAAAAGGAGCTCTAATGAGCTCCTTATTTAGTTACGACTTAATGCTTTTGCTTAGAAAATACTTAAAAAGTGTTTCCTATAGATGCTCTAGAATACCGAGACAGCTCTGTTTCGCATCACTAAACTATAATCTGTTACACTCATATCTTTAATTTTGGTGGCAGCGTATGAAGCTTTATCCTTATTGCAGGGTTTCTACAGGGAAACAGACTTCTGGACTCAGTATGAGCATACAAGGCGATAGTCGTTTACTGGAGCAGCTAAGCCAAGAACACAGTATGCCTATTGGACGAGCTTATAATGATGCTGGTATCAGTTCTTACAAGGGAAAGAACGCCAAAGAAGGCGAACTAAACCTAATTATTAAACACATCGAATCAGGTCAAATAGCCAGTGGTTCGATAATCGTTATGCGTGCTTTAGACAGACTAAGCCGACAAACTCTCACGGCATCTGAAAACCTATACAACACTATCGTAAGTTCTGGTGTTCGTATCCTTACAACTATAGATAATCACGTATACAAGAAAGATTGCGTAATGTCTTCAGTATTGAAAACATTAGCTTTTAAAACTGCAAACGAAGAAAGTGCGAAGAAAAGCTATCTAACCAATCAATACGCATTGCATCGTATAAACCAGTTCAAACGTGGTGAACGCCCTAGCCCAGACACAGCTTATGATATAGGTGTTGGTCGCCATCCTTGGTATATGAAGATTGAAAACAAAATCTGCCAAGTTGATGATGAAAAATTCAAGCTTGCACGTTCGTGTATAGAAATGGCTTTAGCTGGCAAAGGTGTATTGAAATGTAAGCAGTTTTTAGAGCGTAATGGCGTCGTATTGAGTTGGTCATCAGTAGCAAAGTTCTTTCGCTCTGAATACTTATTCGGTCGTCTAAATGTGACTCTAGAGAACAACCAATATAGCTTAGAAGGCTATATTGGTTGTGTGTTCAGAATCAGAGTGGTATCAGATTCGTGGTATCAAAGAGCAACGCACGTACGCAGTAGGCAATCGTAAACGTGTAAGCATCTTAGGTGGTATTCGTCGGCTCTACTGTCAGTGTTGTGACTCTAGTATGTGCGTGGTTACGTCACAGGGTAACAGCTACTATCGCTGTTCAGCCTCTCAGCGTGGTGAGAAAAACTGCTTCCCTGCCCTACAGCAAAAACACGTTAATAGAGTTGTTCTAGAAAGCATTCAGCATCACGTGTTTACAGCTGAGGATGACAGCAACGAGCTACTTGCGCTCAATACTGAGCTAGAGAATAAACAAACAATATTCAGAAAGCGCCAGATACTTGTATTTGAAAATCCTGAGCTAATGAATGACTTGCAATCATTACTTGAGAAAGAGAAATCTGATATTCAACAACTAGTTGATGAAATTAATAAGATAAAAATCAAGCCTAACGACTTAACCTTAGAAAGCTACCATGAGTGGGCTAAGTTAATAAAAACATACTTAGAATCTGATAATGATGACCTGCTAACAGAAATAAAAGACGCAGTTCAAAAAGTAGTTAAACGTATTAGCATTAACGAAAACTACCTCATCAAAATTGAGCTTGAAAGTAGTGACATCCTTTATGGTCAATTAGCGAAACAGCGAAATCAGGCTAAACAACGTATTGCTTATTGGTCACCTATTCGTGTTGTAGATAACAGTATATATGACGAGATTGTTAGTATAGAGCCCCTACTAGCTTTTAAAACCACAACTCAAGATAAGCTTAATAGCCATCAGGTTTGGTCTGACGAAATCACAGGCTGGCTCAGACAATTAGAAAAACCCATTGATAAGAAAGCTGAATTCTTTATTTTGTTACAAGGTAACGCATATGAGTGGAAGCGGAAACCAATTATCGATGCTGGTGCCACAAGCACCCAATGGCAAATGTATAAAGATAGCGATGTTAGTGAATACGGGTTTACTAAACGTGAGATAACATTGACGACGCAGCATTACACTAAACAGCAAAAAACTGTCATCTACAAAGAATGGGATGAAGCTGAGATTTTAAACATGCTAGGTGGGATTAAATGTAACTGACGCATCTACTACTTGTGCCAAAGAGGATTTACGCTCTGCCTTCGGCTACGCTTTCACGTCATATCATGGCATAAAAGTGATTAGCGGCGTAGCCGCTTTCGTCGTAGGCGATAAGTTCGAATGAATAAAACTGTAAAATAAAGTTCTTTCTTTATAAGGATTATTTTTTACAGATTACGTTGTGCACAATATTACGTTTAACTTACTAGTCGGTATTGAGATGCCGTAGGCATCAACGCCGCAGGCGTCAATCTCTTTCTAAAGGATTCATTCCGATTAGTTACGTTGATTACGTTTAAGCCCTGCGGGCAACTCGGCTTCGCCTCGTCATCCTTTCAATAAGTGTTACTCAACTGGTCTTTATAGGGTTCTTAATAGACTAGTTTGGTAACGTTTCCCACTTATAGATGCGTCAGTAACGAGTTATCACTTAGCCATGAATCCAACGTTGTACCATTAAGAATAGAGTCGCCATACCGCTCTTTAGCTCTTTCTATCGCTTTATGCTCGTATTGCATTGCGCCAACTTCATCCATACATGTCGGTTTATTGGTTTTCTTCGCCCAAATATCAAAGCTCCGCAGTATTTCAAACTCCGCAGCCTCACTCTTTAACAAATGATTGCCGAGCGGACTGCTACTTGTGTAATGCCACCAGTTAGGCACTTTCGATACTACCGTGCTGTTGTATACGGTGGTTTCTCGTCTAACTAACTTATCGGTTATTTTTTATGCTAATGTATTTCTTATCTAGCCTTGGAAAGCGAATGACATAAAGAAAGGCAACACAGTTCGGGACAAACTCCCCTCGACACTTCCAGTGACCATATTGTTCTACACTCATGCTTTCACCGAAATATCAAAATTAAAGTCTTTTGGCACTCTCTTCATTGCATTAGCCTTGAACAATCTGAGCATATGTTTTGGCTCATCAATGTTTGGATAGAAACCATTGGCTTTCTCAAACTTATCCACCAGCCTTTTAGCTTTGGGTTTGGTTGCATACTTCTCAACTAAAGCTCGAATCACAGAACAACCACGCTGTGAGGTATTTCCCTTGTTCCCAACTTGACCACCATTTTTATCTTTTAGAGTAATGGCTTGAGTATCATCAATCACTGCATTAGGTAGCCTATTTGCCAACCAGTTAGCCGCTCTCATGTCAGGAACAAAGAACTTACAATCTCTATTATCATCATGAACACGTATGGCTGTTCGCGTTACAGTTTGATATACAACATCAAGAACATTCTGATTCACATACGCATCAGTTAGATAGCTCTCATCATAACCAAGAAATCGAAGCAATTAATAAACAGTGAGCGTTTAAGGTATTGATATGCAACACTCCTGCTGATTCTGGTACACTCTATGCAATTGAATAATACTAAATTTCAGAGGGCAGAATGAGCAACCGTAGAGAAGGCTGGGAAGACATCGATTTAAATGAGATGTTTGGTGATATTGAAGCGGATAGTATCACCCGCCCGCTAGATGAGTACCTAGAAAACCTAAGCTCGTTCTACACCACTTACAGGGCAGATAGCAGTTCAGGTCTTATGAGGGTTATTGAAGATTTCGAGCCTGAATCTTTAGACCAGTCCACCATTGCGTTTATCACAGGCTCCCTTAGAGCTGCTAACTATGACGAAAACGCACTAAGGGGTGAGCACGTTGTTTTATTCTCCGAGCCAGTAATCGTATCCGAAATGCGATTCGATAAAGCTCCTACTGACGAAACCGAAGCAGCTATTAGGTTAATATCCAATATCGCTTCAGACAAGAAGATTACAACGAATAGAACCGTCACATCGCGTGCTCACAATGTTCCCGTTACAACATACAAATTACATGATGTGGTTTACGGCTTGATTCTACCAAAGCGCAGTAATTTGCTGTCGATAAAGCTAGTCAATTTTCGCGCCCTACATACTGATATAAAGAAACTAGAGAAAACAGAGAAAGCACTTCAAAAAGCCAACCGAGCTCCACAGGTTCAAATTCAGAAAATTGTACAAAAATTCAATGATATCAACTCAATTATCAACGCTAGGCGAGATAAATTTGAAGCAATTGAACTCGACGTTCAAACGTTGGTGCAAAAACAATCGCATACTCAGAGTGCTCTTGAAAACAGCCAAAAGACATTGAAGAAAGTAAGTAGCGATACAGCGGCGATTTCAGAAGAGTACGATAACGTCACAATTGAACTGAGCAAAGCCAATCAACAGTTAGATAAACTCAAGAAACAACTTTCCACAAGTAAGAAAGAACATGACGAAGCCATGATTAGAGTCCAGCAAATCCAGACTAATATCATTGGTGAGCGTGAAACCTTACAGGGTTTACAAGAAGAGCTAGCCATTGCACGGCGAGAGAAAAACCTAACTACTTTTGATACAGCAGGGCACACAGCTGAAACAAAGACTCAATTAGTAGCTTATTATTGGTTCGCTACTATTACATTTTTAGGTTTAGTCGGTATGGCCATTTATGTCTACCGAAATGGTCAGAACTTTATGGAAACACTGCCTTACTTGGTACATGTGAGCGCATGGGATATTCTACTGAGCAGACTACCCCTAGTCGCCGCTACGACCCTTATTATAGGCGGTTTATCTGGTGTCTTTTTCTTCCTAATTAAACATATCGTATCGCTCAACACAGAGAAGATGACGATGCTAAAGGCAGGTATCCTAGCTGAGCAAATAACCAACTCTCTAGAGTGTAAAGGCATGACAGAAGAAGATATTCTTCAGTTCAAGCGAGACACTAAAATCAAGCTGATAATGCAGGTATTCTCAAAAGGTGAGCCTGAAATCGATAAGAGCAATATTATAATCGAAGCACTAAAAGCCATGAACTCAAAGTAAGCATCAAACCGCCGGAAGGCGGTTTTTCTTTAGAAATCAACACAGGTCAGGTTTTCAGAATTAAGTTAAAGTCGGCATTTTTACCATCATTTTTATGGCATGATTATGTTATTCAACTAAGTTAATGGTCTCATGATGGACGCTCATAAAAAAAGAAAACTCTACAAGGCACTAACTCGCTACAATTACTTTCCTAATCAGAAATCAAACATCGGTGAATTACCACCCCTACTCAACACTAGACAGTTTACGCCAGAGGTTTGTGAAGCATTAGCAACTCTCAATGAATCTAAGACTCGTGAAGGCAGTGGCTATGATTTAGTGACTTACAATGCGACTAGGTATAACAACGCATTTCGTGAATTGTCACTGATTCACCCTAAGGCATACTCATTGCTCGCCAAGCACCTACACGACCACTGGGATAAGATAGAGCCATTCACCACCAGCGAAAGTAGTATTATTAAACCCGAAGAGCGAGAAGATGGTCGAATCATGGTAATGAACTATGAAGACCCTATTGAGAAAACAACACGAGCACTGACTGAAAGCTTTGGTAAAAGATTTCTAGTTAAAGCTGATATATCAAACTGCTTCAATAGCATTTATTCACATGCTATTTCATGGGGTTTAGTTGGATTCGACCATGCAAAAGCGAATCGTCAGCAGCACTTGTGGTTCAATGAAGTAGATAAGTACCAAAGAAAATGCAAAAGGAATGAGACTCAAGGAATTCCAATCGGCTCGGCTACTTCAAACATCAGTTTGGAAATCATTCTAGGCAAAGTAGATGAAGAACTTAGAACCGCCGGTTATAGTTTTCATCGATATGTTGATGATTACAGTTGCTACTGTGAAACAAATGAATCCGCGCATCAATTCTTACTTTTGCTGGGTAAGTCACTCGCCAAATACAAGCTATCTTTAAACATTCAAAAGACACAGATAATCGAACAGCCTGCACCAGACCAAGATGCATGGGTATTGGAATTACTTGGCAGCCTGCCAAGTCGATTAAACAAAGGTCATAATGATGACCCAAAGCTCACAGCAGCTGAAGCCATTACATTCATCAACCATGCACTCACTGTAAACAAGCAAACACCAGATGGTAGTGTATTGAAGTATGCCATTCAATTGATAGTCCACTTTCTTGACGAGCAAGCGCCAGCGACCGTTTATAGCAGTGTTCTAAATTTATCTTGGCATTATCCTATTTTAATTCCGTATCTGGATGAGCTGATTGAAAAGTCCAGTATCAATAGAGGTGAGATTGATAAACACCTAAATGCACTCATCATTGAAAACTGCAAACATCGCCGTTCTGATGGCATTTGCTGGCCTTTACATATAATGAAAAAGCTCGAAATTGCACCTGCCGATAAAACTATTGATGCCATCATTGATATCGAAGATTGCGTGAGCTTAACCATTTTGAATTCCATGCTTATTGGCAACAAGCAAATCATCAACTTCGCAAACACGGTCATCAAATCAGGTGATAACTACTATATCGACACATACTGGCTACTGCTCTATCAATTGTTTAGAGATGGTGATATTAAAAATGCTTACGGTAACATTAAAATATTCGACACTCTTTTAGGCTTTGATGTGAACTTTATTCCTGGCAAAGTACAGACCCAAGCGGAGCAAAAGTGCGCGAGTGTGGATGCTGGTTTTATCTTTGGAGATATAGCCAAACGATTTGGCAAACGCAAACAGCCTGAGCAGCTTGAATTTTAGTGCTTTAAATGGCAAAAAACCGACTCAATGAGTCGGTTTTAATAGTTTAAGCTCTTTAATAGCAGATTGAACAGGCGTCATTTTAATCTGCTCAATGAAATCCATAGGGTCATCCGCGAGCCTAGCGAGTTCTTTATACTTCCTGAGTTCAGTATCCGAAGCTTCAGATTTAACATGATAGAAGAAGCTGTTTGTTAGCATATCTACTGTGCTGAAATCCGAGGGTGTTTCAAATAGCTCATCATCAGGTAAAGCTCGTTTAAAGAAGTTGTTTAAGTAACTCATGAGATAAACCCTCTTAGGAGATTCAGGTCATCAATTGAGACTCTATCCTCATCAAGTACACCCGCTTTCAAGGCTTCGTATACGCTCATTCCACTTGTTAGGTTGATTTGTTTCTCTGGCTGTTGCTTTAGAATCTCTTCCAGCTCGTTCTGCACACACATCTCAACTAGCTTGTTCTTATGTTTAATCTTCTCATGAGCCAATAAGGTTAAAGCTGATTTAAGAACATGAATCTTTATCTCTGCTTTTTGTTCATTCTTCAGGTTCACATTTAACTCATTTTCAGAAAACAGGTCACTTAATGAAAAATCACTCGCAAGGGATAGTAGTTCTTTTCGCCTACGAGTGTTTTCGCTACGTTTGTCGGCTGATTTAAGTTGAGCTTCTTTTGCTGAATCCGTATTGAACCAACCGCTATTTGTTTGTTGTAGCGGCTCGGTAGCGGTGCTCATAGTTCAATCACCTCATACAAAGCTCGCTCACTTGGGTTCGTTAAGGTGTCCACCAGCAGAACATCACTAGGTTGCAAATCGTTAGTAATAAGCTTGTAAGCGTGTTCTGGTAACTGATTAAGTTCACTATGGCTAAACCGTGTGTAAAGCGCGTTTGATTTGAATGGAATGTCATTGAGTTTGTATGCCTTATGGCTTTGCATGTTGATGATGTAGCGATTCTTAAACGACATGCTGTTGCCCTCGAACTTGAATCCCACAGCTTTCAAGAATCGATTCTGCATAACGTTGTTTCTCAGCGTCAGCCTTTAGCTTCTCGTCTAACGTCTCTTTCTTGGTAATAGACTTTGCAATGTTAGAAACAGACTTAGCGATTTTCTTACCTTTACGATAAGTACTGCTGTGCTTTCCTAACTCTCTATCTACAGTCTTGCCAACACTTGATTTCTTAGGGGATGAACTTTGTTTAGCTGGCTTAGAAACTTTCGGCTTTGACTGTTTCTTTGCACTCTCATCAACTTGAGGGGTAAGGATTTCATCACGTTCCACTTCTACTTTCTCGATGCCCGCCGCTGGTGGATTGGCTTGTTTATAGGTATTGATAAGCTCATTTAGCTCAACCTCCGCTTCATCACTCTCTTCAATATCACCGTGCTTCTGAGCTAACGCCAGTCTGCGTAACAACTGCTTTACTGTCGCAAGTGAATCGAACTGAACACGCCCACTTTCAATAGCTTCCTTTAGCTCTGCATCGTCGTCCTGCTCTTGTTTCTTCAGTAGATTTACAAGTTTTAACAGTTTACGACCTTTGATAGATTCAGGTGCGATTCTGGCTATTACCCCGTCTTCGTTCTCATCAATGTTGAACTCAAACTCATCTAAGAGGTCTTTTACATCCTCGCGCAATGTGTACATGTTTGAATCCTCGTTGTATAAGCCAACACGGTGCTCATAGTTCAGGCTCTCTGTCGTGAAATCCAAGTCCATTGCAGAATCAATGTCTTGCTCTAAGAACTCACTCTCTTCTTTAAAAGTAAGCTCTGGTCGCTCGTCTGTGTTGTTGTCTGTGCTCTCAATGTCTGCGGTTTCACCCGTATCAACTGACTCATGCACGCCAAGGTTCTCACCTGCTTTACTAATGTTGTCTAGTAGGTCAGTAATGTAGTAGTTGTTTCTATCATCTTTGGCTAAGTGGATTTGAAAACCGTTATCCATTAATGCTTTGTATTTTGTGCCAATGCTATTGTCATCGACAAAGATAATGCTTTTACGTGGTGCATCAAATCGACCGATTGCTTTGCTAAGGTCACGCTGTTTAGCGTCGTGTTCATTTGCAAAAACAATCTGGTCATGTGTTGGTGTCATCTGGGCTGTGTGTTGTTCTACTTTCATTTAAAAAATAATGCTTTTATCAAAGCACTCTCCGTTGTTGTTTCGTTGTGTGTCATCGGCTAGCTCATTCATTTTGCCGATAAGCATTTGCCTTATTAGCGTGTTCACCACGTGAGTTTGTAAGCCAGTGATAGAGGCTAAAGTGACGTTTGTCTCTGTCTTACTGCCATTGCTTCTTATCAGTTGATTCACGTAGTGTGCGCCAGCTTTTTCAACCTTGTAGTCATAAGCTTTTTCAATAAAGTGGTTGAAAGCTTTTTCAAGCTCAACTGGCATAATGTGGCTGTCTGGCTTTGTGATAAGGCTTAATGTGTTGAGTTCGTCAAACTGCTCTAAGCTCGGTGTATCAGATTTCGTAAAGTTCCCCAAACAACTCAACAGCTTTTTTCTTTGGTCTTTCTTTTGGTCTTGTTCCATCTACTGACTCTGTTATTTGTTCGTCGAATAAGGTGATAAGTGCTTCAAACGACTTGTGGTTATTCTTCACCTTCACATAGTCATTGTGCTTATCTGTAGCTATTAGCAACGTGTTCTCGTGAGCCACGTCATTACAAACAGCAAAGTAAATGTCGTTGTCTGTGTGGATTTCTACGTAGTCGCGCTCGGCCTGTTCGTTGTGCTTAACATTGGTTTTATAGTGATGAGCAAGCTTTTGTAATGTGTTGCCTCTCATATCAACTCACCTATCTGGTGCTCGCGCTTAAGACGTTGACGTAATAACTTCTTCACTGGTGCATTATTGTGGATGTGCAAACGCTGGTGGTCTGTGAGTTTCAGGTCATCACGCATCTGTTTGTAGATAGTCGCAACTTGTAACGGGGTTAGTTGAGTCGTTTCAATAACGGATTCTAAGTAACGTGTTTCGGCTAGTTGGATGTTGTCCGCAAACTCTTTCATCAGTTCTGCAAAGGTCTTTTCTTTCTTTGCTTCTACTCTTCGTAGGCGTGCTTTTTCTATAAGAACATCACGATTTTTCTCGTAATGAGCTTTGTTTTCTTCTTTCTTGGATTTGGTCATTTGAACCTCGGAATAGCTGACCTCTGCGAGTGGGTAAACAGGTCACAGGTGCAGAGGTCAGACGTATTGAATAGATGCGTTTTTAATGTGCCGCCACACACTCAACGTTATTGCATGACATTGAGGAATCGAACGCCAGATAATGGAGAACGTCGAAAAGTGCTCGTTTAGGTGAGAGCGCACCACTAGAAATATCTAGCAAAAATGGAAGTGCGTGATTTAAGTGTCGCCACACTCATTGTGTAAACAATGTAGGAAAGTAATGAGACAGTTTAAGGTGGTGTCCAGCACGGGTAACGAGTGACGCTCGTATACATCTATTTAGTAGGTTGAATCTGAACGTTCAGGCGTACTAGATTCAAGTGATAAGTGTTCGAAAGAATCTTTATCAAAGTGATTAGCGGCGCAGTCGCTTTCGCCGTAGGCGATAAGTTCGAATGAATAAAACTGTAAAATAAAGTTCTTTCTTTATAAGGATTATTTTTTACAGATTACGTTGTGCACAATCTATTACGTTTAACTTACTAGTCGGTATTGGGATGCCGCAGGCATCAACGCCGTAGGCGTCAATCTCTTTCTAAGTGATGTGTTTGGATTGGTTACGTTGGTTACGCTTAAGCCCTGCGGGCTACTCGGCTGCGCCTCGTCATCCTTTCAATAAGGATTCTATTCGAAACGCGTAGCGTTGAGTGGTGCGCAGCACCTTTAGTTCGTTTACTCTTTCGGACGTATAGCATTAGTATTACACGCTTCACCCTTGCTATCACTGGGCTAAGCCCCGATAAAGTGACACATTTTTTGCAATAGAGTGACACATTTTTATTTCGGTTTAGACATAAAAAAAGCACCCCGTAGGGTGCTTGATTAAGCTACTTTGAGTTGAGCTTTTAAAGCTGCAATCTCTTGTCTTAGTATCTCTAGTTCGTCAACCTGACTGTTCACTACGTCAACAATCTCATTTGTTTTGACTGTGTTCTCATCCAGTGTTGCATCTTGTCTGAGCTTGCCTAGCTTCCAGCCACGGTTTTCATTTTTCATTAGTTCTAGCTTCCATACAAAAGGCTTATTGCCATCTTTCTTATTAAAGGAATGGTAACGACCACCGCCTTTCCTCTCTGTTGGGGTAAAGTACAGACGACCATCAATCGTAGTTTTCCTATGCTCCTGTATGGTGTCCGTGTACTTAATGACCTCAACTTGTTTTGTCTTCTCTATCATTCGGAATAGAACCACGTCACCGTGCATTACCTTATCGAAACTAAGGTATTCAAGGTTCGTTAACCACACATCAATCCCGCTCTCTGTAGGGTAAACAATGTGTGACCAATCTTTCTTGGCTGTACCTGTTTCTTTTAAGAGCTTGGTAATCCGTTTAGCCAATCGCTGACCCTTACCGTTGGTCTTGTAACCATACTCGGCTAGTCGTTTGGTGAGCTTCTTGTTCTCTTCAGGGATAAAAGGGATTGTTTCGTTAGATAGTTCATCTTTGAGATTCACACTATCCAGTGCATAACGTGAAATCCAATCACCGTTTTTACACTTGTGCTTAACCTGTTCGCCATTGGCAAACACGGTATAGTTTTTTATTAAGTCCATTTTCTTATTCTTGGTTGGGCCTTGTCGCTAAACAATAAACCCCATAGAGAAACCCCTTATCGGAGAATCCCAGCGACTGCGAAACAAGAATAAGTTTCTCTATGGAGTTTGTGGCGTGTTGATTTTGGTAGGGGTAACGGGTGTAACCACGGAGTTATTCAACTCTGTATATTTTATCATCGCTTTATAGCCTGATAAACAAACTGTATTTAGTGCTGAACTACTGGAAAGTAAACATTTTAATTTCGATTTCAGGGCTTTCAGATACAAGAAAACCCCTTTCGGGGTTCTTGGTTATACTTCAAGAAAATCGAGACTTCCAGTTGAAGAACCTCTTGTTGATTTCACTTTGGTTCGTAATCTCTTAATTGTGTCATCTACCAACATAGAAGTTACTTGTTTACCTATTAGTTCAACGAGTTTACCAATCAACGGTTCAGGGTTGACCGTTATTCTATTATTGTAATCATGGATATACAGATAGATTGAGTTGATATGTTTATCGATGATTGTGGTGATATCACCTGTAGACAGTTTCTTATCAATTGATTCACTAACTAATTTATCGAGTAGTTTTTTGTGTTCTTTTTTCACTTCAGTTTACCTAAGTTTTGATGACCGATTGGCCAACTTCTGAAGCTATGATTGCACGGCTTTTTGAGGTGATAAACTTTTTGCAAAAATATTTTTTTCGGGTGGTCGATGCAACAAATGAAATTGTCTAATTTAAGCTTGAAGCAGGGTTAACCTTCGGTTTTTTCAATGCTCTATACACCGTAGCAACGCCAATGCCCACAGCCTTTGCAGCTTCTTGCTTCGTTAGTCCATTTTCATTAATCAGTTTAAGAGCTTTCTCTATTTGCTTGGTCTTATGTGGGCGGCCACCTTTCATCCTCCCCTCAGCTACAGCAATAGCCATTCCCGCCTGCGCTTTTTCTCGCTGTAAATCACGCTGCATTTGACCAACAGCTGCAAGTACCGTAAACATCATATAACCAGTGGCTGTTTGAGTATCAATAGACTGCCCACCTAGGTTATGTACAACCAACCCTATACCGCGGCCTTTCCAATCCTCCACCAGCGAGAGTAATTCAGCCGTATTTCGCCCAAGCCTTGATAGGTCATACACGATAACTGAATCACCTTTCTCTAGCTTCTTATCCAAAGCGGAGAACTCGGGGCGGTCATTAACAGATTTAACACCACTAACTTTTTCGCTGATTAACTCCGCATCAGGGTAAGCAGCCTGCAAGTCTAATTGTGTCTGTAGGTTTTGGTTTTTAGTACTAACACGCGCATAAATGTATTTCATTCTCTTATCCATTATCAAAACTAGGGTTACATGATAACACTATCATGTAACCTATTTAAGTGATGTTTTGATAAAACTTATCATCTTATCTTCAGAGTGTGGTTTGTTGATAACAAAAACCCAAACTGACGCACTTCTCTACCGTTAACAATATGGTATTTTTAATAAAAATATATTGAGGCTAGGTAATGGGTATATTCGATTTCATTTTTGGTAAGAAACCAAAACAAGAGACTAAACAGCAGATACAAGAGGTTAAGCAAGCTCCGCAACAGTATCGAGATATCGCAACGCAAAACTCAGACGTTACAGACGGGTTGGAGTTTCACGCCACATGTCAGTTACGCACTCCACTATCAGTTCTAAAACGACATGGTGAGATTTATAGGGGTGACGGTGAACCACCAACATACGGTGAACCAAAGGACGGAATCTGGATTCCTAAGCTATCGGGAGAGTATGATTTTCTATCGGAGGGACGAACGTCTGCATCAGACGCAGGTCCAATCAATACAGATGAGTACATTTCTTATGCTATTGGGTTTCGAACTATCTTAGAGTCAGATAAGCCCATTAATGAAAAGATGAACGAAGTACTTGGCTATTCTGGACGTGATGATGCTAAGAGCAGAATCGAGCAAGGATTATTAAACTACTACAACGAATCGAATATTATAGATGTTATGGCAAGGTTCATTAGCGACTCAGAACGTATGGTGTACTACTTTGATAAACCTAATCGATTGACTCTGATTGATGGAGTAAACAAAAAAGTAGCATCTGCTCTAGAAGAATCAGGTGTTTCCACAATCAAAGAACTGTCTGTATTGACTGAAAGTGATTTAGTCAAAATCAAGGGAATTGGTAAAGTCAGTGCGCAGAAAATAGTTACTACACTGAGTAAAAACTAAGCCCATCAGGGCTTAGCTATCTATGCGATTAGTGCGTTCATATCAAACGAGAGCCCTGCTTTTTTGAATTCTCTTAGTAGTTGCGTTTTCCAGTCAGATTTAACACCGATATAAACAACACCTTGAATATCGTTTTGAATCTCAACCCCTGGTTTAACCATCGCAGCTACTTTATCTCTGCCAAGCCGTGCAATAAAGTACCCATGCTCAAACACAACATTCTGACGTGCTCGCCCATTAAGGTCTGGTTCACCTTTCTTTCGCCCCTCATCACAAGGTGTGTAGAGAACAATCGCATAATCAGCCTGACCGTACTCTTCGATTTTCTCAATGATAGTATTGCCACCACTAGCTTGATTCATAAGTACGATAGGCTCTAACCCAACAGTTCGAACAAAAAGCTCAACCTCCATTCTCAAATGCTCATCATGACCGTGAACAATAAACACTTTCTGTTTACTAGTTTGTGGAGTTGGGTTCATTGGTTGTTCCGTTGATGTTGGTTGTTGAAACCTTGCTTGCACAGCCTGTTGAAAGGCTTGTTGTACTGGTGCTCGTGTCGGCTGTTGAGTCGTTTGCTGTGCCGGAGTACGAACAGGGGTTTGCAAAGGTTGTTGCATCGCATCTCGTATCGCTTGCTTTATCGGTGCTACTTGAGCTGACGGACCGCCTAATTGAGCTGAGTAAGTACCACGGCTTAACTGGTTAGCAATTACTAAACATTTATCTCGCAGTTCATCGCTGTAATCAGCAGTGTCAAAGTAAGAACCAGACGCACGTTTCTCGTCGTAATATTCAATAAGCCCGTTCAGAACACGACCTACGACCATATCGCTACTAACCTGCCAAAAGCCTCGCATACGATTTGCTTTAGAGCCTGAGCCTACTTGATATTGTGGCTCATCAATATCGATACCGTAATCTTCAAAGAACTCAGCTAGTGTCCTGTGTGAGAAATCAAGTAAATGACCGCCACCCATTTGTAAGTACTTCTCTAAAAGCCTGATATCTCTTTTTGCCAGTGTTGCCATAAAATCTCCTTATAATGCGGATATTCTATCACTATCATCCAATTAGACTAGTAACTCACACACGGATTTTAATAAAACAAATCCCCTAACCGATTGCTTTAGCATAAAAAACACTCAAACAAAAAGCCCGTCATTACGACGGGCTTTTTTATTAACTTAACGAACTACCCACTAAAGATGCTCAAGTATGTGTAAGCAGCTTGACTTAGCATCACCAAACAACATCTGCGTATTCTCTTTGAAGAACAGCGGGTTTTGCACACCTGCATAACCTGTGTTCATCGAACGTTTGAATACGATAACGTTCTGAGCATTCCAAACTTCAAGTACTGGCATGCCAGCGATTGGACTATTTGGATCTTCAAGTGCTGCAGGGTTCACTGTGTCGTTTGCACCGATAACCAAAACAGTATCGGTCTCATTGAAGTCATCGTTGAGTTCGTCCATTTCAAGAACGATATCGTAAGGTACTTTTGCTTCAGCAAGTAACACATTCATGTGACCCGGTAACCGACCAGCAACTGGGTGGATACCAAATCGAACATTGATGCCCTGCGCTCGCAGCTTCTCAGTGATTTCATGCACTGGGTATTGAGCTTGAGCTACTGCCATGCCATATCCAGGAGTGATGATGACTGACTTTGAGTTTTTAAGCATGTCAGCCACGTCTTCAGCTGATGTTTCGCGGTGTTCACCTTGCTCTTCATCACCATCAGACACAACCACGTCTTGGCCGAATCCACCAGCAATAACGCTGATGAAAGAGCGATTCATCGCCTTACACATGATGTAAGAAAGAATTGCACCTGACGAACCAACCAATGCACCGGTTACGATAAGCAGATCGTTCGCAAGCATGAAACCTGCCGCTGCTGCTGCCCAACCAGAATACGAGTTCAGCATAGAGACAACCACTGGCATATCTGCGCCACCAATCGATGCCACTAGGTGGTAACCGAATGCGAATGCGATAAGAGTCATAACCATTAGCGCGAACATACTGCCGTCCGCTTTAACGAACATGATCATCAGTAGTGTAGAAACTACGATCGCCGCAAGGTTCCACTTATGCTTATGAGGAATGTTCAATGCAGACGAAGAGATAACGCCACGAAGCTTACCAAACGCAACAATAGAACCCGTGAACGTCACCGCACCTATAAACACGCCAAGGAACACTTCCACTAGGTGGATCACGTGCTCTGCATGAATATCAGCAGGGTTGATAGAAACAGTAGCAGGTGGATCAATGTAACTGTTGTAACCTACAAGTACTGCTGCCATACCTACGAAGCTGTGCAGAATTGCCACCAGCTCAGGCATTTCAGTCATTTCTACTTTTCTTGCGTAGTGGATACCAATACCACCACCGATCACCATAGCAATGATGATCCATACAATACCTGCAGAATGTGGGCCAAAGATCGTCGCGATCAACGCGATTGCCATACCCGTGATACCGTAATAGTTACCTGCGCGCGCAGATTCCTGTTTCGACAACCCAGCCAAGCTCATAATAAAGAATACAGCAGCCACAATATAAGCTGCTTGTACTAATCCTTCAGACATCTGTCACTCCTTAGTCTTTACGGAACATTTCAAGCATACGTTTGGTTACGGTAAAGCCACCAAAGATATTGATACTTGCAATTAATACGGCAATAAATGATAAGAACGTGACAACGCCACTTCCTTGTCCTATCTGTAACAGTGCACCGACTACAATGATTCCTGAAATCGCGTTAGTTACGGACATCAAAGGCGTATGCAGAGAATGGCTTACATTCCAAACGACGTAATAACCCACCACACAAGCGAGTACAAAAACGGTAAAGTGAGATAAGAACGCAGCAGGAGCAACTGAAGCTACCCAAGCAAATGCACCTACAGCAACCGCCATGCCTGCCACTTTCTTAATTGGAGAAACCGGCTCTTCAACTTTAGGCTCCGGTTTAACCGCTTTGGCCTTAGCTTGTTGTGGTTGAGCTGAAACTTGAATTGGTGGTGCAGGCCAAGTGACTTCACCCTCTTTAACCACGGTAACACCGCGTAGCACGACATCTTCAAAGTCAATATTGATGTTGCCATCTTTCTCTTTGCAAAGCAGTTTCAGCAAGTTAACTAGGTTCGTTGCATACAGTTGAGATGATTGAGTCGGTAGTCGACCAACCATATCTGTGTAACCTACCACTTTCACGCCGTTAGCCGTTGTAATGACTTGATCCGCAACGGTATATTCACAGTTGCCGCCATTGGCTGCCGCAAGGTCAACAATCACACTACCAGCACTCATGCTGTCTACCATCTCTTTGGTAATCAGCTTAGGTGCCGGACGACCTGGGATCAGTGCCGTTGTAATGATGATATCGACATCTTTAGCTTGAGCTGCATACAGTTCTTCAGCTTTCTTATTGAATGCTTCAGACATCTCTTTTGCGTAGCCGTCGCCCGCGCTGGTATCTTCCTTGAAATCCACTTCCAAGAATTCAGCGCCCATAGACTCAACTTGCTCTTTTACTTCAGGACGAACATCGAACGAACGAACGATCGCACCCAAACTACCCGCAGCGCCAATTGCTGCTAGGCCAGCAACACCCGCACCAGCAACCAGTACCTTCGCGGGTGGAACTTTGCCTGCCGCCGTAATTTGACCTGTGAAGAATCGACCAAACTCATGCGCCGCCTCAACAACAGCACGGTAACCCGCGATGTTAGCCATAGAACTCAATGCATCTAACGCTTGAGCTCTTGAAATACGAGGTACAGAATCCATCGCCATCACGTTGATATTACGAGTGGACAATTGTTCCATTAATTCTGGGTTCTGAGCTGGCCAAATAAAGCTGACCAATGTTGCGCCATCTTTAAGAAGATCAATTTCATTTTTAGTTTCGTCAACGATCGGAGCGTTAACTTTAAAAATAATATCGGATTTCCAAGCTTCATCTGCGGTGACAATTTTTGCTCCAGCTTGTTCATAAACTGCATCTTCAAAACTTGCTAACGCACCTGCTTGTGATTCAACACAAACTTCAAATCCTAATTTTAGAAGCTGTTCTACCGATTTCGGCGAAGCAGCGACTCGCGTTTCACCTGCGAGTGTTTCTCTTGGTACACCAATTTGCATAGCTATTCCTTGACTATTGGCACAATGACTTATTCGTTTGTATCTAACGACAACTAATACTTCAAGCGTTTTATTCAAAGAACAGGAAAAGTTATTACTTATAACGATTTGGATGGAATTGGAGCACTTCATTTGAAGAAATGACGCCTCTTTTGAGCCAAGAGGTCAAACCACTTGCAAATATTCCTTTAAATAACAACCTACTAGCTGTTCTTTGTTCCTAAAACTAAAAAGAGCTTTCAGCATATACACTGAAAGCTCTCTAAATTATGACCAACATCAATTCTAACCCTATTTGGTTAGCTAAAAATGCTATCGCCCATTTGGTCGATGAACATCTGCGATTTTTTAAGCATCAGTTCATCGGCATCTTGTTTGTTTGAAACAACATCTGAACGAATAAAACGATGGGTTTTGATTTCACCATCAAATTCTTTCTCGATTCGCCCAGCTACACGGTATTGACCAGATTCAGCAATGGCATCTTGATAGATATTGAAGCCTTTGTATTCGACTGGCTCAATTTCTACTTTTTGTTCGGTTTTTTCTTTGCCACTAAATAATCTAGAAAAGAATCCCACGTTTTTACTCCTTAAATGACCGCATTAACCGTAAACTATCATGACTGTTTACCGCTCAACAATGGCTTTTCATACCATTGTAATTCAACGTCATCATCAAAATTATGTTGACTAAAGATTACGGGTACATTGTCGTCACGCTCTCGCCTTCTGTCGTCAATGATCATACTTTCTGCATTTTTGACCGCGATCTCACTATTTCGTTTATACAGCACCAATTTATCCTCTGGCAATGCCGATAGAAAATCGACATCGAAGCGAATATAGATGGGTTTAAGCTGACCTAAAGCCAAACACGCAAGATCGGCTAACTGTTCGTTAGTATAGCCAGAAACATACTCTTCTGTCGCTAATACATTTCCCACCAAAGTTTCCATATAGTTATGGACATCGACACTGATTTGCATATTACACCTCCATGTTGAGCGGTTGTTTCTAGTTTAATCGTTGTTACAGCTAATCATTGTTGTAACTAATTGCCGTTGTTGCTAACCGCTTCTGCAGTTAGGCGTATAACATCTGTTCATTGCTACTTAGGTAACCACCTAACTCTTAAGCACAAACTACCTTAATTTAGTTAAGTATCAATAACGGCTGTTTCATTTATCATATATACTGTTTAGCTCGTTCTTAGGTTAATAGCAACTGAAACACATATAAATTTAATTGTACAATTAGCGAGCTATGATCATGTTTTTGCTATAATTTAATGAAAAAGCTTGGCAATTGCTTGTTTACCCGTATCCTACGTATAAAATTAAAATATAAGATCATCATTATAGTTAGGCTCACCACATAAATGACATCTTCTTTCGTCACGTCGAGCATATTTCGATTTTGCTTTCCCTTACTTCTATTAGCAATATTACTTGCAGGTATGAACAACGTCATCCTAGTGACGGATTCAAACTTAGGGTTTGCTAGCAACCTCCCATACATTCTATTGAGCGTTGCGGTTTTGCTGTGCCACACATTTAAGCAAGGTCGTATGGCCATGGTGTCCTTAACCATGCTCGTCGCATACCTCATCATTCAAGTTCGTTTACAAACGCCACTCAACACAGGCACCACTCTATTAGAACTGTCTCTGTTAACCGCTTTAGTTCCTGTAACATGCTTACTGGTGTATGCCTTCCCAGATAACGGCGTTAACTCGAAATCCATGTTCCTATATGCTTTGGTTCTCGTTCTGTTTACGGTATGGGCACAATTAATTGTTTCTCATTTCCAGTCAGGTGGATTTGAGTCATGGAGCGAAGGTATCCTGTTTATCGTTAACGGATTCTCGAGGCTACCTTTCGTTTTAGTGCTGTATAGCCTTTGTTTACTTGGCCTTACGTCGATTTTAGTTCTAGTATACAACCGCGCGATTGATGTTGTCGTATACAGCGCAATTTTACTTTCTACTAGTACATTCATATTTTTTGATGTGCAATACATCTCTAGTACGATGTTCTCGCTGTCTGGTACGCTATTCATTATCTATGTCGTCTCTGCTAGCCACGATATGGCCTTTAATGACCGTTTAACTAACATTCCAGGTAGACACGCACTAGAAGTGGATATGAAGCACTTAGGGCGAAAATACTCAATGGCGATGGTTGATATCGACCACTTCAAGAAATTTAACGATACCTACGGGCATGACATTGGCGACGATGTGTTGAAGTTGGTAGCACGTATATTGAGTGAAACAACCGGTGGTGCAAAAGCTTATCGCTATGGTGGTGAAGAGTTTACGATTATTTTTAAAGGCAAATACTCGGAACAGGTTAAAGAGCACCTTCAAGTTCTCATTTCGGAAGTACAAAACTACGATATGACGATTCGAAATAGCAACGATCGCCCTGACGACCATGAAGTCGGCATTAAAAAACGTGGTCAGAGCAACAAATCAACTGAAGTCGTAAACGTAACGGTGAGCATTGGGCTGTCTGATAGTAGAACCACTAAACAACCCGTAGAAGTCTTGAAACTTGCCGATAACGCACTGTACAAAGCAAAAGAAACTGGCCGAAACAAGCTGTGTGTCGATAGTTAAAGACGTTGAAAGTCTTGGAATGTAAAGCTCTGAACATCGTAATTTAACGGTGTGAACATCGAAAGCGTTGGTGCTTAGACTAGTCTTGGTTAAAGAAGATGACTAAGCTCCCTCCTTTCAAACTACTTCCGTAATTGATAGTAAACCCTATTCCTACATTGTCGACCCAGTCATTAAACAGATTTGGGTTAAGCAACCAACCTACACTACCTTCGTAGTAAGCTGTAGTGCCCATAGACGCGACAGTATCACCACCAATATCTATTCTTCTTATACTCGAATACATAGATGTGATGTTTTTGTCCCAACGAACTAAGTCATAGAAGATCTTAGCTTCATTTGCTATGTACCAACCTTCTGGGTGACCAATGTTACCGTTATTGGCTTCTCCCCAACCTATACCATTAAAGTAATGCCAACTGGTACTGAGTTTATATTTACCCCAGTCATTCTTATCTTCAAACATCAACTTTATCTTAGGCTCTATTATGTATGCCCAAGCATCCGTGTTCAGATAAAGACCATCCAGCTGACCTTGAATTGGTGCAAGCAACGAAGAACGATATTCAAAATCGTTTCGATAATAGGAAATATGGTTACCAATTGCAGAACTAAAACTCCAGTATTCGTTCAACTGGGATACGTTTGCATACTCAACGTAACCAGAAACAACAGACTCTTTTTGAAAGTCGCTTATCGTTGAAGTGGCATATTGAACATCCTTCTCTATCCGCAACGCAGATAAACGAAGTGTTACTTCTTGATGGTTGTCTTCAATATAACTTGGCACTTCAAAGGTATAAGGAAGGCTGAGGGAAGCGATATTTTGTCGGCGACTTACTGAGTCATTAGAGCCAATATCTTCATTGTCCAAACTAAAGACTTTGTTGGGATCAAAATTATTTATGCCAAAGGTAAACACATCCGTATCATTGAGCAAAACACTCGTTGCGAAGGTTTGTTCAATGTCTTTTCTGACCAATTCAGAGAGCGAAGCTGCGTTAACAGCTGTTGGACACACGGAAACAAACAGAGTTAATACAAGACCTTTGTTTGAGTTAGTCATGACGAATGACTTGGAATGCTGCATTTCTTTTATCACTTAAGTCACTTCCTGGCTTATAAGCTACTAGAAGTATAATTCAGGTTACTACCGAAGCTCGTCAACTATTGCTCAAGCTCCATAATATCGCGTTGTATGTAGGTATTTCTTCCGCTTTGCTTGGCCTGATACAGTGCTTGGTCAACCTTTTCGTAAATAGAAGCGATAGCCTCACCACCTTCAGGCACGAATGACAATACGCCTTGTGACGCTGTCACTCTGTCAGACACTGCTGAGTAGTCGTGGACGTAGTTCATTTGATGCAGTGCTTCTTTTACACGATTGGCCTGTAAATTAGCCCCTAAGCTATCGGTATCACTCAGAATGATGACGAACTCTTCACCGCCGTAACGTCCAACAAACTCTCCAGCTCGAACAAAGAGCTCTTTCAAAGTATTGGCAAGCCCTTGCAGGCACTTATCCCCTTGAATATGGCCATAGTTATCGTTGTAAGGCTTAAAGAAGTCAACATCGAGTAGTATGACGGTCATGGATATATTACGTCGTCCGTGCCACGCAATGCTCTCTTCAAGCTTAGTATCCATATATCGTCGGTTGTACAATTTGGTTAGGCCGTCTTCGTTGGCTTGTTGTTGCAGTAAAATATTCAGTTCTTCGAGTTTGGCGGTACTCTGTTTTAACTCTCGTCTCATGTGCGCAATACGCTGCATCGCAATCAACTTAGAGTTCAAAACAACTTTGTTTACCGGTTTGATCAAATAATCATCGCCGCCGGCATCTATCGCTTTTGCGATCATTTCAGGCTCTTCATGACCGCTCAAAAAGATGATCGGAACCCATTCTGGGAATTGCCGACGAACTTCGTTAGCGACCTCAAAACCATCCATGTCTGGCATGCTGATATCCAATAACACGAGTTCAGGATCAAAATCAGAATAAACATTCAGGGCTTCTTTTCCGCTACCAACAGCTTCTACAACATGACCCAGTTGCTTGAGTCGAATAGCGAGTTGCATTCTATCCAGTTGAACGTCATCAACTAGCAATATGCGCATCGAAGATCCCTTTTCTATCATCACATCACCTTTATCTAGTGTTGAATATTCAAAGTAGCTCAAATTTGGGCTTAAATCATGCCCTAATCTCTATATTATATTGACTTTTTTACAGATCTTTTTAGCATTGTTTCTTTTTAAAGAGAAATACTATGTCAGACGCTACAAACAACGAAGTACAAGAAATCGATTTAACCACTATCTCACCAGAGCTTCGCCAAGTTATCGAATTTGATGAAGTGCCTAAAGAGATGCACAACATGGTTACTTCTATTCACGAAGTGTCTGAAGAAGCAGTGCGTGAAACTTGGAGCAGCCTTCCAGCAAGCGCACAAAATGTTTTGGACAACTTTGAGCAATTCCACGCTCTAATCTCTGTTAGCCAAGCTTTCGCTGGCGTAAACATGATGGAGGAGTTCCCTACTCTTAAACTTCCAGAAGGCATGACTGATGAAGAAAAAGAAGAGTACCGAGCTCAACTACTTGACCAAATTTTACATAACTGTGTAAAAGACATGGCTAAGCAAATCAAGAAAGCGCGCCGTGATGCTATCTTGAAGCGTGATTTCAAAGAAGTTTTCATCCGCTAAGCTATTCAGAGCACCTAAATTTAGGTTGAATGCTTAAGGAAAACTTAATGATTAAGCCGTATGTTATTTAAAACATGCGGCTTTTTTGTACCAGCAGCTTTTTCTATACGTTCTTTTTCTGCTCGCTTCTTCTATTATTCGAATGTAACGTCTGGGTTCTTGTTAGTGCAGGGATTCTCATTGTGGCTCTTAGAATTCTAACTTTTCTCATCGCACGGAAGGTGTGCATTAACACTCATACAGTATGACGCAAAACTGGCAGTTACACCGTATAAAATGACGCATGTAGTCATTTATGGAATCAAGATCGAGTCACAGAATCAAGTTCGAGTTTTACCCGTTCTAAAATGAAACCAGAAACCAAGTACGTCGTTGGGCCTTAATGTATTACCGCTAGATCTGAATATCTTATCGCATGAGCTTGCGGCATGAACTTAGTGCATAAGTTTAGTGCGTTATCGTAATATCTCTTTGCGCAACACTCACGCCTTTAATTTGTGCGTAGACACGTTGTCCAATTTCTAAATTCAGCTCATCCAGCGCCCACAATGTAATAGTCGCCCATAGGTAGCATCCGGCCTCAAGTTCTAACTCGACAGCGACACTCTGCTTATTCGAGCCTTGCTGGTGCGTCTCTACCCTTTTAATAGTGACAGGAAGGATATTACGTATCGAAGTGCCTTGCGGCTGCTGTAGCGTGATAGAGACATCATTTGCCCTCACTTGCAGCCTTACCGTAGTGCCAAGCTCGCTCGACACCTTTTGAACCCAAAGTGACGTTGATTTACCTAACGTTAGACGTGACAACGCATAATCATCATTATGTTCCGCTAATGTCGCTTCAAACAACGAACTTTGCTCTGAAAAAGATTGCCACGGTTGCATGGCTCTCGATGCCCATACCTCTTCCGTCATCCCCGATGAAATAACTTTGCCTTGCTCAATGATCACAAGGTGATTTGCCAAGCGTAATATTTCATTGAGGCTATGAGTGACATAGATAATCGGTATTTGAACGGTTTCAGATAAGTTTTCCAGAAACGGCATTACTTCACGCTTACGAGGTAAGTCCAGAGACGCCAATGGCTCATCCATCAATAGAATGCTGGGCTTAGACAACAGTGCGCGGCCAATCGCAACACGTTGCTTCTCACCGCCAGACAGACGGGCTGGATAGCGATCAAGCAGCGAGCCCAACGATAGCAACGAGACTATTTGCTCAAAGTGCGCTTTGTCAGCACCTTTCATGCCGTACTTAAGATTCGCCGCGACTTTCATGTGTGGGAACAATCGCGATTCTTGGAATACATAGCCGACGTTGCGTTTGTGCGTTGGTAAGTTGATGCCATTTTCACTATCGAACAGAATGGTTCCAGATACGCTGATCAAGCCACTATCTAGTTGTTTGAGACCACTAATGGCATTGATAAGTGAAGTTTTACCTGCACCAGAACGACCGAAAATTGCCGTAATACCAGTACTTGGCAATTCTAAGTCAATATCAAAAAACGTTTCACCAAGCTGTTGCTGATATTGGAGGACTAAAGCGCTCATGCGACTCATGCGTTGCCCCCCAAACGTTTTGCTGACTTTTTGTTGAGCCATTCAGAAAGCATCAGTGAACTCAGTGCGATCACAATAGAAATGACACACAAACGTGCGGCTTCCATTTCTGCTCCTGGGGTTTCAATAAAGGTATACATGGCTAAAGGGATGGTTTGAGTTTCACCGGGAATATTTGAAACGAAGCTGATAGTCGCACCAAATTCACCCAGACTTCTTGCAAATGAAAGCATGGTGCCAGTAATGATCCCTGGGATCATCAGCGGTAATGTAATAGTGAAGAACACACGAAAAGGTGAAGCGCCCAATGTAGCAGCGGCCTCTTCAAGTTTACTGTCTACGGTTTCTAAGCTCAGTCGTATAGAACGTACCATCAGAGGCAACGCTACGACCACACACGCTAGAGCAGCGCCCTTCCAACTAAAGCTGAATACAATACCAAACACGTCATTAAGCCAAGAGCCAATGACGCCTTGTCTGCCCATCATCACTAGCAACAAATAACCAATAACCACGGGTGGAAGCACCAAAGGCAAATGGACAATACTTTCTACAATGCTTTTGCCCACAAATTGTTTCTTAGCAAGCAACCATGCCAAGCCGATGCCGATAGGAATAAGCCACAAGATGGCAAAACCAGCGACTTTCAAGCTCAGCATTAAGGCTTGGTATTCGTATTCCGATAGATACATCATTTAACGCACTTCAAATCCAAAACTGTTCAAGGTGTCCTTCGCTTTTTCGCTCTTTAGGAAAGTATAGAACTGTTCTGCGACGACTTTATCGCTCAATTTAGCTACAGGGTAACGTATTGACGTATGTAAATCTGATGGGAACGTCGACACTAGGTTCACTTCTTTAGAAAGCAACGCATCTGTTTTGTAGACAATGCCAAGCTTAGCTTCACTACGCTCCACCAAAGCCAATGCCATACGTACATTGTTACTTGGTGCCAATCGAGTCTTCACATCATCCCATACACCTAACGTTTCTAGCGCTTCTTTCGCATAGAGACCCGCAGGAACCGACATGGTGTTGCCAACTGCAAGTCTTTCATTCATTAGAAGTTTAGCCCATTGGTCACCGCTTGAGAGGTCCAAAGATATTAGCGTCTCTTTCGGGGAAATTAACACGAGTTCGTTTTCGCACAAGTTTGTGACATTGTCACTAGAAACCAATTGACGATCGACTAAATGCGTCATCCATTTTTCGTTTGCCGAGATAAAAATGTCTGCTGGCGCACCTCGTTCAATTTGGCGCACCAAAGACGACGTGCTCGCATACACTGGAATAACATCGACAGAATGATCTTTCTCAAACTCTTCAACCAACAAGTTAACCGCGTTCGTCATCGACGATGCAGCATAAACTCGTAGTTTTTCAGCAGCCAAAAGATGAGTAGAACTCAGTGCTGAAACTAAGACGATAGTTAAAAGGATGACTCGTTTTTTCATTATTCTCATTTAATCTATTGTTCGTTTAAATTCTTGAGCTAACTTCTAAGTTGCGGCCTAAGCTGTTAATTCAGGCCAAAGCAGGTCAAGGTTCAAGTGATCTTCGATGGCATCAGCGATTCGATTGATACCCAACTCTTTAAGCTGTTCATGGTCAATCGCTGTCACATCATTGGCGCCTGCCCATTCGCAAATAAGCGACAATGCATCACTGTTATCGAATACGCCATGCAGGTAAGTACCAAAAATTGAGTTATCTTGATTCACAGCACCATCAACACTGCCAGATTCTAACTGAACCGGTAATACCGTTTCATTGACATCAGTCCTACCTACGTGGATTTCATACCCTTTTACTTGTGCAGTTTTGCCATCAAGTGTCATGGTTCCACACACATTGGTTAAAGTTTTCTGCTGTGTTAGTGTCGTTTCAGTATCAAGATACCCCAACCCTTCACTGCTTCCAGATTTCCCTTCAACGCCATCTGGGTCGTGGATGATATTCCCTAGCATCTGATAACCGCCACAAATACCCATCACTTTCCCGCCCAAGCGAAGATGACGCTGAATATCTTTATCCCAACCTTGCTGTTTTAGGTATTCCAAATCGGCTCTTACCGATTTTGTTCCCGGCAATACAATCAAATCAGCGTTGTTCAGGCGCTCGCCTTTGCCTACGTAACGTAAATCAATCGACGGGTTAAGTCGCAGAGCGTCAAAGTCTGTATGGTTACTGATTCGAGTTAGTACTGGCACTACAACCTTAAGTTTAGCTTCTCCATCAGACTCTTGGGCTGAGGTAATGGCATCTTCCGCTTCTAAGTTAAAACCATGCAGATAAGGCAAAACCCCTATCACAGGCTTACCTGTTTTCTCTTCTAGCCAATCTAAACCAGATTGAAGTAACGCAATATCGCCTCTAAAACGGTTTATCACAAAGCCTTTTACGCGCGCTTGTTCAGATTCAGATAATAGAGCTAATGTGCCGTAGAGGTGTGCAAAAACGCCGCCACGATCAATATCAGCAACGATGATCACTGGGATGTCTGCCTTTTCAGCAAAGCCCATGTTCGCGATATCGTTTTCTCGAAGATTTATCTCTGCGGGACTGCCCGCACCTTCAATCATCACGCTTTGGTATTCTTCAGAAAGTCGATCAAACGAATCGATAACCGAATTCATCGCAACTTTCTTGTAGTCGTGATATCCGGTCGCTTCCATATTCGTCAGTGCTCTTCCTTGTAGAATCACTTGCGCACCCGTATCTGAATTGGGTTTTAGCAATACAGGATTCATATGGACGGTAGGCTCAATATTACAAGCTTGTGCCTGAACCGCTTGAGCACGACCAATTTCGCCACCATCTTTTGTCACTGCGCTATTTAGCGCCATATTTTGAGGCTTAAAAGGTGCCACTTTGATGCTTTTCCTTGCCAAAACACGGCATAAACCTGCCACCAAAACACTTTTTCCGGCATCTGACGTTGTCCCTTGAACCATAAGGGCGTTTAACGGTGATCGCATCTGTACTTAAATCCTTTATTTCTTAATTTTCAATTTATAGCTGTGGGCAATATTTCTCTGCCTCCATCTTAACGTCATTGTCGTGTAGATGCTCAATAAAATGAATGGAAAATGAATGTGTTACTCACTCTGGATTCAACCCCAGTGTTGTTTAATAGCTCCATCGAAACGAAGCTTACAAACAAAATAAGCGCACTCACGAAAAGAAACGTTTCAAATTAAGAAAAACGTTTCTAATAAAAACAACATTAAGGGATTCACCATGAAAAAAACTGTATTAGCTATCGCATCTACTATTATCCTCGCTCCTACTTTCGCAATGGCTAGTGACCATCACAGCGACAGTAACAGTAATCACAACAATAGCGACAGTAACCACAAGCATCAGAGCGCTATTGCGTACACGGGACCGATTGAAACCGTTTCAGTTGCGACTCTACTAGCAGACACCAGCATGTTCGCAGAGCAAGAAGCAATCGTAGATGGCAAGATTGTTCGTCAACTAAAGAACGATACGTTCGTATTCTCTGATGGTCAGAGTGAAATTCAGATCGAACTGGATGACGATATCCTTCTAGCGCAACCGCTCACCGCAGATACAAAAGTTCGTATATTTGGCGAATACGAAGGTGGTAAAACGCCAGAGATCGAAGTAGATCATATTCAAGTTTTGTAAGATACGAACTCCGTACCGTCGACTTCAAAGACATGATTTATAACAAATGGCCTGCATATTGCAGGCTTTTTTGCATTATAATGCCGAAAAATATAATTAATATGGAGTCACCATGCTAGGTAGCGCAAACAAGACGGTCCTTTTGGGGTTGGTTACACTGTGTTCATTCTCTGCGTATGCAAACAACTTTAACTACAATACATTTGAGCTACGCACAGGTATTAGCCCTAGTACATTTGGTGGCGAAGTCACAACAATGTTCACTCAAAACTCACACTTTGTTGCTCGAATCGATTCTGAATTTGAAGGGGATTGGGATGCGGCTGTAGGTATGGGGTTCAACGGCCCAATTAATCAGTTGGCTGATATTACTGGACAGATGTTACTGCACAACATCGAACGTAATGATGGTAACCACATTAAAACTGAAATCAATATTGGTTTAAGAGCTTGGTTGCTGGCAAACATTGAAGTTAACTCCCGCCTTGGTCAACTCGTCGACAGCGACGACACGAGTTCAATTGTCGGTGTAGGGGCTCGCTTCCACTCAACAGAACAGCTTTCAGTAGGTATAGACCTTCGAAATAACGGTACTTACGGACACCAGTTCTTAATGTCAGCTCGATTTGGCTTTTAAGTCTATTCAACACTTATGATCCATCAGTGATCAAATGTTAAATTCGATTGTTTAAACGGTAACTTAAAGGCTAATAGTCTCGTGACCTATTGGCCTTAATGGCTGATTTTGCAACTAAAAACTAAACATTTAGCTTAAAATCCTCGAAAATCACCCTTTCTCGTTACTTCCGTTTATAACTCATTTTTATACTATTCACTTATTGATAGAAATCAGTAATAAAATATCTTTACGGTAATACGGCGTACTGCTACTCTCTTCCAAATTTCTAATAGAGTGAAGTACCGTAAATGGGTGTTAGCAATATTTCAATCAAGAACAAATTAACATTAATGTTTGTTGTCATTATTTTCGCAATGACTATGATTCAGACTTATGTAACAGGTAAGCAACTTCTTAACGAAACCTATCGTTCCATTCAGCAGTATTCAAATACACTAACTGATACAACGGTATCGGGTATAGAAAAATGGATTGAAGGCCGAATCAACGTTGTAAATGCAGCGAAAAATTCGTTTACTTTTACCGATGACCCAACCAGCTATTTAACTCAAAGTACGAGTGCTGGTAAGTTCCAAATTGCCTACGCAGGACTTTCTGACGGTCGCTTTCTTCTAGGTGGTGATTTGCCAGTACCGCAAGATTACGACCCACGTAGTCGAGATTGGTACAAAGCGCCTATGGCTGCAGGTCAAACAGTCGTCACTGAACCCTATGTTGATGTGGCTACGAATGACCTAGTGGTAACAATTGCAAGCCCATTCAATGCCAACGGGTTCTCTGGCGTTATTGGTGCAGACCTGAACTTAAACACCCTCATCAATGATATTGTAAGTATTGAGCAACCTGGTGTTTACGCTTTTCTTGTCGATGGTAAAGGTAACATTGTTGCCCATAGAGACCGCAGCCTAACGCTAAAGCCTGTTTCTAATATTTCAAACAACCTTTCTGCTCAGAAAATCAAATCACTTGCGCAAAATCCAGAATTTGAAGAGCTAACGATTAAAGGTACCGACTCCCTTCTTTCTGCTCAGAAAGTTCCTCATACAGACTGGTATTTCACTGTTGTTATCGATAAAGACCACTCTTTTGCTTCTTACTATTCATTAGTTCGTCAGTCGGTAATATTTGGTCTAATACAACTTGCTGTAATCGCATTCGTTGCGATGTTTATCATCAAGAAAGCACTGTCGCCATTAACGACACTAAGCTCGGCAATGGAAGCATTGTCCAAAGGTGACGGCGACTTAACACAGCGTATGACTGTTCATAGTAAAGACGAGATTGGCACCCTAGCGCATCACGTCAACGCGTTCATAGCAAAACTTCAAGAGATAGTGCGTGATATTGCGGGCTCTTCGAACCAACTTAATCAGCAGTCTGAAATTAGTACCAATGTCGCTCGTCAAACAAGTGAAGGTCTATCAGTCCAACTTCACGAAATTTCTCAGATTGCTACAGCCGTACATGAAATGTCGGCAACAGCAGAAGAAGTAGCAAACAACGCGCAAATGACGGCTGATTCAGCGATCAGTTCAACAGAGAATTGTGAACAAGGTAAGCAAGTCATCATTCGTAACCAAGATTCCATCACTAGTCTTGCTCAACAAGTTGAGAACGCTTCAGGAATCATTCAAGAAGTTGAGAAGAATGCGTTAGACATCAACACTATTCTATCAACCATTTCTGATATTGCAGAACAAACTAACCTATTGGCCTTAAACGCAGCGATTGAAGCAGCACGTGCGGGTGAACAAGGTCGCGGTTTTGCGGTTGTGGCAGATGAAGTTCGTGTTCTTTCTCAACGTACTCACAGTTCTACAGACGAGATTCGCGAAATGATCGAGACTCTTCAGAAAAACAGCGTCAGTGCGGTTGAATCAATGCAACGTAGCCAAGACTTGGCGCAATCAAGTGTCGATGATGCAAACAATGCGACTATTGCATTGGAAGAGATCGCGACATCGATTCAACAGATCTCAGAGATGGCTTCACATATCTCGAATGCTGCTTCTGAGCAAAGATCGGTTACCGGCGAAGTCAGTAAGAATATTCAGTTGGTTAATGATGTATCAGAAAACATGTCTACTGAGGCTGATAACTCTCGTCATTTGTCTGAAGAGTTGCGCGGTATTGCTCAACAGTTGAATACTCAAGTTCAATTGTTTAAATACTAGACGTACGGATAATTCGTTCTAGCTCTTGAGCGCGGTTAAACAATGTTGTTTAACCGCGTTTAAAATTAGAACCAACATCAGAATGACAAAAAGCCCCCGACCACTATTGTGTTCGGGGGCTTTCTTATTCTCATTAGTTTCTTATTATAGTTAGCAAATAAACGCTTAGCTGCTAGCAAATAACTAATGCAACTATAGGTCAACCAATACGGTTATAGACCGACTAAGACTGTTATAAGCTAACCATCAGCATCTTTTTCTGATGATCCAAGTACTCTTCATAAGTACCTTGGAAGCTCACTAATTGTTGGTCTTTTACATCAATGATGTGTGTTGCTAGCGAAGAAACGAACTCACGGTCATGGCTTACAAAGATAAGCGTCCCCGTGTAAACCTTCAATGCGTCGTTCAGGGCTTGGATTGCTTCCATGTCCATGTGGTTCGTTGGCTCGTCCATTACAAGCACGTTGATGTCTTGCATCATTAGCTTGCCGAATAACAAACGGTTTTTCTCTCCACCAGAACAGTTACGCGCTTTCTTGTTCGCATCATCAGCAGTAAACAATAGACGACCTAGAATACCACGTACCATAAGGTCATCGTGCTTCACTGTACGCCATTGTGAGATCCAATCGAAGATACTCAGGTCGTTATCAAAGTCAGACGTGCTATCTTGTGGGCAGTAGCCTACTGATGCGTTTTCAGACCATTTAACGATACCTTCGTTTTGCTCAAGCTCTTGAACTAGGCATTTCAATAGTGTTGTTTTACCCACACCGTTCTCACCGATAACGGCAAGACGAGTTCCCGCTTCAAGCAGCAAGTTACCACCAGTAAACAGTGTTTCGCCATCGAAGCCGTGACCAAGGTCTTGAAGTTCAAGCGCTTGACGGTGCAGTTTCTTGCCTTCACCAAAATCAATGGATGGGCTCATACGGCTTGATGACTTCACTTCATCAAGCGTGATTTTGTCCATCTTCTTAGCGCGAGAACTTGCTTGTTTCGCTTTAGAAGCGTTCGCACCAAAACGGTTTACGAAATCTTGAAGTTCGCTGATCTCTGCCGCTTTCTTAGCATTGCTCGCTAGAAGTTGATCTCGAATCAAACCAGACGCTTCTAGGAAGTACTCGTAGTTACCCGGGTAAACACGTAGCTCGCCGTAGTCGATATCCGCCATATGCGTACATACAGAGTTAAGGAAGTGTCTATCGTGCGAAATGATGATCATTGTACATTTACGCTGGTTTAGCTCTTCAGCAAGCCAGTTAATCGTGTGAATGTCCAAGTTGTTGGTTGGTTCATCAAGAAGCAGGATATCTGGGTTTGCAAACAGTGCCTGTGCCAATAGCACACGCAGTTTCCAACCCGGAGCAACTTGTTGCATTAGGCCGAAATGAAACTCTTCTTCGATACCCGCTTGAATTAGGATATCACCAGCACGGCTTTCTGCCGTGTAGCCATCCATTTCCGCGAATTCACTTTCAAGCTCCGCGACTTTCATACCATCGTCTTCGCTCATTTCTGGCAAAGAGTAAATACGGTCACGTTCTTGTTTTACTTCCCACAGTTTTTTGTCACCCATGATTACTACATCGATAACGCTGTACTGTTCAAAAGCGAACTGATCTTGGCTTAGCACACCCAGTTTTTCTCCAGGAGTGATCGAAACGTTGCCCGAACTTGGCGTCAATGCGCCACTTAGGATTTTCATGAACGTTGATTTTCCGCAACCATTGGCGCCGATCAAACCATAACGGTTTCCGTTACCAAATTTAGCAGAGATGTTTTCAAACAGCGGCTCTGCGCCAAATTGCATTGTGATGTTCGCGGTAGATATCAAAGAACTAATTCCTAAGCGTGTACTGACAGATAATTATTTGGCTATTTCAATCAGCCAAAATAAGAAGTACGAAAGTATGGATTAAACATAAAACGAAGCGCGGATTATATAGAGATCAGGATCACATTGTCGAGGTTAAACAGTGAACGAATGAAGAACAACGCACAATAAAGTGTATTTCGTCGGTTATTACATCATAAAAAGAAAAAATCCCCACTAATTCCATTAGTAGGGATTTCATTTCCCATCAATAAAAGCATCAGACTCTAATTCGAATGAATACCGATTGACGCTATTTAGTTACTTTTTTCTGAACGTATTTTTGACCAACATCGACAACGGCAACATCTCTAAAGAAGCTTCTCCCCAACAGAATTGGGAAAGAAAGATGCGTTCGATCTGCTAGCGTAAATTCAGTCTTATCTTTTAGATCGCCGATTTGAATTGAAGCGACAACAACAGCACGTCGTTGTGTGCCTTCCGCGCTCGACTGCTTGATCTTAACCCAACGCTCTACCGGCAAGCTGATCTCTTCAGTTGTGATGCCATCATGTTCAATTTTGAACTTAACCCAATCTTTACCGTCACGTTCGAAATCAACAATATCAACGGCACTGATTGATGATGTTGTTGCACCTGTATCAACTCGTGCTTTAAACGCTTCTTTAAGACCAGGAACAAACACCCACTCCTCTTCGCCAAGAATCAGTTTGCCATCGCTTGTCTTGGTTGGTTTTGCAGTCGGTTTTTGTTCAGGCTTTGGTTTCGCTTCTGGTTCCGTTGGTTTTACTTCTTCAGGCTTCTCTGTAGGTTCCGTTACTTTCTCACCTTCCGTTGTGTCAGTCTTAGAAGAGTCATCCACAACAGGTTGTTCTACTTGAGGCTTTTGCTCTGGCTCGACAGGAACTTGAGTCGTCGTCGAACAAGCAAACAGGCCACCACTTAGCATTAAAACTACAATCGCTTTCCAATTATACATTCAGTCACCTTCTATTTTGAAACGTTGGCTATCGCTTTAGCCACATAAGGAATATGGGATTCAGAAAGGCCCGCGATATTGATGCGTCCATCACCAACACCATAGACTCCATATTCTTCACGTAGTTGATTCATTTGAGTTTCTTTAAAGCCTAGTACACTAAACATGCCTTTATGGCTTTCGATGAAGTCAAATTGTGACGTGTTGTAAGTATTTCGCAATTCATCACATAAACTTTGGCGCAGATTTAACAAACGTTGCTGCATTTCACTCAACTCTTGTTTCCAAATCGTCGTTAGCTCTTGATTCTGAAGAATTGTTTTAACCAACGCGGCACCATGATCTGGCGGCATTGTGTAAGTTGAACGAGCCAGTGTCAGTAGCTTACCTTTAGCATTGCCTACGTGTTCGCTGTTCTTACCGATAACAATCGCGGCACCCGTTCTTTCACGGTACAAACCGAAGTTTTTCGAACATGACGTCGTAATCAACATCTCTTCTACGTTGTTCGCCATATGTTGAAGACCTTTTGCGTCTTCTTCTAGGCCATCACCAAAGCCTTGGTAGGCAATATCAACAAACGGTAAGAAACCATTCTTTTGCGATAACTTAGTAATTTCCTGCCACGCTTCAAAATCAATGTCAGCACCCGTTGGGTTATGACAGCAACCGTGAAGAAGTACCACGTCTGATGGACCTGCTTTTGAAAGGTCATCCAACATTCTTGCAGTATCAACTTGCTTCGTTTCAGGACTAAAGTAATTGTAGTATCGAACTTTTAAGCCTGCCGCTTCCATCACCGGTTTGTGGTTAACGTAGCTTGGGTTTGAAATCCAAACCGTTGTGTCTGGTTGAGAGACTTTCATCAAGTCACCCAACATGCGAAGTGCTCCACTTGCACCTGGTGTTTGAATCGCAGCAACGCGACCTATTGCAGAAGTCCCTTTAAGCAACAGATCAACCATGCTCTGATTAAACTCTTCACAGCCTGCTAGGCCAACATAAGCTTTGGTTTTCTGTGTTTCAACAACGATATCTTGAGCCTTAGAGACGGCTTTCATGATCGGTGTTTCACCTTGGTCGTTTTTGTAAACGCCAATGCCTAAGTCGACTTTATCAGTGCGAGTATCGCCGCGGTAAGCGACAGACAGAGATAGAATTGGATCTAAAGTTGGTTTTGGTAGATGTGAAAACATGAAAGTCACAACCCTTTGAAATTCAAGTATGAGTTTCACGTTAACATTATCGTAGACAAATCAGAAACATTTTTTAATAGAAGCGCTTAGTTACCATTAGTAATTAGAAGTAATCAGAGATTGGTCATTTCAAACGGATAAATAGTGCAAATTTCAAACACCTAATAACCAATTGCACAATTCAAAGCGCTGTATTTCTATGTATCTTATGCTTCTATGTGTCTTATGTTTGCATGCGCCTATAAAGATCGCTATTGGGCACTTTGTTTGAATTGTCTTGGTGTCATTCCTGACCACGCCTTAAACCGAGTGCTAAAGTTAGCGGCATTTGGATATCCGACTATCTCACCAATGTGTTGAATCGACCAATCACTCGATCTAAGTAGCCGTGCAGCGTATTCCATTCTCATACGCATGATATGAGTCATAGGGCTGTGCGAGTAATAGCGCTGACACAAACGATGGAAGTGTGGCTCTGAGCACGGGAATAAGCTCGCGAGTTCATGAACGTTCCATTCTTTATGGAGCTGCTTTTGTACATTATCGAAAACGCGTCTTAAGCGGATCAAATTGCGCGATTGCTGCTGCGGAACCGGCGCATTAATCATGAACTCTATTTGGGCAACGCTGTGAGTGGCAATCGCTCCACCTAAATCTATGGGTAAGGCAATACTTCTCAACAGAGTATGAATGCACGACGAGACGACTTCTGCCGCCGGAGACAGCGTATAACTCACCTCATCATTGACGACATTTTCCCATAGCTTGTCGGGCGAGAGAAAGATCCATGCGATCTGCCATGTTTCCTCTTCAATACCAAAACCATTCTCTATTCCTGCTGGAACAGTAATGCACGAACCCGGTTCTAAAATGTAACGACACGCCCCACTTTCTAACCAACCTTTTCCTCTCACGGTATACAACAGCATGTGTTTCTGTTGGTTCTTACGATACACCGAAAAGAAGTCTCGACACGACGCCGTCCCACATTGAACGATACCGAGCTCTTCAAATGCCAAAACATGGCTTTGATCGACAAACTCTTGGTGCGTCTTTTCAGAGATCTCATACCTTTCTTGTTTATCACTCATATCACTGCTAACTCATTCAATTGGCCAACTTATCAAAGTGGATAGTTTGGCAAAAGTTTGTGATGAGTCTGAAGAATACAGCGAAAACAAATGCCGATAAACTTCTCGCATAATCACTACCGGGGAAATGCGATGCTCTCGACATATCGTCATTTAGACAAAGAATTTTGGCAAAAACTATTACACATCGGTTTACCAGTCTCGTTGCAAACCATGTTGTTTTCACTGCTTGGCGTGGTCGATATTTTTATGGTCAATCAGCTTGGTGATTCTGCAACCGCCGCGGTTGGTGTTGGCAACCGTATCTTCTTCTTCAACTTGATCATGGTATCGGGGATTAGTGGAGCCGTGAGCGTGCTAGCTTCGCAATATTTCGGTGCCGGTGATTTCAACGGAATTCGACGCACACTAGCGCAATCATGGGCACTTTCGATCTTTGCCATAATCCCCTTTGTATTCATCTATACATTGGCTCCTGAATCAGTGGTGTCTGTGGTGGCCTCAGACCCTGATTACGTCCGATTGGCAACGGATTACCTTTGGATAACAGGAGCCAGCCTTATTGGTACTGCCGTAGTTGTGCCGCTAGAGAGTGCACTTCGTTCTGTTGGCGAAGCCAAGCTGCCCACCAAAATCAGTATCTGGGCAATTATCGTCAATGCAATTCTCAATGCCCTATTGATCTTCGGCTTGTTTGGGTTTCCAGAACTGGGTGTGGTTGGTGCGGCTATTGGCACCACAGTATCTCGATTCTTTCAAACCATTGCATTGCTTGTTATGGCAAGAAAACATTACCCGCACCTATTCCCGACGTTAAGCAATTGGCGAGATGCGTTATTACCGAAGCATAGAAAGAAGTACTTTACGGTGGCTATACCTATGTTGGTTCACGACACTGCGTGGGCGGGCGGGATTCTTATTTACAACGTTATCGTTGGCCAAATGGGGGTTGGAGAACTTGCGATCATTTCCTTGTTATCGCCTGTCGAAAGCATTTTGATCTCTGCTTTTTTGGGGTTTGCGGTTGCGGCTTCCATCATTCTAGGTAACGAGATCGGTGCGAAGAACTATCAACGTGTCGAGAATACAGCTTGGGGCTATGTGTTAGTGAGTTGTGGGCTTGCTGCTTTACTGGCGTTAATGTGCTTTGTCGCCAAACCCGCGATCGTATACATGATCGATCTTACTCACTTAGAGCTCAAAGGTACGGCCGTTAACGTTACCTTAGTAATGGCACTCGGTATGGTACTAAGAGTCTTCAATATGGTTGGTATAGGCGGAGTGCTGAAAAGTGGTGGAGACATCAACTACAGCATCTTCATCGACCTGTTTGGCCAATGGGCAATCGGTATTCCCCTTGCCTACTTTACTGCGTTGGTGTTGGGTTGGCCGCTAGAATGGGTTTTGATGATTGTGCTGCTGGAAGAGTTAGCGAAGATAGCTTTAACTAGCCAGCGGATTCACTCTAAGAAATGGATCAACAACTTAATAGAAGAGCCAGATCAGGTCGTTGCTTGAATGGTAGTTTGAGCGAATAAACGAAAAGAACTCACACCCAAGGGCCGATTGGTTGCATTGCGCTAACCATGACGCCCTTTTTCGTTTTACGAGTGTGCTAAGCCACGACGACTGTTATATGTCAGTAAATCGATGAATGATTTGGTTTGAACTGCCACGCCAATCCAACATTGGATCCGCTTTATCTTGTTCAAAGCGACCATCAATCAAAGTATCGACGTATTCAAGCACTTGCTTCTGCTTTTCATCCAGTTCGTCGAGCTCGTAACCCGTCCACATCCAGATATCTTTACCTTCGCACTCCGCTTTTACACGCTGAACGAGCTTAAGCACTTCAGACACGTTTGCAGGATGCAGAGGATCACCACCAGAAAGCGACAAGCCACGACGCTTGATTCGCGGATCGTTCAGATCAGCGATAATGTGGTCTTGCAGTTCTTGAGTGAACAAGTGCCCTGAGTCCAACCTTTGCGTCGATTGGTTATAACACCCGCGACACTGGTGCACACAACCCGACACAAACAAAGTGCAGCGTGTTCCCGGGCCGTTTACAACGTCGATTGGGTGATATTGATGGTAGTTCATAAAGCAGTTTTGAAAACTCGTTATTGCTTAATAGTTTGAAGCGAAATGCTGTAAGAGCTGGAATAAAAGAATTGGTATCGACATAACGCCGATACCAATCTTATTTCTTGAAACGTAGCTCTTCTTAGTAAGCTAGCTAATGATCTTAGAGCTTACTACAGGTGCTTCACGCGGCGTTTAACTTCTTCTTGCTTACCGAAGTTAAATGGTCGTGCATCTGGGCTACCAAGGTAACCACAAACGCGGCGTGTTACCGATACTTTGGTTGAGTCATGGTTACCACACTTAGGACACGTAAAGCCTTTACTTGTACAGTCGAACTCACCGTTGTAGCCACATTCGTAGCACTCATCAATCGGCGTGTTGGTGCCGTAGTAAGGAACACGTGTGTAGCTGTAATCCCACACGTTTTCTAGTGCTTCGATGTTCTTCTGCATGTTCGGGAATTCACCGTAACAGATGAAGCCGCCACTAGAGATTTCAGGATAAGGCATCTCGAAATCGATCTTATCGTATGGGTTCACTTTCTTTTGCACGTCTAAGTGGAAGCTGTTTGTGTAGTAGCCACGGTCAGTTACACCATCAATCACACCAAACTCTTTGGTATCGATGCTGCAGAAACGGCTGCATAGGTTTTCACTGGGTGTGCCGTATAAGCTGAACGCGTAACCTGTCTCTTTTGTCCAAGATTCCACTTCACGCTTCATGTACTCCACCAGCTCAAGCGCTTTAGTACGCATTTCGCCGTCGTCATACAGGTGAACGTCTGTGCCGTAAAGTGCTGTCATCGCTTCATGGATGCCAATGTAACCAAGAGAAACAGACGCACGGCCATTCTTGAAGATATCGGCAATAGAATCGTCTGCTTTCAAGCGCACGCCACAGGCACCTTCCATGTATAGGATTGGAGCAACACGCGCTTTCACGTTTTCTAGACGCGAAATACGAGTTTCTAGAGCGCGACGAGCTAGCTTCAATTTTTCATCAAGCAGTTCGTAGAACTTAGCCATATCTTGTTTTGCGTTAATCGCAATACGTGGCAAGTTCAGGCTCACAACACCTAAGTTGTTACGGCCTTCATGAATCAACTCACCATTTTCTTCGTAAGTATTCAAGAAGCTACGGCAACCCATAGGCGTTTTGAACGACCCTGTCACTTCTACCACTTTGTCGTAGTTAAGAATGTCTGGATACATACGCTTAGATGCACACTCAAGCGCCAATTGCTTGATGTCATAGTTTGGATCTTGCTTCTGGTGGTTCAAACCATCTTTGATTGCAAAGACCAGCTTAGGGAAAACGGCTGTTTTGCGGTTCTTACCCAAACCTGCAATGCGGTTCTTCAAGATAGATTGCTGGATAAGTTTTGAACCCCAGCTTTCGCCTAGACCAAAACCAAACGTAACGAATGGTGTTTGCCCATTAGCTGTATGTAGCGTGTTTACTTCGTACTCCAAAGACTGGAATGCGTCGTAACACTCTTTCTCTGTACGAGAGATAGCAAAAGCTTCTGGGCTGTGAATGTCCCACTCTTTCGCTAGTGATAGGTGCTTCTCGTAACTCGCCATTACGTAAGGTTCGAGAACCTCGTCGATACGGTTAATCGTTGTACCGCCGTATATGTGGCTTGCCACTTGCGCGATGATCTGTGCGGTTACCGCTGTCGCCGTAGAGATCGATTTAGGTGTGTCGATTTCCGCGTTACCCATCTTAAAGCCATGCGTTAACATGCCTTTAAGATCGATAAGCATACAGTTAAACATTGGGAAGAACGGTGCGTAGTCTAAATCGTGATAGTGAATGTCACCACACTCGTGAGCTTGTACGATATCACGCGGCAAAATGTGAGTTTTAGCATAATGCTTAGCCACGATACCCGCCAGCAAATCACGCTGAGTTGGGATAACTTTGCCATCTTTGTTGGCATTCTCATTGATCAGATCAACATTGCTTTCTTCGATCAGACCTTCGATCTCGCGAGTTAAAGCGCTTTGCTTTTCACGTGCGATGTCACGGTCATGACGATATTCAATGTAGGCACGAGCAAGAGACTTGTATGGTCCCTGCATTAGCTCGTTCTCGACCATGGTTTGAATTTCAGAGATATGAACTTCATCGTAGTCTTCGAGCTTCAACTCAACTGCTAATGCCACATTCAGAGCATAAATAGCAATTTCCTTATCGGTTTTGTCTGATGCTGCTTCCACTGCAGCTTGGATGCGATCTCTACTGAATGGAGCTCTTGAGCCATCACGCTTGATTACGATTGATTTCACCACTTCTCCTTACTCTTGAGGTATTCACAGACTTATCCACAAACACACTATAGAGCGATTTATCGTTTAACTAACACTAGATATTGTGGCGTATTTAACGAGAACCACCAACATTGAGTATTGATTTGGATCAATAAAATAGGCACGCCGAACAAGATAAATCCAATATTATTACGTGAGATCTCAAGTCGAAAAGAAACAATGTAACAATAAAAAAACTGCTAAAAAGAGTTGAATTTTCGGTAAGTGTTGTAGGATAACGGCTCAACTATATTGCACACCAAAATTAGGGATATTTGGGATGAAACGACTTCAAAAGTGGATAATGTTAGGCTGCTTACTCAGTAGCCAAGCATTTGGCGAACCTTTAACCATATCCAGTTGGAATATCGAATGGTTATCAACCAATGAGGCTGTGAATAAGTTTTCTGACCAACGTGATCAAGCGGATTTCGATAAGCTCGAACAGTATTTCCAATCCTTAAATTCGGATGTGCTGGCTTTCCAAGAAGTCGATGACATCAATGCCATTCAGCGCATCGCTGGCGATCAATACAAGATATTGATGTCTGACCGAGCATTACCAGAAAACAGCAACCATCAGTTCAAAGAAGTAAACCAATACACAGGCTTCGCGGTTCGTAAAGGAATCATACTCACCGACTACGCTGACTTTCCTCTCGAATCGGGCGCTAACAGCAAGCTTAGATTTGCCAGTTATATGGTTGTGGAAACGGATACAAAACCAATTCACATGCTGTCTGTGCATTTAAAGGCAGGTTGCAGCGGCGCTTATAAGTCGAACCGTGACTGTTCAAGGCTCAAAGACCAAGCGCAACAACTTAATAAGTGGATACAGCAAAGAGAACGCCAAGGTCAGGATTACGCAATATTAGGCGATTTCAACCATAACCTTTCTTACTCAAGAGATTGGATGTGGAAAGACTTAACTCAAAATGCCGATGCTCAGTTGGCGACAAGAAAAACTCGAGCAGATTGTAAGGTACGCTCTAACCGCAATAACCATCGCACACACCAGTTCCGTTCTGTGATTGATCATATTGTAGTGAGCAAATCCTTAGATGCCTCTCCTGCTAAACAGAAGGTCTTTGAAACGCAAGATGTGCTTGATTACAAACTTAGCGACCATTGCCCAGTTTCAACGACTATTAAATAGTAGATTTTAGATAACGGCAGATCATAGCTAACGGTAGATATAGAAAGAGGCTGACTGGCTTTTTTGCTAAAAGCGAGTCAACCTCTCTGCTTGGTCAGTTCAGAACGAATAACGTCAAAGCCAATGTAATCAGCGGTAAGCTTGCTACTAACAGGTTTTGTTCGTACGAACCGCCAACCACATTCCCACCAGCATGCTTAAGACGAACAGCCATACCGTGGGATTACCCCCACTAAGGCTGGTTACTGCAGGGCCCGGGCAAAAGCCTGCAATCCCCCAGCCTAAGCCAAACGCTGTAGAACCTAGAATCAGCTTTCTGTCTATCAACGGATTGCTACGGCTATCTAACGGTTCGCCATTGACGGCTTGAGCGCGCTTTTTAATGACCAGATGATAAAACGGAGCGAAGACCAATAGCGCGCCACCCATAACAAATGCCAAACTAATGTCCCAGTTACCGGTAATGTCTAAGAAGCCGAGTACCTTGTTAGGATCAACCATACCTGAAATGATCATTCCTGACCCAAACAGAATACCTGCGAGCAAACCGATAACGATAGTAAATGAAGAGTTTTTCATTATGCCCCCAAGCCAATCAGGTTTTTAACCAGCACTGTTGCCATCGCGACACCCATGAATACACAAGTAGCGATAATTGAGCGCTTGGACAAACGAGCCATCCCCACAATGCCATGGCCGCTATTACAGCCATTCGCCATCTTGGTACCAAAGCCCACCAATAATCCGGCTATGATAACCACTGCGAAGTTGATCTCTTCTAATTGCGGAAGTTGGTAGCCTGTTGGAATCAATAACCAGCCGCTCACGACCATTCCGACAACAAAAGCAAGTCGCCAATGTTTTTCGGTTTTCTCAATGCTGGAGTCCGAGTTCGATTCGGATCCTGATTCTAATCTTTTGTTCTTTCTCGACGGTAACAAGCGGCCAACAATACCGCTAATTCCTGCTACTCGCCCTATTCCTAACATAAGAATAATTGCCGACGCGCCTAACAACATGCCACCGAACAATGCATTCCAAGGTATTAAACTCATCACTGACCTCTCTCATAACGTCGATTAACTCATCACCCTTAATTTAAATTAGAGTTTACTAATAAATATAAATTAGTCAATGCTAATGTACACTAGAATGTTCGGTTTGTAAGTCTGGAATTAATAAGCGTCCTGCATGAAAAAAGCCCCTAGGCGTTAACCTAAGGGCTTATTATTTGATTCGGTTTATTGTGTCAGTTACTTAGTCTTGTTCTTTTCAGCTATCCACTGCGACATATACTTGGTGCTCGCCATGCTGTGGTGCTTAAGCATCGAACCAAAGAAGTTATCCAGTCGATGAGATTCAAGATCGGACTCTAACGCCGTTAATCGCTCAATCAATGTGTCGCCGAGTTGATTCTGCTCGTAGTGCGCTTCAAGGATTGAATGACATTGGCTTTGTGCTTTAAGCCACTTCTCTTCATCTTTGTATAAACCGACAGCTTGTTCAACAAACTCGTCGATGTCATCAGCCACTGCGCCCGGCCATTGCAATTCTCCTTGTGGTAACATGCCTTCGCTGCCGATTTCACTCGTCACGTTCGGAGTTTGTAACTTCATCGCATCAAGCAACTTGCCTTTAATGCCCGCGCCAAATCGTAGGGGTGCAACACACACACGAGCTTGCTCCATCACTTCTTGAGCGTCTTTAGCCCAACCTTTTATATGAAAACCGGTTTTAGGGTTGTGCAAAGCCGTTGCTTTCGGCGGCGGGTAAGATCCGTAAATATGAAGTTCGGATTCAGGTAACTGCTTGCGAATCTTCGGCCAAATCTTCTGTAACTGAAGCACAGCATCCCAGTTCGGTGCGTGTCTAAAGTTACCTATCGTCATGAAATGCTTACGTTCTTCAAAGCTTTTCGTGCTTTCAGGAAGTGTATTAAGATCAACCATGAACGGCAAGTGATGAAGCAGTTTTGGATCGATATTGAACTCAGATTTAAGCAGATCCATCTCGTAACTTGAAATGATCAACGAAAGATCACAGCGTAAGATTGCGGCAATTTCACGTTTAGCCAAGTCACTGTACAAATGCGCTTTGGTCAGTTCAGTCTCTTTCTTAACTGCTTCATGGCGCGCGTTACGTAGGAACTGTAAGTCTTCCGTATCCAGTAACTTAAAGGCATTCGGACATACTTTTTCCACGCGCCAACCAAACTGCTCTTCCATCATGAAACGGTCAAACATCACGACATCGGGTTGCAGCTCTTCAATGTACTGGTCAAAGCTATCGCAATTTAACTGTATAGATTGGCTCGTGATGCCCTCTTCAGAGAGATCGATCATGTGCTCGGTTTCTTGAGCTGGCGTTGCAAATTCAACGGACCAACCTTGTCTCTTGAACAGGCGTAAAAGAGACATCATATGGCTGCCAGCCGCCGATGAATTCGGTTCTGGCCAAACGTAGCCAATTGCTAAAACTTTCTTCAAAACACTTCCTAAGAAATAACAAAAGGGACTGTAGAAGTCCCTAATTAAACGTAAATCGATTTATACCGCTGATTATAATTGGTTCTAAGAACTCAGCGATCAGATTCGTTCACCCACATTGCGAGCTATCATAAGCACTTCATCCGCAGAGTACAGGTTTGAAATCGTGGTTTCGACTTCTGCACCCAAAGTCGATTGATAAAGCTTTTGTGCAAAGTTGTCTGCTCTGGTGGTCACTAGCACGTGTTTGAGCATCGAGCCTTGATCCGCCAAATGCTGTTTTACCTGCGGCAGGGAATCTAGAATCAGCGTTTTACCCAATCCTTGCCCCTGCGCGCTTGGTAACACGGCAAGTTGCTCTAGTTCTAAAACAGCTTCAGGTCTAAACCCGCTTTTCTGAACCCAGATGATGTAACCCACGATCTCACCTTCGTTCTCTGCAACGAAGTTAAGAAAGCGTGGTGCTGCATTTAAGTTACATTGTAACCAATTTTTTGAGTTTTGCTGTCGAACAAAAGTAGCTTGGTGAACTAAAGCCGCCCCATCGAGGTCGGCTTCTGTCATTAAACGAACTTGCACAATGCTGCTACTCGTTTTCAGAATTAGGACGCGTTTTACAGTGTAAAATGGCTCTTTCTAGAAGCTCCAAAGCAGATTTATCCGCTTCTGGAAGCTTCGCATCCGATTGACCTAACGGTTCAACACGACTGCCCCACTTAATATGGCCAGCACCCCAAGTTAAACCTGCACCAAATGCCGCCACAAGAATGTTTGAGTTAGGTTTAACAAAACCTTGCTCTAATGATTCACACAGTGCAATTGGCACAGTCGCTGCGGATGTGTTGCCGTAGTTTTGGATGTTAACAAACGCTTTCTCGCGCTCAATACCCGCCATATCACACAAGGTCTGGATGATTCGGATGTTGGCTTGGTGCGGAATCACAACATCGATATTGTCGGTTGAGATGCCAGTACGGCTTAATACTGTGTGTGCCGCAGCGCCCATGCCTTTCACTGCACGCTTGAAGATTTCTTTACCTACGAAATCAAAGTCCCAGTAGCCATTATCTGCAGCAAAGCGATCCATAGAAGTACCGAATTTGGGTACCGCTAAAATGTCACGGCCTTCGGCGTCACAACCGATTTGCGCTTCTTGTAAGCCAACCTGCTCTTCAGTGCGAGATAGAACCACAGCACCTGCGCCGTCGCCAAATAGAACCGCAGTATCACGCTTGGTCCAGTCGATGAAGAATGAAAGACGTTCTGCACCCACAACAATGGCATTGCGGTAGTTGCCCGCTTGAATCAGTCGAGTTGCGGTTTCAACGCCATAGATGAAGCCAGTACACGCTGCGTTAAGGTCGAAAGCCGCTGCGCTCTTGATGCCTAGGTTCTGTTGAACTTTAGACGCAGTATTTGGAATAAGGGAATCTGGGCTGCACGTCGCGATGATCACGAGGTCGATATCTTCGGCAGTAAGACCAGCACACGCCATTGCGTGTTGAGCAGCAACAGTCGCTAACTCAGAGGTATTTACATGACTGATACGACGGTTTTCGATACCAGTTCGAGTTCGAATCCACTCGTCAGACGTATCAATGAAAGTGCTTAGATCATCATTGGACAACACGGCTGGTGGCAGACACTTTCCCCAGCCCGTAATCTCGGCGTAAAATTTTGTCATCATTTACCTATTTATTGTTTGTTTTTATTTAAGTATCGTATTCTAGTTTTAAACAGTATAAGCGCTCCGTGCGTGATTCGTAAATCGCGTTAGACACGGAGTTACAATAAAAAGAGAAAGTTATGTCTACATTCAACACACGTTGCCCTTCTTGTAATGGCGTAAACCGAGTTCCTTCAGAAAGAATTTCAGAAAGCCCAACCTGCGGTAAATGCAAAACAGCATTGCTCGATGGCGCTCCTATCGAGGGAACGTCACTTAATTTCCAATCTATTTTGAATAGTTCACAGCCAGTGGTTGTCGATTTCTGGGCAACATGGTGCAACCCATGTGTTGGCTTTGCGCCAGTGTTCAGTGACGTTGCTAAAGAGCGTTCAGGAGATATTCGATTCGTTAAGATTGATACTGAAGCTCAGCAACAGCTTGCCGCGATGTACCAAATCAGAAGCATTCCAACCGTGATGGTGTTTAAAGATGGTAAACGTGTCGATACGATTAACGGTGCATTACCAAAAGGTCAATTTGATCAATGGCTTAATCAAGCTCTAACCAAGTAACACTATTATTTAAGCTATCGTTTAAGCGATTGAATTAACTTTTGCTTTATTCTAAGTATGCACACAAAAATAGGTTAGAGAGTCTTATCAACCAAAGACTATCTAACCTACTGTTTTATTTATGGTTATCACTTAACTTCTTGAATTAAACCACAGCTTCGCCTTTCGCTCGAATACTAGACTCTTGCTTACCTAGTCTGTATTCCTTTTTGATTTGATCTGCGACTTTTTCGGCAATCATAATGGTTGCCGCGTTTGTGTTTGCCCCAATCAATGTCGGCATCACAGAAGCATCAATAACTCTTAAGTTATTCAACCCATAGACTTTCAGATTGTTATCTACCACGGCTAATGAATCACTGTTAGGGCCCATTTTACAGGTCCCGACTGGGTGATACTGAGTGTCTGCACGGTTGCGAATATCTTGCTCGATAGCCTCGTCATCACTGGCGTCTACTGGGTAGAAAGCATTACCACGGATGTCGTCAAACGCCGAACTCTCTAACATTTGATACTGCTTCTTCCAGTCCTTAATCATTATCTCCATATCTTCAGGATGACTGAAAAACGCAGGATCGATCTTAGGCGGATCATAAGGATCATTACTATTGAGCGTTACGCTGCCGTTGCTTTTCGGACGCAACAAGGTGACATGAGACGTAAAACCATGACTGGTATGGATTTTTCTTGCATGGTCATCGACAACAGCGACCACAAATACAAACTCTAAATCCGGCACCGCGATATGATCTTGGGAACAAAGAAAACCTATCCCCTCTGCAAAATTACTGCTCATCTTGCCACGGCGTTCTTTGTGCCATAGCGGCAGAGCTTTGGTTATTTCAGACGCCATTTGCAACGAGATACCGAAAGTTTCACGCTTTTCGCTGCATTGGTACGAATGTACTAAGTCGATATGGTCTTGAAGGTTCTTGCCGACGCCTGGTAGCTCTTGAACCGGTTCGATGCCATGCATCTCTAGTTCAGCTTTCGCGCCGATACCCGACAATAACAGCAGTTGAGGAGAACCAAACGCGCCAGCGGATAGAATCACTTCTTTGTTGCATTGGATCTGATAACGCTGTCCGTTAAAGCCATATTCGACTCCGACCGCTTTCTTACCTTCGAACAAAACTTTATGTGTGGTTGCTTTGGTTACGACCGTGAGATTCTGTCTCGAAAGATTTGGCGTTAAGTAAGCCTTGGCAGCACTGCACCGTTCGCCATTCAGCTGGGTTACCTGCGTCGGCATCGCCCCAAACTGAGCAGCACCGTTGATGTCTTCACTACGGGGAACCCCTATCGACTCACACGCCGTTAAGTAACGTTCCAACATCGCACTTGGCGATCGAAGGTTAGCCACGTTCAGAGGACCACCTTGGCCGTGATACTCATCTTGGTGAACTTCGTTATTTTCGGCTTTCTTAAAGTAAGGGAGGCATGATTCATAACTCCAACCTGCATTACCCAAACTTTCCCAAGTGTCGTAGTCGTAACGGTGGCCACGAGCGTACATCATCGCATTGATAGAACTGGACCCACCAAGTGTCTTACCTCTTGGTTGATAACCTTTACGACCATTCAAACCCGGCTGTTCAACGGTCTCAAAGGCCCAGTTGTTTAGCTTAGTTGGCATCATCGCGGCTATACCTACGGGTGTATGGATTAATGGGCTTGTGTCTTTACCACCTGCTTCCAATAGGCAAACCGTGACATTGGGATCTTCAGACAGCCTTGCAGCCATTACACATCCTGCCGAGCCCCCGCCAACAACAATAAAATCATAACTATCCATTTGCCTATCTCCATTGGGTGTAACTCTCGTTTACGCTATTGCCATAATTGATAACACCATACGAATGAACATTTTACGCGGGTATTTGTAATCATCAAGTTGAACACAACACCTTTCCTCTCTGGCCTGATCTATGACGTTACGTATGTTCATGAAGCACCAATGAGCTTAACTTTCTTCGCTTGAATTATCGTTATGATCAACAACCATCACGGATGACCTACGCGGATTACTGTATCGCTTACAAAACCATAATGAACGTAATCCTAGTGGCTTTTTGACCGCATAAAATCTCGCCAAATCGTAAATTCCGCTATGGTATTTTAGCTCAAGATCTCGATAAATTTCTTTTATCTTAACGACTATTTTTATTCGTTTTACCCAATTCAATTTCTCCCCCATAGTCGCGGAAAATTCATCGTTTCTTCCACTATTTAGAGGCTCCTGCATTGGACAACATCCAACAAACAACTCGCATAACTGTTCCGGTTATTGCATTGTCTTTTTACGCGATCGCTTCAGGCTATTTAATGAGTTCATTACCATTAATGTTGTCTGAGTATGGCTTAGACAAAAATCTATCGAGTTGGTTGGCGAGTGCATTCTATGCAGGGCTTTTAGCCGGTACGTTATTGATTGAACGTGCGATCGCACGTGTTGGTCACAGAGATGCGTTTGTTATCGCTCTGGCTATTTTTATCGCAACGATCCTTGTGTTACCACTCATCCCACATCAAGCGGTATGGTTATTAGCCCGCTTTGTCGCTGGTGTAGCGGTTGCAGGTATCTTCGTGATTGTAGAGTCTTGGTTAATGAGCGGTGACGAATCTCAGCGCGCGAAACGCTTAGGCGTTTACATGTGTTCGCTATACGGCGGCTCTGCCGTTGGCCAACTCGGCATCGGTTACCTTGGTATTACAGGTGGCGTACCTTTCATCGCAATGTTCACCTTGTTGTTTGGTGCAATCATTGTGTTGATGTACGGACAAGCGACAGCACCACAAATTCACGATGCGCAGTCTTTATCATTAAAGCAAATCAGCAAACTGAGCCACAGCGCTTTGATTGGCTGTATTGTATCTGGATTAACACTTGGATCTATTTACGGACTGATGCCTGTTGAGCTCGCTCAACGCAACATCGCACATCAAGATATTGGCGGTTTGATGGCGTTAGTGATTATGGGTGGTATGGCTGTTCAGCCGATGGTGACATGGTTATCTCACCACATAGGACAAGTGTTATTAATGGCTCTGTTCTGCCTACTAGGGGTTGCAAGCATTGGTGTACTAACGATTAACCATGATTTTTATGTTCTTGGTATGAGCTTGTTTGTGTTAGGTATGGCGACTTTTGCACTTTACCCAATCGCGATTAACTTGGGTTGTCGTAACTTAGACCCAAGCTATCTAGTGTCAGTGACTCAGGTTATGCTGTTGTGTTACAGCATCGGTTCAGTCGCTGGCCCATTGGTCGCGGATAGCTTTATGGATTCACAAGCGGGATTATTCACTTACCTGTTCGCGTCTTTACTCGCTACAACGATCTACATGTTGATTGCTAGCTTAAAACGCTCTCCTCTACAGATTGCAGGCGAGTAAGCTCGAATGGCAACTATCCTCCTCAGGTAGGATAGTTGCCTCTAGAGCTCTTAGTTATGACTTTCCGTCTAACGAAGAGCTCTTTTTGTTTGATGACTTCTGAGCAAAAGTCGACAAAAAGCATCAATACTAGAAATAGAGGTGTTCTTCAGGTTAAGGCTGAAATATGTAGCCTTCACCAGTAATGGTAATGATTAGGCCATCCCCGAATAGTGATCTGATCTCAGATATCGCAACAATCACTGACGAGTTAGTGACTGACCCATTCTCCCAGCCAATCTTCTTCAATTGCCCGACACTGAACAATTTCCCTCGGTTTTGATTCATAAACAGAATGATCTTACGATACGCTAAAGGCATGGTAGCCAGAACATAGCCGTTTTCAACATTGCGTATGAGTTTGGTGTCGAGTTCAACTATTTTTCCGTTGAGTTCAAGTATTACGTTGTGTTCAGAGTGGTGAGTATCTATTACAGGATAGGCGTCCATTTTTATACAATTCCCTTACGATATAGCCAGCAACAAAGTTAAATTCCGTCATTTTTGTATAACGTCGCTTATAAGTGGACGTTTAAAATCGAAGATAATGAAAGCAGCGTATACGGTAAAGAGATTAAATTTTTATTATTAATATATGAACAGGATATCAATAAAGGGTAATTAATCCTCCAGTACATAACCTTCGTTGGAAACCGTTTTTATACAACGACAGTCTAAGATCCTTCTTATCTCGTAGATAGCAACCAATACTGAAGCTGATGTCACGGCTTTACCCGCCCAACCTACACGCTTCAAAACTCGCTTACTGATCACATGTCCTTTATTTTGATACAAGTAAAAAAGAACCTTACGATGAGGCTCTGAAAGCGTCCCTATTATCGAGCCACACTCCTGCTTTCGGACGATCCTCGTATCAGATTGAAACTCTTTTTTATTTAGAACCCACTTAGACGGAAGTTTAAAATCGTCTACGTGATTCGCTATTTTTGGTATGGATTCCTCACGCTTCATAAGCAGTCGTCTTTTAAGATATTTCCAATATTATCGAATGGTACAAAAATACTAAATTGATAGATCACTTAATACCGTACATTTACTGCAAAATTGATCTTGTGGAATTGTTCTAAGAAACGAATTTTTAGTGGACAACCAGTACTACCCGGTAAGTCGATGGCTTTTACGGTATTGGCTTGGAGATAAACCAAAATGCTTTTTAAAGCGATGTGAGAAGTTATAAGGATCTTTGTAACCCAAGCGGTTGGCAATCATCGATACCGACCAATCTTGATATTTTAACAAGCTGGTCGCTTTATCCATTCTTAGTTGAATCAACTTGCTGCGTGGTGATAGGTCGAAAAGCGTTTTGGTGACTCGATTAAGCTGCTCTTCACTGATAAACACCCTTTGAGCCATACCTGCTACTGTCCATGGTTGATGCAGACTACTTTCAATCTCATTATAGAGCGCTTGAACACGAGCGGTGGTGCTTGTTGATTTGGGTTCAAACCCCGTCAACGTTCGGACTATTTCACTCAAGAGTAACTTACGGTAACTGGCTCGGCCCCCTATCTCAAAGTAAACCAAGTTCATTAATGACCAGATCTGCTCACACTCTCCAAAAGGCACAATCCCCTGACCTAAACTTGCTATGTGCTGCCACTGCTTAGTATCGGGGGTCAACATCCACGCCATTTTCCAATAGTTATATTGCGGATCGAGTTCAAAACGAAATGGGGTTCCGGCAGGAAGAACCACCAGCGTATACGGTGTAATCGCTTGTACTGATGTCGTGGTTGTTAGAATGCCGCCACCTTCCATAGTGAAAATCAACGTATGAACATTAACGGATTCTCGCTCAACCCAATAACCATCGTATAGTTTTGCCATACCGCCCATATAGACACCAAAGCTTTTCATCTCTGGGATATCTTCAACGGTCAAAAAACGTTCTTTGCAATGTTCCGCGAGAAAAACATCATCTTGCCACGTTGATTTAGGCTCCATGGTATCAATGACGGATTCGCACAGGTTTTGTTGTTTTTTAAACATGTTGTTACTTCGCTCAAATCACTATAGTTCTGCCATAAATCGGAGAGCTTATGACAACTAACATCAACCCTAACTCATCTATGAATAACAAGCCAGAGAGCATATTACCTCGTATCGTTAAACTTGGTTTACCTGTAGCTTTGCAAAGTGCGCTGGTTGCTATTCTTGCCCTTGCTGACGTCTTGATGGTCAGCGATTTTGGTATGGAAGCAGCAGCCGCTGTGGGAATTGCATCAAAATGGCACTTCGTTGCGATTATGATTATGGCAGGGTTGGCCTCAGCAAACGGTACATTAGTTGCTCAATACTGGGGAAAGAATGACCGAAAAAGTGCACGTACCGTGTCATCTATCGCGATGGTGTTTGGTTTAAAAGTTCTCCTGCCTGTTACAGCAATCATCACTCTTGGTTCTCAGTTTTTAATGATGTTGCAAACTAGCGATCAAACCGTGATTGAGCTTGGAGCGACTTACCTATGGTATGGGTTCCCTGTTCTACTTCTAACTCACATTGTTGTAGTGGTAGAAGCAAGCATGCGCTCATCAGGTGACACCGTAACTCCACTATTGTTAGGTGGTATTACTATTGCACTCAACATTGCGCTTAACTTCGTTCTAATTAAAGGGGCTTTCGGCATTCCAGCAATGGGCGTTGCAGGTGCTGCATTGGCGACAACCTTAGCGCGATTGATTCAAGTAGGCTTAATGTATAGCTACATGCGTGTGCGTAAACACTGGCTGCTAACCACCCCAAGCTCACCACACCGTCCATCACTGTGGCTTTCTTACCGTCGTATTGCGTTGCCGCTAACGATGAATGCCGTGTTGTGGGCAATGGGCACAATGGCATATCAAATGATCTTTGGTCACATGGGCACGACTGAACTTGCGGTGTTCTCGATGCTCGCGCCGTTCGAATCGCTGTGTTACTCGATCTTCTTTGGTATCTCCGTAGCGTGTTCAGTATTGCTTGGCCATTCGCTGGGCCGTGATGAATTTGATGACGCGATGAGCATGGGTCTAACATTCATTAAAGCCGTCGTTGGCTTTGGCGCTGTCGTTGGCTTGCTACTGTTTATGGGTAAAGAGCATGTACTATCATGGTTAAACCTTTCTACAGATGCATTGTACCCGCTTGCTTCGCCAGCAATGATGATCATGTGTTTTGCAGTGGTGATTCGTATGCTCAACATGGTGATCATTAACGGTATTATTCGTGCTGGTGGTGATAACGCTTTTTGCTTGCGAATGGATTTCATCGCGATGTGGATGGTGGGCATTCCAGTGTGTGTTTACGGCGCGTTTGTCGCTGGATGGGATTTCAAATACATCTATGGCCTGATGTTGGTTGAAGAAGTGGTGAAACTGGCAATATGCTCGCACCGTTACTTGAGCCGACGCTGGATCAACAATCTCACAGTGACCTACGACGAGCCTCAAGCGGCGTAGCTTTATACTTAAAGTATGCCTTCTGATAATGCAGTTAGCAGAAACACAAAAGGTCTGAGCAATCAGACCTTTTTCGTTTCTTCTGCGACCAATCTAAAGCACCAGTTACTTCTTGTTCATTCGAATATGGCGATTAGACACATTCGGCAGTGGCTTCTCTGGCACTTTACGTTTCTCATGAATCAAATGTCGTATTGCTAAAATCGGATGCTTAAGTAGCATTCTTGGCCCTGCATAGCGCATCACTAAACGCATCTGCTCTTTCGGGTCAGGCTTATAGCAATGAATCGGACACTTGTTACAGGTCGGCTTTGCTTCGCCATAAGGGCATCTATCAAGTCGTGTCTCTGCATAACGCAACAGTTGCTCACACTCTTCACATAACACGTTATTCTGACGAACCGCACCATGGTGATCTTTGCAGTAAATGTGCACCATCGCAATAACGGTTTTGTACTCCGTCTCGAGCTCGCCTTGTAGAATGTTGTTATGTTGGAACATGATTAATTACCTAATGAGAAACCGTACAGGTTGAGATTGACGCTTTCATTAATCGCCTCTTCAACTCGTTCGAACACAAAACCTAACTTAGTCAGTAGTGCGATACTTCGAATGTTATCAGAGGTAGTGATGGCAACTAAATGATCGATATCAGCATTATGCTTAGCTTGTTCAATTATCGCTTGTGCCGCTTCTAATGCAAAACCTTGCCCATAGACTTCAGGGACAAAACCATAACCAATATCATAAGACTCTAAGGTATCTCTTTTAATTAATCCGCATACTCCAATTGGCGTTGAGGAATCTTTAATTTCAACCACCAATAAGCACACACCTTTCTCTTGATGCATTTTGAGAATGTTGTTTTCTATGTATTCACAACCTTGTCAGTATCAGTGATCTCCTTGTCTCCGATGTAACGCAAGAAATCTTCTGAGCTATATAATCGCTGGATAAACGCCGCATCTTGAGGAGTGATCATTCTTAATCGTAAACGAGTGGTCTCGACTGTCTGCATAGTGATATTTTCCTTGCTGAATACCATGTAAATATTGAGTTCTAGATCTAAAATGATTATCCTCCACCGCATAAACTAAATACAAGGCTATGCAGCAATGAACCGTAAGAAAAAAATCAATCAAATTCTAAAGAAAAGACAGAAACAGGCGAATTCTAAACTGCATGGTAGCAACAAGCCTCGCTATATTTCTAAAGCTGATCGCGCAAAAATGGAAGCTGAAGAGCAAGCGAAAGCCGCTCTAGAACAAGCAGAAGGATCTGTAGAAGTGACTACTGAATCTGAAGAAGCTGGTATCGAAACTAAAGAGACAAAAGCTGCAGAGTAAATCGTAAACTCGCAGTACTCTTGTCTAGCTCTCCGAACAAAGCCATTGGACAAGAACGAAAAAAGCAGCCTCTATTTGGGCTGCTTTTTTGATCCTACCGTATTAACCTAGCGACTTAGCTATTCAATTAACCTTTGAATGGTTTAACTTCCCAGCGTGCGAACGGCGCTTTTGCATTAATCCCTGCTCTTCCCCAACGGTCTACCGAGTCAACAACAAGAATTCGCTCATTAGGCACCAGTGACTTAATCAAAGTCGTAGGCTTTTTTGCTGTCACTAACCATAGAGCATCGTCTTCTGAAAACATCGCTTTAAGCTTCGCTTTATCTTGCTCTGTCCATTCCAGTTCTGCTTTGAACATACGGTCTTCAACAAACAGTTGACTACCAGAGGCGAAATCTTCCAAGCTTTCTGAAAGCAACAATACTGAATCTACGTCGTTATCCAATAACACTGCTTGTTGCTTGTTAATCAGTTCACGAACATCAAGCATTACGCGTTGTAGGTTGCTATCAATCGTCTCTGCTTGCGCTGGCCACAATAACTTAAAGTCGTCAGCCACAATTGCCGCCATGCGCGTTAAATTAGTTGGGTTTAACCACGCGAACTTAGACACATCACCACTTGATAGCGTCAACGCGGCAACACCTTGTGCTCGCGGTGTAATAGCTTGAGCGGCATCCACCTCAACCAAGCGGATATTGCCTTGCCTTGCGTATACAAATGTAGGATCCGCTTGCCAAATAGATGACAGCGTTAACGCAACGGTCGCCTTCTCTCCTGACTTAAGCACCTTGCTTTCACCCTTAGTACCAAACCAGTTAGGTAAGCGATCAATACCGTAGCGTTTTGGTGGTAGGTATTCGGTCGTAATGTCGGTGCCTTTGGTTAGCTCTGTCGCCAAAGCATAAGTCACAGGTGTACTGGTTAGGATATCCTCTGCGTTAGCGTTCAGTGACACCACAGATCCAGCCATTAACACACTACCAAGTACACCCACTTGAGCCGCTGTTTTTACTGAGCTTGAAGTACGATTCATTAAAGGAGTCATGGTTAAGCCTTTCTTATAATTCGGTATAGCGTTGCTGCTAGGAAAAACGTTGCAGAAACGATGATGATTGAAGCGCCTGACGGCACTGGCAGTTTAAGTTCCATCGGTAATACCGTTCCGACTAAACACGCGATGGTTGCCAGCAACGCAGAAAGCAAAACAAAGCTCCCCATGCGTTTAGTCAACAATCGTGCCGTCGCACCCGGAATCAGTAATAACGCGCCAACCAAAACGGCACCCACGATCTTCACCGCGGCAATCGTCACCAAAGTAATCATCATCACAAACAGGTAGTCATAGAAGCTGGTGTTATAGCCGCGCACCTTGGCAATATCCGGGCTAATACAAGTGAGAAGAATACGGTTGAACGTCGGTATCAAGAGCAAAATGATGAGCGCGCAGCTGCCTGCGAGAATTGCTAAATCTTGGTCTGTTACCGTGAGAATCGAGCCAAATAACACGTTCTCAAGCATGTGGATATTGATCTTACGCGCCACGTACATCAGCAATACCGCACCTACTGCCAATGCTAGCGCTAGAAAAACACCGACTAAGGTATCGTATGGCACATTGGTTCTGTTTCTTACAAAGTGAAGAAGCAAAGCGAAGATCATACAGAAGCTAAACAAGCCAATAATTGGGTTTTCTGGTGGCTCACCAAGCAAAACACCAATGGCAATACCGGTTAATGCTGCGTGACCTACCGCTTCAGAGAAGAATGCCAAGCGTTTAGCAATCACCAAAGTACCAAGGCCACCTAATAACGGGCCAAGTAACAATGCGGCAACCAGTGCATTCACCATAAACGCATACATGAAGCTGTCTGATAACCAACCCGCTTCAACGCCACTAATGGCAAGTTGTCGTAACCACTCCATTACGCAACCTCCTTCGATTTGGGGATGGCAGATCCACTGCTATAGTGCTGAAACAGACTCTCGATTTTAGTAGGGTGTAGTACTTGTTCATGTGGACCACTATCCACCAAGAATCGATTCACAACATGTACATTCGCTTCAAGGCGACGCACTGCGGTTACATCATGGTGAACGGCAAGAATCGTACGGCCTTCATCAACGCATTCACGAACTAGCGATTCTAAATAACGAACGCCTTGTTCATCCATGCCGGTAGTGGGTTCGTCCAACACCAATAAACTTGGGTTATCCAGTAATGCTTGTGCAAACAACACGCGTTGCTGCTCACCACCCGATAGCTGCCCCATACGGCGGTCGCTACGAGTCGCCATACCCACACGGTCGAGTTGCGCTAATGCAAGATCCAATTGCTTAGACTTACGACGCCAAAACAGTGGAATTCGAGTTTGGTTAAGCAGGACGAAATCCATTACCGTCAGAGGTAAACTCGATTCGAAGGTCGCTTTCTGAGGAACGTAACCAATGCTTGGCTTTTCTGGCCAATGAATGTTGATTTGACCAGAGAAAGGCGTCAAACCAAGAACTGAACGTAGCAAAGAGGTTTTGCCACCGCCGTTTGGCCCCATGATCACATGGCACTCACCCGCTTTAAGATCTAGCGTGATATCATCAAGAATCACGTTGTTGTCGTATTGCAGACCGAGTTGGTTGATTGAAATCGATGGACCTTGCATTACGCCTTCCCACTTTTAGCCTGGTTAGCCGCAGCAAATTTCATGGCTTCGATTAACGTTTCTAAGTTCTTCTTCATCTCAACTTCTACCTTATCGTCTTGATACTCACCGTGCGTCATGTGAGAGAAACGGTAAAGCTGAACGCCTGTTTCTGCTTCAATCGTGTCAACAAAGCGGTTTGGCATGTTTAGCTCGTAGAACAGAACATCAATGCCTGATGCGCGGATTTTCTCGATCGTATCTTGCAGTTGGCTCGCACTTGGTTCAACACCGTGTGCCGGCTCAATCACCGCCGCAACATCCACCCCAAACTCTTGCAGAATGTACCCATAAGCATTGTGCGTGGTCGCCACTTTCATGCCTGAAGTATCGAGTTCACCTAATGACAACATCGCATCACGCTTCATAAAACGAAATTGCTTGGCGTACTTACGCGCGTTCTTGCGATAAAACGCCGCGTTGTCTGGGTCGAGCTTAGAAACTTCACTCGCGATGGTGTACACCTTTTGGATTGTTGTAGAAAGTCCAACAAACGTATGTGGGTTCACTGCGCCTTGGCCAACAGACTGGCCTAATGCAGGAAGTAGAGGTACTTCTTTGTTCGCTTCGATGACCATTAAATCATCACGTTGCGCAGCTGAAATGACTTTTAGTGCGAAGTCATCGTGGCCAATACCGTTTACCACGATTGCATCCATCTGGCTCAATCGCTTCAAGTCATTTGGTTGTGGTAAGTAGTTATGCGGGTTAAAGCCAGCATCAACCAAAGGAAGGATGTTCACTTTGTCACCTACCACTGCTTTTACGTAGCTATAGTAAGGCTGTAGGGTAATACCTATCGTCAACTTATCGCTGTCGACTGTGTATTCTTTTGCCAATGCATTGGGTGTCGATAACACCGCCATTAACGACATCAATAGAGTCATGAATCGCATAGTAAATCTCTTATTATTTGTGAACTTATGGTCAATGAGCTGATTAGTCCGTAAGCTTTTTGATTTTGTGAACATCTTCTTTTTGAACATATTGCTGATGAGAACCTAAAGTTTGAAACATTGCTTAATGAGAAGCAGCGTCATGTTGTTCAGATACTTCTGACTCGTTCACCACCAGTTTCCAGCCTGCGGATTCCAATGTGTTTTCATCAAATTGAGTAGGTTGGCTTGCGACACCACCAAAGAAAATCCAGATTTCCGGAGAAACACTATTCGCATTCAAAATAAAGGAGTCCGCGAAGCCATGATCGCTTTGTGCAGCATATTCACTTGATGTAGCGTGTTCACTTGGCGTAGAAAAGTAGTAACCACGCTCGTCCAATAGCCAAGCATGAGAACCTTTGCGCTTCCAACTCTGGTCTTCAACAAATGGCGCAACCCATTCATCTTTAAGTGACACAACACTTGGCCATTCGCCGTCTAAGTCCATGCGAAGATCACGAATCTCTTCATGAGCTAAACGGAGTTCTGACAGCATCGCCAAGTTTTCTTGTTCAACATCAGTCACTAAGACTTGGTGATCAAGGGTCACTTCGATATGAGATTCTGCTTGATTAAACGGAATAGCAACCGTCGCAAAACAAAGGATGAATATAATGATTAGGCCAACCCACTTGCCCTCTCTTCCGCCTGTGTCAGCGCGTACACTTTGAATCATCATTTTTCTTTGATCTCTACAACGTCGACTTCAACAGGAAACTCGTGACCTGAATCAAACACAAGGTAAAACTCAGAATTTGGGTTTGGAAATTCGACAATAGAGCGTTTATCCGTCATCTCTTTCGCTATCAAGTTATCTTCGTAGTCGTACATCGCGACTGCGTAATCTATCGCTTTACTACCATCAGAGTAACCCGCTTCACAGGCAACCGTTTTGCCTTCAAACCAACAGCTCATCAACGGAAAATGTGCTTGCACAGGTAATGCAGCGAAACCAAGTCCCAGAGCTAAGCAAGGAGTCATTAATACGTTAAGTTTTGTTTTTATTGTCATGGTTCGTACCCTAGCCACAGTGCAAATTCTCAGTAGTAAACTGAGCAATAAAGGGCTCAAATGAGCCCTTGTCTTTTTCAACTAATAATGGTGACCAAAAAGTTCTAGTCAGATAGTTGGTAGTCTAATAATTCAAGGATTCAGCCCCGGAAAAACCGCCTATTGAATCTGAGCTTCGAACGTTAGGTGCACATTCGCACTTGCTTTGTCTGCCAATGGGTTGTCAACCAACTCTCCTTTATAGTTCGCTTTCATTATGTAACGACCAGCAACGGCCGGAGTGAAAGTAATTTCACCATTTTCATTACTCACTAAATCAATTTGTTCTTGATGGTTGCGGTAAAGCGTACCTTCACGAGTAATATCTACTTTCACGTCTTTCTGGATTTCACCGTTGAAGAAGAATTGGAATGTCACCGGTTCGCCTTCAAGAATGTCGGAAGGGTGTGTCACGGGCTTCAACTCAAGAAGCTTGCCTTCAATTTTGAATACTGTTTCCGTTGGCTTTCCAACAGTAATGTAGCTTTCTGCGCGAGTGAAGCTGAGCTGTGTTATCACGTCACGTGGATTCTCAGGTAGCAATGAATCACGCTCAACTTTGGTTGCTTTAATCCATTTCTCTGTGTCACGACGACCCGCTTTGTATAGCGTGTAGTATGACGGCTGGTTGTTAATCGCAACCTTGTGTGTGCCTTCTTCTTCAAAGTAAAAATCAAAGATTGAACGGCGTTTACTACGAACAACAAAATTGGGACGCTCGTTACGACCATCTGGCATAATTACATATGCATTTTCGCTGCCCGCTGGTTTATCATAAACAAACGCTCCATGAGATGCCGTCACATCGAACGTTAGCCAATCCCCTCCCTCTTTAGAAACGGTGAAATGAGAAGGCAAAACCCAACGAGGGTGAGCTTGTGCAGTCGTCGTTGCTGCTAGACCGAACGCCATTACACCCGCAAGAGCAAGCGCCTTTATTTTTGTCTGTTTCATCATGTTCAATTCCATTATTTGTAATTTTTAATCGTGTCACTCAATGAGCGTCTACGATGGCTACCATTATTTATCGCTTCTTTATCTACTACTTAACGATATAGTTGAGCGTAATCTGACCGGTCTCTTCCGTTGGTTCTAATTGGTAAGAAGCATTTTTGTCAGTGAGTGCTACTTTTTGGCGAAGATAGTTTCGGCCACCATGTTCACGTACAACTTCAATATGAACCGTGTATTCACCTTGCTCTAACGATTGACCGGCATCATTTTTGCCATCCCAAGCAAAACGATATTGACCAACAGGACGTGTTGCGGAAGTCACGGCATCAACGAGTTCGCGGTCGTAACGTCCGACTTTTCGCCACCAACTTCGTAAATCTTTAAGCCATTCATCTTGGCCGACCCAAAGCTCGATCGTTTTCACTGACTTTCTTTCACTGTTCTCTACCCATATCGCTACGTAAGGGCGCTTGTATGGAGAGGCCTCAATTCTTGGTAACTCGAAATGCACATCGAGCTTTGCTGTGTCAGGAAGCACCTCAGCCATGCCTAAGCTTGGTAAAAGAGACAAAGCAAGGAGCGATTTGCTCCAATTCATTTTTTTCATGTTTAACAACCTTTCAAATCCGTTGCGCCTTTAATTCACCTTCACACCGCCTCATGGATCGGATCGCGGGTTACGGTACGGCGACAAAATAGATAGCAAGTGAAATTGCAGACCCAAATACCGTCCATTTAATAGAGGTATTGAGTGTTTTTTTCTTAGGTAACAGTAAGCACACGCCAGTCAGTACAAAGAAGACCATCAGTAGTGCAGTGATATCGATGAACCATTTCCAGACCTCACCGCTGTTACGACCTTTGTGTAGGTCGTTCAACAGGGCAATCACGCCGTAATTCGTGGTTTCGACCTCGACCATTTCAGAAGTCACATCAACAAACACAGAAGCGTTGTAGCCAGGTCCTTTGAAGTCCATAGACACTTCACCGATGAGCAACTCACCGTCTTCAATCTCTGCGTAGATGTCTAACCCCGAAGGAACGCCAGATAGGTTTGCTTCTTCAAATAAAAACTTTTCAAAAGCAGACTCGTCGGCTTTCAGTCGACCGTCTTGAATCGTAAACAAACTCGTGGGAAGCGTTAGCGTAGAGTGTTGGATATTGGGTTGGCTGGATTCAAATAGCTCAGGGCGATTAAGTGTGATGCCTGTCACTGAAAAGAAAAGAACAACAAACAGCAGCGCCATAGAAATATAAACATGAAGTCGACGAGCCCATGATTGAACTGCCCTACTTTTTAACGACATACAAACCAGTACCTATAGATTTTATGGCGATAATTTAGTTGATAATAATTCGTATTGGCATTCAATTTACATTGTTTACGTTTCTCGCGCGTCGCAAGGAAATTCACATAACATCTACTGAAGAACAATCGAACTGTATACGTATAAGAATCGCGGCAATATAAGTGGGAAACGTAGATATCCTGAGCTCTAGAGCTTATAAAATGGCCCTGTTTAGTCGGAGTTCCGTGCATTTAAGAAAGGAAGTTGAAGCTATTTAGAACAGAGATCACTATCAAGGGCATTGGCATGACGATTAGCTCAAGAGTGGTTTAAGCTTATTGACTATAAAACAGACATAACCATGCAAGTTTAAAAGGATTTAGAAATGCGTATGATTGTAGCTTTGGCTGTATTGGTAACGGCTTGTACTAGCCAGATTGTTAGTACTGACGAACATGTCGAGAGTTACATCGGTTCCAATATTGCAGATGCTCAAGCTTTGTATTTAACGCCCCACTCTCAAGCTGTTACATTTTGGGAGTCACGCACATTTGCTTGGGTAGAAACTCAAACCTCACTCGAGAATGGTGAAATACAGCATTCTTTCAAAAACCCCTATCGTGACTGCACCATTAACTGGATTGTAAACCAAAGCGGAGTGATCATTGCGGGATCACACAGTGGCGAGATGTGCATCCTTTAACTTGAATTCTCTTTATCTTTATACCACTAGTAGTAAATAACTGTTCATCCTAGCTGGTTAAAACACTCGATAACATCGTTAGAAATTTTGATTGTAGAATAACTACTTATCGAAAATTTCCGACTTGTTCTCAAGCATTTTTCCTGCGCTATTTATGATCACTTACTTACTGTGATTGGTATTATTCTTACCTCAGTCAAACAACCGCACCGCTCAAGCACCAAGGTTTAAGGTTTAAGTCTATTGAATACAAAAAAAGGGTGTCATTTGAACATTCAAATGACACCCTTTCACTGTCTTATTTAGTACTCTGCTTTCTAGCTTCTAACTATATGTGATTAGGCGTTTCCACTTTCGCTGACCGTTCTCAGCTGGGTCAAATATTTGATCCAGCCTTTAGCCTCAGAAGACGGTTCAATGTTGTTCGCGCGCTTAGCTTGAGCGAGAGCATTATCTAAGTTCTTCAACTTATACCATGAACGTACTTTCGCTAATGCAACGTCAGCTTGCTTGTTCTTGTCTTTCACTTTGTCTAAAACAACCAGAGCTCGCTTGTAGTAACCTTGCTGAACCAATAATTGAGCAACATTCCAATGGTATCGAGTGTTCATGTTCGACGCTAACGTCCACACTTCAATCGCATTGTCCCACTCTTTCGCTAGCTGCCAGTAGGTTGCTTGCTCAGCCAGAAGTTGAACATCGCTGTTTGCGTCATCTAACTTGCTAATTTCTTGCGCAGCGCGCTCAGGGATGCCTCGTTTCGCGTACAGTTGAGCAAGTAGCCGACGGTCTGAATTATTCAGTTCAACACCTTGTAGCTCAGCAAGCGCTAAGGTATTCAACGCATCTCGGCTACGTTCTAGCCTTAACTGAATCCCGACCAGTTGACGCCACCAGTTGTCTTTTTCGGGTTGAAGTTCAACTAAACTTTCTAACGTAGGAATTGATTGCTTCCATTGTTTTAACTGTAGTTGAGCACCCAGCTTTAACGAGAGAGGCGACAACTGTGGTTTTGAATTAAACTTGTTATGATTACCTATAGCCGCCAGTACTTTCGTCCAGTTTTCAATTTGGTATTCAGCTTGAGCAATTCGCATCCATAGCGTGTCTTTCTTTTCAGCTTCCGGTGCTGTTTTAACGAGCTCATAATAGTGTGGTAATGCCGCTTTAAAATGCTGCTCGCTAAGCAGCAAATCAGCTAACATACGTTTCGTTGCCCAAGCTTGCTCATCGACCAATAAGCCACTACCCACTGCATAAGTAAGCTGCTTGATTGCCGTCTCTGTTTTACCATCTTGCCAGTAAAACACACCAAGCATGCGAGCGACATAGGCTTTGTCATAGCCTTTAGATAACTCTAAACTAGCCAAAACCTCAATCGCCTGTTTAACGTGCTCCTCTTGAGCAAGTTTATTCGCCTTTTGAACACGAATAACGGTGTATTGGGTAAGCTCTTTTGCCGGTACTGTAAGGGGCATTATCAACAAGCCCACTAATATCCATATCTGTTTCATCATTTTGCCAACTTAAACTCTAGTTTCACGGTTTGACCAACCTGAGCTACCGCTTTTCCATCGACGACTTTAGGTTGATACTTCCATTTTTTAAGTGCTCTTATCGCTTCACGTTCAAACATACGACGTGGATTTGCATCCGTAACTTGAATATCAACAGAACGTCCTGTTTCATCGATTGTAAAAGACAAAATGACATACCCTTCAGCGCCACGCTTGAGCGCTTTTGCTGGATAACGAGGTTCAACTCGATAAAGCGGCATTATCTGTTGATTTGACCCAAAATCAGAAAATGTTGGAGCGTTAATCGCTAGGCCTTCAATTGAAGTATTCAAATCCAGTGAAGACAGTGAAGACAGTGAAGACATTGAATTCAGAGGCGTTACTTCAGCTTGCGACTGAGACGTTTGCGCTTGCGGTGGCAGCTCTGGCATTTCGGGTTGTTCCGGGACTGCACGTTGTCTTCTCTGTACTTCTTGTTCTTGTTCAACCATCACCATGTTGAAACTTAACGTCTCACCATTTTCTGGCGAACGTTGGTGTCCATTATCGACCATCCAAGCCATGAAAGAAAATAGTGCTAAACCCAACGCTCCCGCTAAAGGTAATGCAAGAAATAGGCGAATCATTGATTAAGATCCTCCAAGATCATCGCTTTTCAGCTGCAAGCGCAATATTTTTAACACCCGCACCTTTGGCAGCGTCCATCACTTTAACAACCGTACCGTTATAAGCATGCTCGTCCGCCTGAATAACCAAAGAAGCATCAGGTTGTTCTAGCAACAAGTGTTCTAACGTCGCTTGAACACGTTCAACATCCACAACACGTTTATCTATGAAAATGTCATTCGCAGAAGTAATCGCGACAAAGATACCTGCATCTTTTTGGCTCACTACATTTGAAGCTTGCGGGCGATTGACTTCAACACCAGATTCACGAACAAATGAACTCGTCACAATGAAGAAAATAAGCATGATGAATACGATATCAAGCATCGAAGTAAGGTCTATTTGAGCCTCTTCGTTTTTAGAATGACGTCGACCGAGTCTCATCGTTGACTCCTTAAAGATTTTTCTAATTTCAATTCTAAGCGGTTACAGACTTTCGCTAAACGAGCATGAACAAACATGCCCGCTAATGCAGCAACCATACCCGCCATCGTTGGTAAAGTTGCCAACGAGATACCTGAGGCCATCAATTTAGGATCACTGCTTCCTTGAGTCGCCATGACATCAAAAACGGAGATCATACCGGTTACGGTACCGAGCAAACCCAACATCGGACAAATAGCAACTAACAGCTTAATAAAGTTCAAGTTTTGGTTAAGCAAGATACTCGCTTGCCCCAACCAACCTTCACGAATGGCTTTAGCATGCCAAGAAGAGTGATCTTCTCTTTCATGCCACTTTGTAATCCAAGCTTGGCGTTGCTTTGGAAAATAGAACGCGAGATAAAGCACACGTTCTACCACAAGTACCCAAAAAACGAGGACGACAGCCGCTAGCCACCACAGGACGAAACCGCCCTGATCCATAAAGTTTGATAAAGACAGCAGCCAGTTACTCGTTAACCAACTCGCTGGTAATAGAGAACCCGACAAAATATCCATTACGCGGCAGTCCCAACTTGTGAAACAACAGCGCTTGGTTCAATAGACTTCTCTGCCTGCTCAGCAACAAGGCCAATGCCCTGTTTCTCCAAAATATTACGAATGTTCTCTGACTGAGTACTCAGAATGTTGTGTGCCAATAGCAGTGGCATTGCAGCAACAAGGCCAAGTACCGTTGTAACAAGTGCCATCGAAATGCCGCCCGCCATTACTTTAGGGTCACCATTACCAAACTGTGTGATCACTTGGAATGTTTCTATCATGCCGGTTACGGTACCTAGCAAGCCAAGCATTGGTGCTAGAGCAGCTAGAAGCTTCAGCATTGATAAACCTTTCTCTAGGTGAGTTTGTTCATCCACTACCGCTTCTAAAAGTCGCAGTTCTAATGCTTCTACTGTTTGATTTTTCTCTTTGCTGTAAACCGCAAGAACACGACCCAGAGGGTTGTCTCCCGCTTGTTCAGGTTTTTTAAGTTGAGCGCGAATCTTCTGACGAGCGATAGCCAAAGAAATACCACGAACCAATGCGATGATTAAGCCGATTGCCAACAAGCCAAGAATAACTTTACCAACTAGGCCACCTGCTTGCAGACGATCAGCTAGGCTTGGTTCCAAAGCTAATTGTTCTAGCATGAATCCACGAGAGGGATCGACGACCACGTTAGACACTTCGCCATTAGCTAAAGTAGAAAGCGACGCCAGTGTTGGACCTTGTGAAGGCTGCTTCAAGTAAACTATTGCATCTTGATGTCTAGCATCCCACCATACGTAACCTGACTCAGCAACTAAGCCAATAGAACCCAGTCGATAAGCTTCTGCCTTTTCAGTGACCCCTTCACTATTAACTAGTGAAACTGTCGACTTGCTTATCTCTGAACTTGCTTGAATTTGCTCCATCATGCTCAACCAAAGACCTGTTAACTGGGGCATTGACGGTAATGATTTTGCGTCCACGATTTGATAAACAGTTTCTGTATACGCTGCGCGATCTACGTTAGTTACTGTATCCGTAAGCTCATGTTCAAGGTCTTTTGCATTTTGTCTTACAACGCCAAACAACTCACCTAAGCTACCTGTTTCTAAACGCAGTTTCTCTTCTAAACGAGCAAGCTTGTTTTCGTTATCACTGAATGTCTGAGTCAGAACATCGGTCGCACCTTGAATAGAGCTACGTTTAGCTTCAAGCTGTGCTTTGATCGCTTTGAGTTGTTGTTCTGTCTTTTTAAAGTCAGCTTCACGAATTACGTTATGAGACGCTTGCGTGCGACTCTCTGATTTTGCTTTGTTAACAAGCTGAGCTGTCGTGTCTGATGCAGAGAAAGCAGAAAATGAAATTGACGTAATGCAAAGCAATGCTGCTAATGGCTTTAAGTACATTACTTAACCTCCGCAACAGTTAAAGAAACAGGTAAAGTAATTAAGCTTGGAGACGCTTGCTTATTAGCAATATCGTACGCTTTGTCCAACTCAGATTTCATCGAAGAATCCAACTCTTGCCATTGATCGCTATTTTGGTCCCAAGACCAATATTGGGTACCATTTAAGTTACGAGCGACCAGTGAAATGCGGCCAAGATGCAAAATATCAACTTCAAGCACTTTATCTTGACTTAACTCGACACGGCTTGAATAAGAACTTAGCTTAATACCGTAATCCACTTCAATTTGGTACGCCTCTAAAATACGGCGATATTTTTCAGCATCACTGACATCAGCACGAGTCATCATCGCTTTCAGCTTTTCAACGCGACGCAGACGGCTATTTGTCTTGAAAGGTAGATCGCTTTCAATAACTTCCTGGAGACCATCGATCATCTTGTACATTAAAGGCACAACACCTTGACGTGTTAGTTTGATTTCGTCGATCTGCCCTTCAATACTCAGCGCTTCTTGATCTTGGCTCTTAACCAATGCGGCAAGATGATCGTGATAGATTTCTAAATTTTTCACTTCTTCTTGCAGGCGCTCAACCTCAGCTTGCAGCAATAATGTTGCTTGTGAGCTTTTATCAATAACCTTTTGGCTCGAAGCCGACGCGTTATTGGTCTTGTTTTGAATTGATTGAGCTTGATCCAAGCTGTTTGCCATCGATGACGTTGCAACCAAATTGATGGCAAGTGCTAGGCTAGTTTTTAAAAGATTCATAATTGTAGTCATTTACTTTAGAAGAAGAACAAATGAGTTTTATTGATAAGCAGTCTCATTATCATTAAAAACCACTCGCATTGCTAGGGGTATTTTTACTAAATAGCAGAATCAAGAAAGGGGAAAGTCGAAACCTTCCCCTTAATATTTAAGCTACCAATAGTACCCTACTAACAAATTAGTATTTTACCTGTAACGTAGCCATGTAGTTACGACCTTCGCCAACAACAACGCCACGTGTGCTGCCGCCTTCTAGGTAATCTGTATCAAACAGGTTCTCTACATTAAAGCGTGCAACAAAATCTAGGTTCTCATCGTACTTGATAGTATGTGCAACACCAGCATCTACACGAGTGTAAGCGTCTTTCTTAAATGTGTTAGCACTTTCAGTGTAACGCTCACCTACGTGATACACACCTAGGTTTACATCAGTACCGTTGTTGAATGCGTAAGTAGACCAGATGCTTGCAGTAAATTCAGGAACGTCTGCTGGTGTTTTACCATTAAGAGCAGGGTCATTCTTATATTCAGCATCTAAGAACATTGTTGATGCACTTACAGAGAACGCATCCGTCACGTAGCCCGTCGCAGCTAGCTCCACACCGGTGTGAACTTGCTCACCCACCTGTGTAGTACGAGTATCTTTTGCATGAGATGCAGGAAGGTCTTCTGTAACTTGCATGTTCGTTTGTGTGATCTGGAATAGTGCACCTGATACGAATAAACGCTCGTCAAACAATTCCCACTTAGAGCCTAGCTCGTACAATGATCCTTGTTTCGGCTTTTGTGATTGACCGAAGTTCACATCTTTCGGGTTTGAGATTTCACCTACAGGTTCAAAACTTTCAGAGTAAACAGCATAAATTGAACCATTTTCAGCCGGTGAGTACACCACACCTAATTTTGGTAAAAGGTTGTTGTACGTCTGCTCTTTCGATTTTGACGTGCCTTTGTTGCTGATCGTCTTATCGTAAGCTAAACGAACACCTGCAAGCGCTTGCCATTGGTCGTTAAAAGTCACAAGGTCTTGAACGTATAGACCGTAGTGTTGGCTTTGTGAGTGCGATTGTGAATCATCATTTTTGTAATGAATGTCCGCTGGCATATCAAAGCCTTTGCCACACTCTTTCATTGCATCTGCTTTTGATGCATTTTCACAAGCATAATCTCGTACATATAAGCGCTTGTAATCGTAGTGCAGTCCATTAGCGCCAACCAATAGACGGTGGTTTACGCCAAGAGCGTCAAAATCACCCGTGAAATCTACATAGGCCGTATCGAACGTCCATTCATCATGGCGATCAGAAACTTGATATCCGAAAGTTTTGTTTTTCTTGTTTTCTTTAACTTCGTTTTTTGACTCTGTGCGACGGCGCTCGTAAAACTGGCGGTTAATGCCAGACTTAACCGACCATGCATCGTTTAAGTTTGCTGTAAGACCCACGCCGTAGTTTGCAACATCGTTATCTGTTTGTGCAAAACGTTGATCATTAACCGTATTTGGGTTGATCGCTTTACCCGTTGTCTTATCAATCTTAGAGCCGTTATCTAAATCACCCAGCTCTTGAGTGCGGTCGTAATGCGCAGATAGCATCACATCTTCGTTGATATCGTAATCAACAAATAGGCCACCAACAAAACGCTCTGTCTCTACATCTGTGCCGTCAAAGCGGGTGCGGTAAGAATCTTGATTTTCTTTTGAAACTATAGCGCGAGCACGTAATGTTTGGTCATCATTCAATGAACCACTTACATCAGCGGTCGTACGAGTGTAGTTGTCAGAACCAATGTCTTGGCTCACATTAACTTGAGTTTCATACGTTGGCTTCTTAGTAACCATGTTAACAAGGCCGCCTGGTGCTGATTTACCGTAGAGTAAACCTGCTGGGCCTTTTAGTACTTCAACGCGTTCTAGTAGTTCTACCGGTTGACGGTAATGAGACCAGTGTTGAACGCCATCACGCAAGTAACCAGAACTGCTTCCTAGAGAGAAACCACGTAGGTTGAAGCGCTCACGGTTTGTTGATTTAGAACCCGCTGAAATTGACGCATCATTTTTTAATACTTCGCCAAGCGTGCTTGCGCGTTGCTCATCAATGATTTGCTCACTGATAATCGTAACTTGTCCTGGAGTCTCTAATTGAGTCGCCTCCATGCGCATTGCTGTTGTATTCGTGTCGGCTTTATAACCGTAATCACGACCTTCAACAACCATATGTTCGTCAGTTTTTACTGCTTCTGCCAATACTGCTGGTGAAGCTAATACTGCGCCGATCACTAAAGCCAATGGCTTTTTTGAAAACATGTCCTTTTCTCCACTTTTATTCTTTTAGACGAACACTTTGTTATTTATTCGATGTGTCCGTTAGACCGTTTCCGGTACCACTGAATTATTTCGATGGGAAATATAAGTGATAACTATTACTATTTGCATTAAATTTACATTCTTTGCATTCGTAAAGTTTTGTAAAGACGAGCTGACGAGTCGTTAACCTGCAGTTAAAAGAAACCAATTCAATACAGTCATTTAACGAACACTTAAATTAAAAATCGGTTCTCTGCGCCAAACTTTTTGAAACACCGCCATTTGCGCAGTCAATGTAATCAGTAAACATCTATAACAAATTCCTCTTATCTTATTTATTACCTTCAGAACGACGAATTTTTGTATAAAACACTCGATAAATGTAAATAACTGGTGAATTATTTTGTTTTATTTTGTTTTATTTGAACAATTATCAGTGATTATGATCACATCTGTAATTCCAAACTCATTTTTTGTTTTTCGATTTAATCAACCGACTGCTAATCTCCTGCTCACTTTGGAAAGGTATCAAAGTTATAAATAATAAGGAGTGTTCTAAATGAATACCAAGAAACCTATGTCTCTGACTGGCCGAGTTATCCTCGGTATGGTCGTAGGTATATTAACGGGATTTGCCATTCAATCCCTTTTTGCAGACAGCGGATTTGTTAACAACTACATCGTTAACGGACTCTTTGAAGTAGGCGGACAGATTTTTGTCGCCAGTTTAAAAATGCTTGTTGTACCACTCGTCTTCGTTTCACTCGTGTGCGGTACAAGCTCTCTTAAAGATTTATCAACTCTTGGCCGTATGGGTGGCAAAACGCTTGCACTTTATATCGGTACTACAGCCGTTGCTATTACTCTAGCATTGACTATCGGTAACCTGTTCCAACCTGGAGCGGGTGCGGATCTTACTGCTGCGAGCTCTTTCAAATCAGCTGATGCTCCTTCTTTGGGCCAAGTCATCATCGACATGTTCCCGACCAACCCTATTCAGGCGATGGCTGAGGGCAAAACGCTACAAGTTATCGTATTTGCTGTATTGTTTGGTATTGCAATCAGTGCAGCGGGTAAACCTGGCGAGCGTATCGCCGCGGTTTTCTCCGACTTGAACGAAGTGATCATGAAGCTTGTCGCTCTTCTGATGAACCTTGCGCCTTACGGTGTGTTCTTCTTGATGGCTAAACTGTTCTCAGGCCTTGGCTTGGGCGCGATTTGGAACCTAGCGGAATACTTCTTAGTGTTAGCTGGTACTCTACTGTTACACGGTTTAGTAACTTACAGTGCGATGCTTAAAGGGTTTACAGGCCTTAGCCCAATTACGTTCCTACGTAAGATGGAAGATGCAATCATGTTTGCATTCTCAACAGCATCTTCAAACGCAACGATTCCAGTGACAATGGAAACGGCTAAAAACCGCATGGGCGTAGACAACAAAGTCGCTTCGTTCACAGTTCCACTAGGCGCAACTGTCAACATGGACGGTACTGCTATCATGCAGGGTGTTGCAACGGCGTTTATCGCACAAGCGTACAACATCGACCTGACTATGGGTGATTACCTAATGGTGATCCTAACAGCGACACTGGCTTCTGTTGGTACAGCAGGTGTTCCTGGTGTTGGTCTTGTTATGTTGGCGATGGTATTGAACCAAGTTGGACTGCCGCTCGAAGGTATCGCATTAATCATGGGTGTTGACCGTCTTCTTGACATGATCCGTACTGCCGTAAACATCACTGGTGATAGTGCCGTAACTATCATTGTGGCTAAATCTGAAGGATCTTTTGACGAAGCTCGCTTCAATAACCCAGCAGCCGGTGAAAAAGAAGAAGAAGTAAAGCTAGTACGCCAACAGGCATAATCTAGCTTCTCTGGTGCTCTTACTTTCAAGCCAAGGCGCAATTAATGGCTGTGCCTTAGCCTGATAATGAAAAGCGTGTATACAAAAACGCCACTGCTGATAAAGTGGCGTTTTTAATTGGGTTCTCTTTGAGCCGAAACGATTCAACTCTCATCTATCTTCTCATTACAGGGGCTGAGCGTTGAGTGCCGAGCCTAACGCTTAATCTACGATAGGAAACATAAGGTTCACTCTAAGTCCCCCACCTTCTCTGTTCTCAGCGGTAACATGCCCATTCATCACTCCCATGGCTTCCTTAACGATCGCGAGTCCAAGACCGTAACCACCAGACTGTTTATCTCTGGCTGACTCAATGCGGGTAAACGGGTCAAAGATATCTGCAATCTTGTTATCTGGAATACCTTCACCATCATCCTCCACAGAAATGACACTGTAACGCTTATCATTGACCTGCCCGTAGGTCTTGACGACAATATCCGCATTGCCCCCTGCGTATTTGATCGCATTTCCTACAAGGTTACTGATCACCCTCAAAAGTAGCCTCTCATCAACATTAACCATTGATGTCGCTGTTTCCAAATCACCAGTCAAAGTTTGATTAGGTTTCAAATCATTTTGCATCTGTACAATTAGCATTGAGCAATACTGCTCAAGATGCATTGGAGTTAACTTAGAATCATAACGAGAGGTTTCTAGGCGACTGAACTCAAGAATTTCACCCACCAGCTTATTCATCTCTTCCGTTTCGCTTTCCATCCGTTCGAGTAACCCCATACTTTTTTCATCGACCTTACTACGTAGTAAATGTAATGCGAGATTCTGCCTTGCTAACGGTGTCCTCAACTCATGTGATACATCACGAATCAAACGACGCTGCTTTTCAGCCAGAGACTTAATCTCAAAGGTCATATGGTCAAAATCATTGGCAAGCTCATTGAATTCACGTGTAGTTGAATCCAACTCAGACACAACACTCACTGAAAAATCTCCTTGTGCGAGCCTTCGACTGGCCTCCCTTAAACGATCGAGTGGCTGCTGCAGACTTTTCGCCATAATAATGGAAAACAGCGATAACACGATCAAAGCAATCACAGCTTTCAGCGCGTAGGAATACGGTGCAAAGGATTTTGCTGGATGAAACTGCCCTGGCAGTTGGATCACGAGTGTATTGCCGTTATCAAGTGGCAAGCCGAAGATAGGCTTACTCACACGATCACTGAGTTGATGGTCTAATGTACGCAGGTACTTCAACTTAAATTCAAAATGCGGATGCATGTGTCGGTGGGTAATAGGTCGGTTGTTTTCATCGATAATGAATAAATAATAACGTTGGGCATTGCCCCAGTCGGCAAGCTCATCCATGTCCCCTTCTTCGATCAGTACATTAGCTTGATAAGCCAAATCCAACATTTCAGCTTTGACAGGTTCAGGTACCTTCAACAAGGCTTTCATCAGCGCTCGTTCTGCGACACCTTGAAGGATGAGGATACTGACTAAAATCACGGTCAGGCAACTGAACAGCTGAAACGTTAAGCCATCCTTACGCTTGATAACGAAACCAGGGCACCGTAGAAACCAGTTACTCATACTCCTACCGACTCTAGGTAGCTGTAGCCTTGACCGCGCACAGTTTTAATATGTTGCTTTGATAAGCCAGCCTGCACCAATTTTCGACGTATGTTGCTGATATGCATATCTAAGTTACGGTCGAATGGACACAGTTCTTTCTTCAATACATGTACTTGCAAGTCAGATTTTGATACAACGATACCATTATTTTTGATCAGATAATCGAGCAATTCTTTTTCAGTGCCGGTTAAAGGTAAACGGGTAAGTTGCTCGCACAAACCTTGATTAGATGAAGCCATTGATTGTCTTTGTCGCTCAAACCCAACTCGGCGTAAGATCACCTTAATCCGGGTCAAAAGCTCAGGAACATTGAAAGGCTTAGCGATGTATTGATCTGCCCCGGCTTGATAGCCATCTAGCATGGAGGCATCATCATTAAGCGCAGTTAGCATAAGTATAGGAGTAGCAAAACGCTGACAAATACGTCTTGCGACTTGAATACCACTTAAATTAGGGAGCATCACATCGAGTAAGACTAAATCAACAGGATTTGATTGAATAAACTCTAGAGCTGATTCACCGCAATGAACGGTATCAACGTGATACCCTTCATTCTCCAACACTTCACCCAGTAACTCACACAACTGAATATCATCATCAACAACTAAAACACGAGACATTTCACACACCGATAAATAAGAACTGTTTGCATTCTAATTATCGTTATTATTGATTTCAATTATAAAGTGCGTGATTTCCTCTATAGAAGAAAATCTTTTTCAATCGGTACAAATTTTGAGGCAGAATCGATAAGATTTTGAGCTGTTAACCCAGGAACGCCATACACTTCAACAGGTTTTCCAAAGCGCTCTTTGATTCGTTCTACCAAGATTTCAAAATCGCCATCACCCGATACCAAAACAATCGTATCAACCGTCTCCGCAAGCTCTATCGCATCTAACGCGATACCGACATCCCAATCCCCTTTGGCGCTACCATCACGACGCTGAATAAACGGTTTTAGCTTCACATTAAAACCAACACCACGAAGGATATGGTGGAATTGGCGCTGTTTAGGATCTTGGCTTGAGATTGCGTAAGCATTGGCTTCGACAACGTTACGTCCTTCCGTGGCAACATACCAAAACTGGTTATAGTCGAAGTTAGAACGGTATTTATCGCGTGTTGTATAGTAAACGTTCTGAACGTCGACCAAAATTGCTATGTTTTCCATAAATTCATACCTTTAGATTTTCCGTATACCCTATTCTATTCACTTCTAAAATGCGAGTCGCTTTCTTTAATAAAAATGAACTCATTAGCTATGCTTAACGTAGTTGTTATTGGCTTAACGTAGTTGCCATTAACTTAGAGCTTGTTTGGGTTTATCGAGGAAGGTGGAACATGCAGTACCGACAAATAATCAGATCATGCCTTGGCAGCGACACCATTGACTCAGTATTGACACGTTGCTGCGCGGCAATAACTAACGCTGCCATAACTAAGGCTGCGATAACTAAGGCATCGGTAACAAACGTAATTTCCAAACCACTGAACGCTCTAATAACAAGCACGGTTATGTTTATGATTCTGTCAGTCAACTCGTTACACGCCTACCCAGCCTACTCTCATTCCAAAGCTCTGCCACACCGCAGTGTTATTTATTTCGCTCCAACAGAAGATTCGATCGTAAAAGAGTTTCTTAATGAAGTCTTGATTAACAATTGTCAATTGGACGAGCGAGATGTAGTAATCATGGTCATCGCAGAAAGCGGCTACACCGTTCCTGCATGGTTAGTTGAAGAGTTTAATTTGGATGCAGTGACTAACAGTTATGGAATACCCAAAGGTTCACACACTGCCGTGTTGATTGGTAAAGACGGGAAAGAGAAACATAGGTGGAGTGGTAAAACCGACTGGAGTTTAATCACTAATATTATTGACGAAATGCCCATGCGCCAACAAGAAATGCAGCGACAGAGTAGCCGCTGCAGTATTTGATTCTTAGTCAGCTAAGCCTTTGGTTAACCATCAACCAAGCTAACAAGCTAACAAGCTAACAAGCTAAGCTTGATCATCAATCACTTAAGCTGGCTTGTTAAACCAAGCCAGTTTTTCATGGAGCTGAGCAACACTTCCAACCACAATCAGTGCTGGGCTCTTTGCAACGCCAGCAAGATCAGCTAGGTCACGTAGCCCACCTCTAAACACTTTCTGTTCTTGGCGAGTGCCATTTTCGATAATCGCAACTGGCATGTCTTCTCGCATACCGTTATCGAGTAAATTCTTCTGAATATTCGGACTCTCTTTCAAGCCCATGTAAAACACGATCGTGTGATTGTGTTGAGCAAGAGAACGCCAGTCAATATCTTCGCCATCTTTCTTCAAATGACCCGTAATAAACTGTACGCTTTGCGCGTGGTCACGGTGAGTCAATGGAATTCCCGCATATGCGGTCGCTCCTGCGGCTGCAGTAATGCCAGGAATCACTTCAAATCTCACGTCATTCTCAGCTAACGTTTCGCACTCTTCGCCACCACGGCCAAAGATAAACGAATCACCACCTTTTAGACGCACAACGTGCTTGTTTTCTTGTGCTTTGGTCACCAATAGTTGGTTGATCTGATCTTGTGGTACGCAGTGGTGATCGAGCTTCTTACCCACATACAACATTTCAGCTTCTGGATTAGCCATCGCTAAGATATCTTTTGATACCAAGCGGTCATAAACCAAAACGTCTGCTTGTTGAATCACTCGTGCGGCTTTTAGTGTAAGTAGGTCTGGGTCGCCCGGACCTGCACCTACCAATGAAACAAATCCATGGCTTACTTCTTTAACATTCGATGACGATACTTCTGACATTCTGCGCTCCGAAGGTTTGCTTGTTTTATCTCAAGCTTCAATCTATGTGATAAGTCACTGTATTCATGATGACTTATCAAAATCCTTACCTCTTAGACTATCAGGTGTTGAAATAAATATTCAGTCTAAATACTAACGAAGATAGAAATAATTATAACAAAACAATCTATTGCGGATGTTTTGCTCAATAGCAAACAACGCATCTATGATAACTAAGGTGTTGTCTGCCCGAGAATACACTGACAGCTTTCAAACTAAAAAAGCCCCAAACACGTTGTTGGGGCTTTCAATCTCATACTAACTTACGTTTACCGTATTACTTCGCGCCTAGAGAAGGAGCTGTTTTAACATGAGTCAGGTATAGGGGAACACACGTTAACAGTAGGCCACCAACGATGTTACCTAAGATTGTTGGGATAAGGTTGAAGTTCAACCATGTCGCGATACCGAAGTCAGCGCCAAGAATCATACCCAGTGGGAATAGAAACATGTTTACCACTGTGTGCTCAAATACAAGTGCGAAGAAGATGAAGATTGGGAACCACATCATTGCTACACGACCAGCAACTGTACGTGCAGTCATGTTACCAATCACACCTAGACAAACCATTAGGTTACAGAAGATGCCGCGCACGAAACATGTGATCCAGCCGTCCATGCCCATGTTTTCAAACCCTAGGCTACGACCTGTAGAAACAGCAATGAACTTTTGAGCAACTGCGTTTGGTTCTAAAGAGAAGTTACCTGTAAGTGAAATTGCCACTAACACTGCAACAATTAAAGAACCGATAAGGTTACCAAGACCAACAAGACCCCAACAACGTAAAATACGACCCCAAGTAATACCTGGACGGTTATCAAATTTCGCTAAAGGAGCAAGGCCAAATACACCGGTTACTAGGTCATAGCCCATTACACTTAGAATGACGAAGCCCACAGGGAACACAAGAGCGCCAACAATACCAATGCCTGTTTGCACGATAGTCGTGATTGCCACTACAACAGCAAGAGAAAGAATGATGCCTGCCATTGTGCTTCGAATCAGTAGATCACGAGTACTTGTTTTCGTTTTCGCTTCACCTACATCGATCATTGTTTGAACGAATTCTGCTGGTTTAAAATCAGTAGACATAAGATTGTCCTTAAAAAGTTAAAATTAAAAGTTGAAATCGGATAGGAAAAGGTTCTAGTTGCCGAATTAAGGCAATGTCGATAACTAGAACCCTTGATCTATCAAATCTTGCTAAGTAACTGTGTCGAAGTTTCGAACTAGCTATGGTTTCGCACTAGCTATGGTTTCGAACTAACTATGCTGAAACTTCTACAGCACCTTTAGTAACGCGAGCTTTATACGCTTTTACACTGAAGCTCTCGTCTTCCATGCACACACCTGTTGCTAGGTTAAAGCGTTGCTTCTTAAGTGGGCTTGCCACCCAAAGCTCACCTTTGTGCTCAACCGTTAAACCGCGAGATAAAACGTTTGATTGAAAAAACGGGTCAGTGTTACTAATAGCGAACACTTCTTCGGCTTTAGTTGGGCGGAAAATAGCAACTTGCTCACCACCAACCAACGCACAAACACCGGTACCTGGAATAATGTCTTCGATCTTACAAACTTTGGTAAATGCCATGATGTCGTCTCCCAATTAAACCAGTTCAACGTGAAGGATATCGCCCTTCGCTTCTGGGTGTTTTTCTGTGAATGTTGCTGGGCGGTGTTGTTCTCGGCCATCGTCAACAAACACAACGTTTTCATCACGGTCGTCAGCATTGATGAAGTGTGAGAAGCGCTTAAGTTGAGCTTCGTCGTTGATAGTGTCAGTCCACTCACAAGCAAAGTTACCCACAAGGCCAGCTACGTCCGCTTCAAGTTGGTCATTGATGCCAAGCTTGTTGTCGACAATCACTTCACGTAGGTAGTCAACACCACCCTCTAGGTTGTCCATCCATACCGAAGTACGTTGTAGTGGCGCAGCCGTGCGGATGTAGAACATCATGAAACGGTCGATGTATTTGATCAGCGTTTCTTGGTCTAGGTCGCTTGCAAGTAAGTCTGCGTGACGAGGCTTCATACCACCGTTACCACATACGTACATGTTCCAACCTGCGTCAGTCGCGATAATACCTAAGTCTTTACCTTGAGCTTCAGCACACTCACGAGTACAGCCAGACACACCAAACTTCATCTTATGAGGAGTACGGATGCCTTTGTAACGGTTCTCGATCATCACACCTAGGCCAACTGAATCTTGAACGCCGTAACGACACCAAGTTGAACCGACACATGTCTTAGCCATACGTAGCGCCTTCGCGTACGCTTGACCTGTTTCGTAGCCCGCAGCAACTAACTTCTTCCAGATTGCTGGTAAGTCATCTTTTTGAGCACCGAATAGACCGATACGCTGTGCACCTGTGATCTTGGTGTACAGGTTGTATTCAGCCGCTACATCAGCAAGAACGCTTAGTGCTTGAGGCGTTACTTCACCACCTGCCATACGAGGGATAACAGAGTAAGTACCGTCTTTTTGGATGTTACCTAGGAAGTTATCGTTGGTATCATGCAGTTTCACTAGCTCAGGCTTAAGGATGTGCTCACCCCAGCAAGAAGCAAGAATAGAACCCGCTAGAGGCTTACATACTTCACAGCCGTAGCCTTTACCGTATTTCTCTAGTAACTCATCGAATGTTTTGATTTCTTCGATACGAATCAAGTGGAAAAGCTCTTGGCGAGAGTAAGCAAAGTGCTCACATACGTCGTTCTTCACTTCAACACCGGCTTTAGCAAGTTCAGCGTTCAGTACTGAAGTCACAAGTGGAATACAACCACCACAGCCAGTACCAGCACCAGTTACTGCTTTGATATCACCAATTGTATGGTGACCTTCAGCAACGGCTTGTGCAATCTTGCCTTTAGTTACATCGAAACAAGAACAGATAACGGCAGTTTCTGGTAAAGAATCCGCGCCAAGTGTTGGCTTTTCAGCACCCGCGTGAGCAGGAAGAATCAATGCATCTGGATGCTCTGGCAGGTCGATTTCATTCAGCATTAGCTGAAGAAGATCACCATAGTCAGACGTATCACCGACCATTACCGCACCAAGCAGCTTCTTGTTGTCTTCAGAAACGATTAGTCGCTTGTAAATTTCTTGTTCTTCGTTTTGGTAAACGTAGCTCTTACAACCTGGAGTGCGGCCGTTAGCATCACCGATAGAACCTACTTTCACGCCAAGAAGCTTAAGCTTCGCAGACATGTCTGCACCTTCAAATGTGCTTTCGTTACCAACAACGTGGTCAACCGCAACGGTCGCCATTTTGTAACCAGGAGCCACTAGACCGTAGAACGTTTGGTTCCAAGATGCACACTCACCGATAGCGTAGATATCTTTGTCTGTCGTTTGACAGTGATCGTTAATCTCGATACCACCGCGAGGCGCAATACCTAGGCCCATTTGACGAGCAAGTTTGTCTTGTGGGCGAATACCAGCAGAGAATACGATGAAATCAGTTTCTAGCTCTGTACCGTCTGCAAAACGCATTACGTTACGAGCTTCAGTGCCTTCAGGAGCAATTTCAAGCGTGTTCTTACTTGTATGAACGTTTACGCCCATACGTTCGATTTTTTGACGAAGTTGATTACCACCAGCAAGATCAAGCTGCTCTGCCATAAGCTTGGGAGCAAACTCTACAACGTGAGTCGTCACACCTAATGCCTTTAGTGCACCAGCCGCTTCAAGACCAAGTAGACCACCACCAACAACAACACCAGACTTTGAGTTCTTTGCCGTCGCTTCGATAGCTTTTAAGTCTTCGATAGTACGGTAAACAAAACAGTCTTTACCTTCGTGGCCTTTAATTGGCGGTACAAACGGGAAAGAACCAGTCGCAAGAACAAGTTTGTCGTATTGAATTTCACGACCAGTGCTTGAGTAAACTGTTTTCTTTTCACGGTTAACGTTGATAGCACGTTCACCGATCAGCATGTTGATGCCGTGTTTCTCGTAGAAGCCTTCTTTTACCAAAGAAAGTTCATCTGCAGTATGGTGTGAAAAGTAAGAAGAAAGGTGCACACGGTCATACGCAACACGTGGTTCTTCACAGAACACCGTGATGTCCATGTTTGCAACATCTGTCTTCTCGACTAAATCTTCGATATAGCGATGACCGACCATCCCGTTACCGATTACGACTAGCTTCATCTTGCTCATAAGAATTCCTGAAGGTTATATATTTCTTAACTGAGCGAATAATGAATTATGAAAGAAAATGAAAATATGATGTAAATCAATTACGAAAACAAACTACCCTAAAGGGGTAGAACAAAAGAGGTAGATATGCTTAATTAACAAGCAAAGCAAACGAATAACCATAGTTTACATAGGGTTTAGCGGGGTTTTATATACACTTCAGTGCATTAAGAGGAATGTTGTAAAGTTTCACAATAGGTTACCAACAACGTAAGTAAATGACAATCATTTTCATTTAGGTTCTTATAAATATATATAGAAGCCTATAAATACATGTAGAACACCGTTTGCGTGAAAAACTATGTGTAATTGTGAAAACCACTCCTACCTATTCGGAATGTAAACAAAGCTGTTCGCCCTTTAATGTCGTGATGAATTCAGTTTATAGCTTGGGTCATCGGTTTGTTTGCTTGATCTAACACAAGAACCCTTTTGATTCACATGTGTGATGTAAAAATCAACTTCCAACCAAACCCTGAATAAATTAGCATTGTTGAAAATAATTCTTATTTAATAGAGTGAATACGATGCGCCTAATTTTACTAATCCTATCTATTATTGCAGCCCCTGCGTTTGCTGAAACAAAGGTCATCAAACAAGTGATGGACATGAATTCTGAAAACATCGACAAGATGTATCAATTCATTCCTGATTACGTAGAAATCGAACCTGGTGACAAGGTGCTTTTTAAAGGAACCGTTGGCTCTCATACTGCTCATAGCATTCAAGGGATGCTTCCTGACGGAGCTAAACCTCTTATGATATCCGGGTCAAACGCTCAGGAAGTCACTTTTGATAAGCCCGGAGTGTACGGAATCAAATGTAAAGTGCACCACAGACACGGAATGGTGGCGCTCGTGGTTGTTGGTGATCCAAGTGTTAACTTAGAAGAAGCTCGCACCGCGGCCAAAAAACGTGTGAGTCGCAGAGCTCAGAAAAAGATGCAAGGCTTGCTCGATCAAGCAGAGCAAAAAATTAAATAACCTTTGTCCCTGTCTTGAAGCATCAACTCTCTGTTGATGTGTGATAGGAATGCCAGCCTGAAGACAGGCTAAGGGGTCAGTAACAAGAAACAGCGCCGAATTGGCGCTGTTTCTTGTTACTTATCTAACTTATCTAACTTATCTAACTTAGACATTGTCAAATATTCCGCACTAAACGTAAAAACAGATCAAACTAGCCAACCCGTTCTAAATGACACTCCGACAACCACAAACAAAATTGAAATAATGGTCACCGGCACAATGTGCAGCGCCATATCAACCAAGTTGTCCTTCGATAGTTTTGGAATCACACGAAAGCGTGCGTCTAGGGCTAGCAATACCGTCAGAGACAGCAACGTCAATTTAGCGGCAATGCCATGAGCCAATGGAATCGACATATCAAACCATAAGCTAACGTCCGGCAACATGTGATAAGCGAGCATCAACCCGGTCACCACTTGAACTACCAAAGCAGGCATTCCCACCTTTTCGTACCCTTGCTCGAATTCCAATAACATTTCTGGAGAACGGTGTTTCAAGACTTTAGGAAGGATAACGACGCTGAGAATAATGTGCCCTCCCGTCCAAATGGTGGCAGCCAAGACATGCAAAACCAATAATACGCCAAACATAAACTTCCCTTACACAATGTTACGTGGTGCAAAGGAGAACCCTTCAAACTCACGCTTATATTTTGATTCGCCAATTTTCTTTATTTTGGCGACGCCTATTTTGTAGTTGTAGTTACCACTGATTTGGTCAACTACCCTTGTAGTTAAAGCATTCGCTGGGTTCTTCATGTCCATCATATTGCAATACAACACACCTTTTTTCGTGGCTGAGGTGACAATCACAACGGCTTTAATCTCCGCGTAATCCAGTTGAATGTGACCATTTTTCATTAGGTTACTAAACTGAAAATCGTCCGACTCGATACCCAGAATCGTATCTTTAAAATTGGCCACCCGCTCCGAGTACACAAGCACTTCATCTCCGGCTTCTATGCCCCGCTTTTCCGCATCTTCTGGGTGAACTTCAATCCAGTTTTCAGGCCAGCGATGAGTGATGTAAGGCCTGCGCTCGATATCATCAAACCCTGACTGCCAAATTTCGTTAATACGACCATTCGAGAACCACAACTCGTCCTTTTGGGGAGTAAGCCAAGCATGGAAATCACTAAACAGATCCCAAGGATGTTTTTGAAGATTGACCTTCCCCGTCTGACTATTAAATTGAGTAAGTTGTTTGCGCATAATATTGGCGCCTTGAGGGCCATCTTGCAGCCCTTTGTCGACCAAATCATCCCAACTCATTTCAGTGTCATGCAAGCGCTTAGTGCCAATCAGCTTCTTGGTGTCATAGTTATAAAAAACAGGCCCTTGGATCCCTTCGGTACCAAATTCAGCGAGCTTTTGATGAAGAGTTTTCCCTTCAGCATGTGCTGCAACTTTAATCATATTAAAATCTTTACGGCTACCACGGCTAAATCGTGATGACTCTTCAGCTACGTCATTTGAGTTTTGCCAATCAAACCCGTCGTACCCCATTCGCGAAGCCATTTGAGCAACAATCCACCAGTCTGGCTTAGCCTGACCCGGCGCATCAGCGAACTTTTGGTAAAGGCGTAGACGACGCTCACCATTAGCGCGCATGAAATCCTCTTCCCCCCAAGTCGCGGCCGGAAAGATGATATCAGCGAATTGTTTACCAATAGGATCACGTAAATAAATATCTTGATTGATGACGACCATTCCACCGGAATCTGCACGCTTTTTGAGTGTATCTATAATGTGCTGCTTATCACGTCGCATCGCTTGGTGAGGGTTACGTGTTGTTAAGTCGGTGAATTTCTCTTTCAACCCATAACTACCACACATAGCTTGAATCCATGTTGTACCAATGACATGGGCCATACGGGTATGCCCGGAATAGAGATATCTATCGGTGTCTATTGAGCGCCTGCGCCTACCTGCGACTTTTTCAGGTGACTTATTCCTTGGTAGTTTCCCACCCGCTAGCCCACCTCGTTGATGCCCACCAAATCGCCCAATCACACGCCCTTCTCGGCCACCAGTACCGATTATCGTTGCAAGGGAGGCGATGGCGTTGGTATTTCCGGTATTATTCGACCAATAAAAGCCCTTCTCGATACCAATTGAGGCTTTAACTCGTTGACCGTTGACTGGCATTGCCAACATCTCAGCAGCTTTATGGATCTTCTCAACATCGATACCCGCTATCGATGCGGCATACTCAGGTGCGTACTCTTTCTGATCCAAATTCCATTGCTTATAATCATCAAAGCCATTCGTTTGGAATTTGCCCCAAGTGGTTCTCCACTGCCATGGCGTATTACGAGTACCCTGACCAAAACCTGAGCTCGATTCCCATTTATTATTGACCCAATTTTCAATCCACTCATTGTCTTGCCAGCCTTGCTCTAAGATCACTCGAGCAATTGCACCAATCACAAGATTATCGCTACCGGGATTAATATCGAGGTGCAATCCACCTTGAGCTTTAAGCCACGCTATTCCAGCGGTTTCACGAGGGTTCAAAATCACGGTTTTCATCCCACGATGAACCGCAGGCATAATAAACTGTGTAAAGATGATGGTTTTTGTCTCATACGGGTCCGTCCCGCAGATCATTAAGGTGTCTGCCGCGCCCCAATCATCATAACTCGGAGCGAAATTATCAAAACCCGCATCTCGAAATCCTGGGGTTGCGGTGACATCTGACGGCGTATCATGAAACGAAAAATTCGCGGTATTGACATGACGCAATGCATACTTTGTTATCGCATAGGTGTTTTCAATATACTGATAGGAATAGGTTTTTACGCAGTAACTGTTCGAACCGTGCGTATCAATCACATGACGGCCGACTTGGGCTGCTATATCCAACGCAAAATCCCATTCTACCGGTTGTAACTGACCGTTAATTCGAACAAGTGGTTGCTTCAATCGATCTTTGGTTGGTGTTTCTGGGTTATAAAGCTTTCTTGCGAGCAGTCCACCACGAACCGAAGAATCACCGCCTTTATTGACGACCTGTATGTCTTTGTCTGCCACTACAACCACATGGTGTGGTTTGCCATTATGCGAAACAATATTATGTTGCTGTGGCGAAACCCAAGCTTGCAGAGCATGAACCGGGAAATCGACACCAAAGGCGTTTTCACTAGCAGCCGCGCCGCCTGAAGGGCTATTTACGGGCCAACGATAAACCTTATAACCACACGCAACAATACAATAGTCACACGCTGTTGTGATGACTTCCGCACTAGCAGGTGGCAGTAATGTACTAGTCGGTTGCAGATACTGGCTGTTTAAAGCAGGTTGATCGTTTAAAGCCAATTTATCGTTAAAAGAAAGTTGAGTCATCTAGCTAATCTCCACATCGATCAGGTTTTCCATTCGACCAAAGATCAACCCCATAACCCCGACCGCATAGATATCATCACCTTCTAGCTCCAGCAGTACTTGAGGTAAGCTCTCAAAGGCTTGACCAGAAACCATAATGCCATGACGTCGTAAATCAAATGTAGACAGGTGGAATGGACACTGCCCGACAATGCGATGCTCCCCTGTTGCTTTATAAGCACCGGTTAAAGGCCCACCTTGATGAGTACACGTCATCGAGTACGCCACAATATCTCGCTGTAACCCTATCCCACCGCCACATTCGATGTCGGATTTAACCAGCATCGCAATCGAGTTTTTTCCTTCATCTGGATATTGAAAGTGAACCGGAATGTGGTTACTGAGTTGACTTAACTTTGCGATTTTCTTACGCGGGTAACCAACAATACGACCTTCAACCTGAGTTTCAGAATCCGTTCCTGCAAATAAGGTAAGAGGAACCATAGATACGGCAGTCGCCGCGCCGGAATAGAGTAAAAAATCACGTCGTGACATCATGCATTTGTTGTGTCGTTTACTCGAATTTTGCTCTGAGTTGGCGATCATTTTTCTGCTCCAGCAAGTTCTTCTTTAGTAAATAACGGTTGGTATTCTGGAATGGTCGGCTCTTCAATAAAAATCTGTTCACCTGAAAATGCTTCGATAAAGCTCAGTAAGTTCTTTTTATCTTGCTCCGTTAAACCGAGAGGTTGGATTAAAGCAGATTTTGTCTGAGGGTAACCAGTAGTACGTCCGTCATCCGCCACACCACCTCGGTCGTAGAAATCAATCACCGCTTCTAAAGTTGGAATAGTGCCATTGTGCATGTAGGGCGCAGTGTATTTTGTATAACGTAGGCTTGGCGTGCGAAACTTACCTAACATCTCTTTACGTTTTGCACGAAAGTAAGCACCGGGATCAGCCTTTGTAGTGCGGTACATCTCTTCGGTGACACCTTTAGAATAAAGCTCAAATCGAAACGTTATCTGTGCCAGTCCATCATCATTCCACCAAGGGCTTGGCGGCACGCCAATGTTGTAGAATTTCTGGTCAGAAGCCAAAGCCCCGTTGTGACAAGCTATGCAATTCGCTTTGCCCTCAAACAGTGCTTTACCCTTCAATTGGAACTCAGACAAAGCGGTTTTGTCACCGAGTAAATAGTTGTCTATTGGTGTGTCACGTTGAATCATCGTACGTTCAAACGCGGCTATAGCACGCCAAGCGTTGTGTATTTTCGGAGTATCATCACCAAACACTCGCTTAAAACGTTCAACATACTCAGGTACTAATGCTAAACGTGCTTCCATGATGTCATCTTCACCATTACCCGCGACCGCGCCCTTCGCAGCATCTTTGGCTTGCGCTTCCAATGACATAGCGCTGCCCGCCCAGAAGAATTTGTCATAATAAGCCGCATTAATAATCGTTTGGCTATTACGCCAATGTACCGTACCCGGATATCCCATGGATAAGTCATCAGGAAAACCCCAGCCCTGAGATTGGATATGGCAACCAGCACATGGGCTAGTCGTATCGCCACTTAGCCGACCGTCATAAAATAAGATCTTTCCTAACTCAATTTTTGCAGGCGTTTGTTTATTATCCGCAGGCACAGGCACCTCCCCTAGAGGCTCAAGCTGTACCTTTGCATTAACAACATTGGGAAGCCCCATTATCCCAATAAGAGTAAAGAGTGCTGCCTTTAATACAGAGCGCTTAGTTACGAGCATTTGACCAATCCTCCGTGTATTCGTAGCCGAAGTCATAGTCTAACCATTCGTATTCTTCGCCTATAAGGGCGTCTCCAGATAACGATTCCAAAAAAGCCACCAGCGCTTTTTTTTCATAGTCCGTTAGGGAAAGCGTGGTCAGTCGAGAGTCTTTGTTTGAGTCTTCGCCACCACCTTGATTATAAAACTCAACCACATCTTCAAGCGTGGCAAGCATGCCATTGTGCATATACGGCGCAGTTTGAGTGAGCTCTCGCAGCGTTGGCGTTATGAACTTACCGCGATCGCTACCATCCGCTTTATGAGTTTGAACATGCGCACCAACATCGCGCTTTAACGTTAAGTAATCTTGCACACCCATAAACATGTTGTAGGCAAGAAAAGATTGATGTCGCATGGGGTCTAAAAATATCTCATGATTTTCTGGCACTCCGGTATTGTGTGCCTTTCCGTCCGAAAACAGCGCGCCACTATGGCATTGGCTGCACCCCGCTTTGCCTGTGAACAGTTTTTCTCCCTGGCTCGCTAAGTCGCTAAGCTCACCCTTGTCAAAAGGGACGTTTTTCGAAGTCAATGTTTTTAGGTATTCAGGCAGAGCTTTGCGTACTCCGCCATTTGACGGTTCTCCAAGATTGGCCGCTTTAAACATCTCGACGTATATTGGATCTTGTTTGAGGCGTTCCTGCATCAAACGCATGTCCATATTCATCAGCCAGTCTTCAGTGATATTCTCCCGCACCACATCGTTTAGGTTGGTGCCAATACGACCATCGTGAAACCACACCTCTTTATAGGCTGTATTAATAAGTGTTGGAGCATTGCGAAATCCATCACTCCCCGTATAGGAAGGGCTCAACGGTTCAGGGTAAGAAAAACCATTAGATGGAATGTGGCAACTGGAGCACGATATCGAGTCGTCCCCGGACAAGCGCGTATCAAAAAACAGTCGTTTACCGAGTTCTGCCTTCGCCGTATTTATACTCATAGGGGGCAGAGCGGCGTATAGAGTTGCAGAGAAAAGGGCACACACTCCTACCAAGCTTTTTAGTGCGATGCTCATCGACATTCCTTCGGGGTTACCATCATCTACCCCTATTATTAACACATGAAACATTAAAGATATGATTAGGATCATACAATTAGAAATGATAAGAGTTATTATTCAAACTTGTTAATTCAGTGGCGCTTGAATAAATGTCTCTAGATAAATTACTTCACAAAGTTAAACACATCTATTTGACTGGAAACCTATCCGAACAGGTATTGGCAGCACAAATATTAAGCCGTTTTCAAAACACTAAATATCTGATTATAGAAAGGTTAGAGTCCCAGAATCCTGACCTTGTTCTCACTAGTCTTGAATGCCTCGCTTTAGATAATGCAGTGCCTATTGAGCCCATCCTCAACTGCTATCAATACTGGGACGACAGCGAAATTAAATTGGCATCGTTAATGGCTATTGAGAACAACCAACACTCTCTACTCGCTGTTCCTGTATTATTAGAAGCAGTATGCGACGAAAATGACTACTGGGATGGAGGTTGGAATGACGGAGATGACATCAGCTTGATAGCTGCGCGGATTTTAGACAATCACAAACACGAATTAGATCATGAACAGTCTCTGCGTATACTACACCGACTTCAGAATGACCCCGAGCCAGACCTAAAAGGCAAACTCATTGCTTTACTTTCGCGCCACTCCCCGACTCTGCTAAATGAAAACAACGTACTCAAAAGCACCGCTGATACTCGGATGTTTTTGAGAAACACTCAAGACAAAGTCGTATTATACAAAGCCACACAACACCCTGATATTAGCTGCCAAAAAGTGGCATTTCAGCGTCTATCTGAAATGGATTGTCGTGAATATCTGCAGGTGTTTTTAAACGGCCTGTCTCATTCAGATCCATCAATAAGAAAAAGTTCCGTACATCAATTAGCGAAATGGAATTACCTAGTAGATATAAAGCACCTTAATTTTGAATTGCTCCTATCTGGTATGCCGCTCAACTCACTCACAGGGCTACTGAGTAACAAAGATAAACTGCATGTCATTGACCAACTTCAAAATAAACCGAATGTAGCCAATGTAGCCACGTCGGTTATTCTGCTGATTTGCAGTTTGGAGAGTCAGCACAAACAGCTGCAACTTAACCACTTTATACCCATTTTCTATCAAGTGTTTTCAAAGTTGGAAGAGTCAGAACAACTCGACAGCCTAAACAGCTTATTAACTGAAACTTTCGAACAACTTAGCGTCGCCTTTATTCGTCAACAACTTCAGCAGGAAGCTTGCAGTAACTCTATCAAGCGACTGTTAATTGAACACCTTTCGAAAAACCCAAAAACTAGCCACCAAAGCTATTTAAAAGAACTCACTTTAGGGACATCAGGTATCATAGTTGCGGCTTCTTCAGTAAAAAGTAGAACAGCAACGAACATTGCCCCTATAAATGAAATGATTAGCGCGGAAATCATTGACGCTAATGCTCAACCAGCACTTATTACATCAACACTTGATGCATTAAAACAAGCTCACTCACCAGCTATCTCTACGGTCGCATCTACTTCTACTTCAGTAAAGAAGCGTTCTAACAGATCTGCAAAGATAGAGGCTCTAGAAAATCAAGCGATCGCTCTAGAGTTTTGCTCAAACAAAACATGGCTGCGCAGCCTTTGCTCTGACGACAAAATAAGTTATCTAACCAAAGCGGCGTTTTACGCCTTGATTCATGCCTTATGTAGACACAGCATAAGCTTTTCCGATGTACAAACATCACGCTTTAATCTACTCGTGTTAGAACTCTTGCTAGATGAGCAATCCGAAAATATCGGCGACATCCTCGTCTGGCTTGGCGATGATTGGATACAACAGAACCGTTTGTCACTGATGTCATCACCCTGCTTATCTTTAAGAGTCGGCTTAATAAAACACATCAATGACGAGCAACAATTATTAGAATTAATCAAACATTCGTATATCGGCATTCAGCACGCAGCGCTCAATCAACTTGCGCTTAGTGGTGTGTGTCCCCATAAGAAACTGATCGGGTTGCTTTTGGAAGAGCCGTTACTTTATCCACAGTTGGCAAACTTTGAAGCACATACGGTTTATGAAATACTTGAAAGTGAATTCGATCGCCGATCCTCAACGACTCTTCAAGCCACTCTCACGTATCTTGAAACGACAAGTAATCACCCCTAACAAAGAACTCAAATCTGGTAGCAAAATCATGTCCATTGATTTGAGGCTTTCATTTTTACTTCACTCGCAGCCGGTAAAGTTAGTAGCAACGAATTAAGCCTCGCTTTGTAAGGTATTGTATGGGTTTGTCTAACAGCAACTTCTGTCACTAAACAACGCACTTCAGTTCCGTATATTGATACTTCGTATGAATAATAAGGTGTGTCATGAAAACTCTATCTTTAGCTACCTTAGCGACAGCTATCTTTCTCATTGGATGCGGTTCAAATCAAAGTAAATCGCTATTCAATCAGGCAAACGCAGCACCGTCAGTTGTACATGGGGTCACGATTGAAGCCGTTCCCTCTCAATTCGCTGAATACTCTCAAGCAGGCTACAACCGATATGTCGCGGTCAATGCCCCGAATGGCAAATCTATCCATATTTTGATTATGGATCGCCTGACCGATTATCAAATAGTCAAAGCCGTCAATGTTCTCAACCACTATCTAACTCCTGTTGATGGCACTAAGTATGGGAGCACTGACTCAAAACGCGAGATTGCAAACGCGATGGCCAACAATGGCGCAATACTAAAGCTAATGAATTATTACGATGAGCCACGATACAACGATGACTTGCCCGGGCAGCCCTTGTTCGAAGAAGAGATTCAGGTTGAAGGCGGTGAATGGTATGTCCAACAAGATTATGAAGAGCATCGTGACGCCTCTTATGAGGAAATACTGCATTTAGTCCATGACTATGGCATCGGGGTTTTTAACGCGCCTGAAGATGCAGTAACCGCATTACCTGAATTTCAAAAAGAATTTAATGCGATACAGAGACAAGCATTACACCATGCTTACACACCACCCCGTGATATTTTAGAAGAGTGGCAAGAAGAAGTCAGCGTTGATCAAGAGTACTTTGCCGCTGTAATTGATAGCTACTACGGGCTTTGGGGAGCATACAACGGCAAAGGTATGTGGGGGTTATACCAAGTTAAAACCCGCGACGATTTCTCAAAAGAAGACCCCGATGCACAAGCGATAGTAGAACAGATTTTCTCTCCAACATTGACTTACGATGCATACCTTGCCGATACATTCACCGGAACATTTAAAATGAGGTATGACCCAGCGACGTCCTATACTCATCACACTCAATACCTTACTAAACTAACGCTATCAGGTAACAATGATGCGAATATTGAGATCAACAAACATGACAACCGCGTAACCGGAAACGCGGGGGTGAATACAGTGATCGCCCATGGCCCTAAAAGTGAATACCATATTCATGATCTGGGGGATGGTAAATTTCAGCTTAATGATACCGTTGTTTCGCGTGACGGCTTGAACGTGCTATCCAGTATCGAAAAAGTACAGTTCACTGATCAGCTTTTGTCTTTTAGGTAATATTGACCAGTTTACAATTTAGTCAAAACGAACCAACAGTGACATTACACAATATTGTAGAGTTTGATGTAAACGGAGTGCCTCCTAGCTCAATTGACCGCTACAAGTCATTCGGGAAAATTAAGTGACAGGAAGCACTATCAAAATAGGTGGTTTAGGGAAAACTTGTATGTGTATGTTGCCAGCTCAACTTTCGATTAACTTAATTCCTTTTTCTTTACAGTACACGGGTTACCCGCAGCCATACAATTAGCCGGTATATCCTTTGTGACAACACTACCTGCCCCTATAACTGCTCCATCGCCAATATTAACGCCAGGTAAAACAATACACCCATAACCTATCCAAACATCATTGCCTATTGTTATGGGCTCAGCTGTTAGACGATCAAGCTCATCTGGATGACCTCTATTAGTAAGAGCATGACCACTACAATCCATAACCACTGTATTTGGACCAAACATAACATTGTTTCCTATAGATACTTTTTCATAAGCACAAATAGTAGTTCCTTGAAGCACACAACCTTGCCCGATCACTATTTTTCCAAAAGGCCTGTCGTTAACTGAAACGCTGGTCAGCTTTGTGATGCCGGAAGGGAAAGCAGGAAGGTTAGACGACTCGATGTAACAACCAGAATCGATAGTAATAGCCTCATCCCCTTCTGGAAAATTTTCGAAGCCTTTAACTCCTACTTTAGTCAAGGTAACAGCCGGGCATCCAGAGAACGTAACCCAATCGTCTCCACCAAAAAATTGGTTGTATTGCTCCATCAATGCAGCACCAGATAATTCAGAATGATTATCTGGGCAGAGTATTCTTTCAGATTTATACATCTTGAGCTTCCTGCTTAAAATTATTGGGAATTTCCTGAACCAAACCTCCCTCCATAAGTAATACTCTGTCAGCCGAAGCAATGGTTTCTGGGCGGTGAGCAATCATCAATATAGGAGTATTGATTTCCTTAAACATCTGGCAGACAAACGACTCCGTATAGATATCTAAGCTACTTGTCGCTTCGTCCAATACGAGAAACTTGGGTTTTTTATACAAAGCTCGCGCGATGAGAATCCTTTGTTTTTGACCTCCTGAGAGACTAGAGCCCATCTCACCAACCAACGTGTGGTACCCCATATTTAGGCTTTCGATATCATCGTGAACACCCGCCCTACGAGCACACTCCACAAGCCAGTCTTCATCTAAATCGCCAGCGAAGAATGTAATATTCTCGATAATCGAACCACTAAACAACTGGTCTTCTTGCAACACCGCGCCAACCTGAGCTCTAAGAGACTTGGAGGCAGGCGATTTATTACCGAAATAATTAATGCTACCTGATGTGACTGAATAAATACCCAATAGCAGTTTAGAAATGGTTGACTTACCACAACCAGACGGCCCAACTAACGCTACAATCTCATTACTTTTTACACTAAAACTTGCACCGTTAAGAATAGGAGGTTGGTCTTTTCCATAAGAGAAGTATACCTCGTCAAACTCGATAACATTATCGCCCTGATTATTTATTGCAACGGGTAGCCCTATGACATCAGGCTCGTTATCCGTTTCTTTTTCGGTTAAGACAATATCTGCTAAACGCTCGTTGTACACAGATAGCATCTTAAACTCGAAATACTTATCGATTAGTGAACTAATGCTGGCAGAAAAACGCCCTTGATACAAAAGAAACGCCATCAACATACCGATAGTAAATAGTCCATCCAAAACCAAATTTGCACCAAACCAGAGAACAGTCGCAGACACAATGCTAACAATGGTCACATTAATTGTGTTATAGATCATCCCGAGCTTTTGCTCATGTAGCTGCGCATTTCTTCTATTAATATTGAGGTTTCGCCAAGACGACTCCCTCCAAGGTAACGCCCCATTGACTCGCAAACTTAATACACCGCGAACTGTCTCTATGAAATAACTGTCTTCTTGAGTGCTGGCTTCCCAGGTATTTTCTTCGGCGCGTTTAAACGCGCCAAACCACGCAAACCGAAGAGCGATGTAACCTAACGCAGCAGCGATGGCAATGAATGAGAGTTCAGGGCTGTAAACCAACATAACCGACAGAGTGCCAACAACTAATACTAAGTCGAGTAGAGCTTGAATTGCACTGGTTGTTAACGTCTGCTGAATGACATCCACAGCGGAAAATTTAGCACTAATACTCCCTATATCCCTTTTTTCAAACCAATCTATCGGTAACCGGAACAAGTGATGGAAAACGTTCGCAGCCCACTGCATATTAAAGTTCACTGACAGCTTGATTGTCGCCCATTGCTGGGCAAGACCAATTAGAGTTTGCGTCGCAGTTACTATCAGAATGGCTCCAATGACGAGTACAAGAAGGTTTTTGTCATATCCAACCAATACTTCATCAATCACGATTTGGTTGAAAATGGGCAAGGTAAGCGCTAATAGCTCTAGTACCAATGCGAAAACAAAAATCCGTCCTAACGCCTCTTTTAAGCCAACGGTTTTACCAATGAGAGTCGATAACCGAACGGCTTTACTTCCCACTTTTTCTTCGAAGTCATGAGTTGGTGTTAGCTCTAGAGCTATGCCTGTGAAATGTTGGTTTACCTCATCATAACTTAGTGTCAACGATCCACTTGCAGGATCATGAATGTCAATCTTCTTCCCACGCACTCTCTTTAACACAACAAAGTGATTTAGATTCCAGTGTAAAATACAGGGTGTGGCTAATTGCTCCAATTCCTGTAGTTCTAAGCGAACCGCCCGCCCCGAAAGCTTGAGAAGTGCACCACACTCAATAAGCCGAGCAAGCGACATCCCATGCTGAGTAATACCGCATTTTGCCCTTAGTGAGCGTAGGTCGGCTTTATAACCATGCCAATCGGCAACCATAGCTAAACAAGCGATACCACATTCCGCCTTTTCTGTCTGTCGGATCAAAGAGAGTTTCTTCCCCCACCCCCAATCTATAAGCCCTTCTGTATGCATGGTTATATTCGCCCTTTAATCGTGTACAAAGGCTCTAACAGCCACTCGTAGACCTTGCGTGTATCAAGTTCAATGTCTGCGGTTAATGTCATTCCTGGAACAAACGTTTGCTCGTCCCCATAAACAGTAATGGTTGGCTTCTCTAATGTGACTCTCACTTGATACAACCCAACACCACCATACGTACGAGAAATCTGACTTTGGATCAGCGGGCTATTTGGTAACATATCCGCGGAGACTGCAGATTTTGATATGGAGTCGACAACACCTTGCTGAACACCAAACTTTTCATAGGGAAACGCATCAAACCGTAAACGAACATTCTGACCTTCTTTAATAAAACCTATACTGCGACTGGGCGCATAAAGCTCAACAACGACAGGCTCTTCACCCTCAGGAATAACAACGAGTAGAGGTTGACCTTTATTAACTGAGTGACCTTCCTTGACGAAAATTGACGCAACCACACCGTTAATCGGTGATACAACCTGAGTATCTGTTTGATAAAAGTATTCGATTTTACTTTGAGCGATTTGTTGAAGCTGGCGGTCTATTTCCTGGAGGGTAATGTCAAGTTCTAACTGTAACGTATCTTTCGTATCTTCCAACTTGGCCTTTTCTCTGACCAATCTCTGTAAACTAAGGTGCTGTGTTTGTACCTTAGCTTCTAGTGTTATTAACTCGAGTCTTTGTCTTTGAAGTTCAATAGAAGAAATGAACTGCTTGTTGACCAATACTTGTTGTTTATCAACCAAACTTTGAGCAAGGCTTAGCTCTTGTTCAGATAAATCAACGACAACTTCCAGTATGCCGGCCTCTTCTGACAAACGAACTAAGTCATCATCAATGACTTTTAGTTGATGCCGAGATTTCTCTATTTCTTTATCTCGACGTTCGTTTAGCAAAGTAATTTGACTTTCAATGGTAGCAACAATGCGTTTTTTCACGCCCTGCCCAAACTCATCATAACGCTCTGTTTTTATCTCATATAGAGGTTCTCCAGAGAACACTGTCTGGCCTTCAGTGACAAATACACTTTCAGCATACCCTTCATCATTAGCCTGTACCTTCACAATACCGCCAGTCGGACTTACCACTCCGTTCAGTGTATCTCTGCGTGTATATTCGGCAAAAACAACGAAAAAAATAATAGTCATCAGAACAAATATTGATGCAGCTAAAAACATATGCTGATTCAACGAAGCGTCAATTAAAATTGAGCCTTGATTGTCTGATTTCTGCGCCTCAAAATACTCTGGTCTATATAAATGCTTAGCTCTTGTTACCACGGGTAATCCTTTCCCTTAACAAACGATGCTAAAGCTGTATAACAGCAATTTCTTGTTGCTTGTTTGAAATCAACTTTGTATTCACTTTTTTCGCCGACAAATCGACACCGCATTGACAAATTTTAGTTCTACACTTGGTTGGATTGGTAGGAAGCTCAACATTTTCATCATAAATAGAGCCAATGGGGCCATCTTGCATACACCAAGAACGATAAATATCACCACTAAACGTAACGACTAAGCTATCAATACCTGCACAACAATCCCAACCAACAAAATTAGTTTGATCATTGGCAATTAAATCAAAAGTGGATAGATTCTCGGTTTTGCCATCTGCATAGTTTACTTCTAACTCAGCCATTGCTGGAGGAAGCTTTTTGATCTCTGGTCGCCCTCTGAAGTCTTTCATTATTTGCTCTTGTTTGGTCGTATATGGGTACTTATTAGTAATCCCACCATGTCCAAAGCCTTCAAAAAGTGGCTGCAAAGCTATAGAGCAACGAACTTCTTGTTTTAGCCGGTTTGCAAACTCTAAACAGTCATCAAACCGCTCAGGAATCATCATTATATTGACGTGAAAGCGAGTGGCTTGAGACGCCTCAAGAACCTTTGATATGTCAATAAAATGAGACTCGCTCTTGATATCTGTTAAATGGTAGCTCAAGCTTACACCATTTAAAAATTTACCGTTTTCACTCCACCACTTCAAAGATTTCGAACCATTTGAAACAATGCTGACTAACCCAGTATTTTTATGGATATATTTGATTAGGTCACTAAAATATCTAAGTATAGTCACTTCACCGCCACCAAATTCAAAATATGGTTTCAGTCCCAACTTTCTGGAATATTTAAATATTTCATCTATAAACTGAACTACAAATTCATACGATGGAGCTTTAATCGAGCCACTATGCAGATCTGAGTGACAGTAGCTACACTTGTAGTTGCAGTTATTCGTCAATGCCCAATTTATTACAAAAAATTTCATTTTACATTCCATATCTCTAATTATCATGTAAATTACCATAACATGTGTAAATTCTTGTTTTAATATAAAGAATGCGAAATTCGGTAATAACAATAGATAATGATTGAACGATCACCCCTAAAATCAACGCTACATAAAATAATGGCATATCAAGTCGAACTACAAAGAACATCAACAAAATAGAAAATACCATTAAGACCAAAGAAATAGATTTGATTTCAGATGAAGAACAAACAATATATCCTTCTTCATTCTGCTTAATTCTAACCCCACCGAATATTGAACCATTAAAAACAATAATTGAGCCATTTAATACTCTGCATTGTTCGTTAGGGAAAAGATGTTTAACATCCATAAATTTCTCCTATATTATACAGCCCTTGATTTAAGGGCTGTAGCTTATTAGTTAGTTGGTATTTCCCGCGCCTACAGTTCCAGCGGCTGCTGCTGTTGCAGCTGTTGCAGCTGTTGCAGCTGCTGCACAGCCGATAGCACCAAGTCCACCAGTTGCAGCCATACATCCAGCAAATGCGCCAGCCCATGCCGCAGCAGAAGCAGCTGTTGCAGCTCCTTTGGTCTGAGACATTGGTCTATTTGATCCTGGAGATGCTGGATAATCACTAGCGTTCCCATCACCACCACCATCAACCATTGAAATTTCTTCAACATTTAAGTTATACATAAGTTATTTCCTTATATTAAATTACAGTAAAGAGTACTGCGCTCATAGAAACTATCTTGTTAACCAGCCTTTTTTCTTGCCCAAAATCTCATCTGAATAACCAAGTAAATTTGGAAGCCATGTTATAGACTCTAGCAATGCTGAATATATTGGTGCTTTAAACATTTGCCGATTTGACAAATCACTAGATAAATCAAAATCTTTTATATAGGACTGCACTAGTAAAAAGTAAATCATTATATTGGCAGCGCCGATTACAATGGGAATCCAAATTCCCAATGCAATCATAAAGCCAAATAAAATAATGCTAGATGGAAATATGTACTGTACCGCAGTCAATAGAAAGCAAGGGGATGCGCATAGACCTGCTACCCAATGCGTCTTCCACGCTTCTGTATAAGCTTCAACTCGGCCACGAGCCCAGCGCCTCCGTTGATTAAATAATCCTTTTGCGTCCGTTGGACATTGCGTTGTTGCCTTTGCTTTAGGTGCATAGCCCGTGCGATAGCCGTTTGATATTGCTTTCCAGCACCACGCTATATCTTCGACTAACCACTCGCTCCAGCCCCCTAACTTCTTCACCACTGAAGCTCGATGAGCAACGAATGCACCCGCTAGTACTGGTACACAACCCAACTTATCTTGCGCTGCTCTTATCGCTCCATAAAAGCTGATATGTTCATAATGTTGCAATTTACCTATAAAACTATCTTCATGATTCTCTGGTGTAATATATCCACAAACCGCGGCGTATTTTTCATCAGACCAAAGCTTGGTTACCAACTCATAGATCCCATTGGGCTCGATATAAGTATCACTATCTACCACAACATAAACATCACCAGTGGCTACACCAAGGTCGAGTACATGATCTAAAGCGAAGCCTTTTCTACCACCATTTACTGACCTTTCTATTATTTGGAAGTCATGGTTCATCTCTGTATTATCAATCCACCCTTTAACTCTACTGATTGCGTTGTTTGTGGAGCCATCATCAATAATAATTACCTGTATTTTACTTGGATAATTTTGATCGTTTAGCTTATTTAGTGCGCAAACTAGGTGTTCTTCGTTTTCATTATAGAAAGGTAAAAAGGCCGAAACTTTCGGATCATTATTATTTTTAGACTTAGATTTTTTCAGTTTATAAAACCCAAATAAAACTAAGGTTGTAATAAACGAGAACAAAGATGTTGCGATTAAAATCACTTCAATTACATCAACCATAACTATCTCACTTACGCTAAGTAACAATTAACAAGGCGACTAACAGTTTGATAGTCGTACTTAGTATTCAAGTGCCCTTGAAGCAGGGAAAATGCTGAATATTTAGCATCTCGTAAAGGGAACTCAACAGACTTAACATCAAGACCAAGTTTCTTTGCTTCTATTAAAACGCTCTCTCGAAATTCTTGATCATTAAAACGAGTAATCACCTTACGATCCTCATTTTTTAGTCGCTCTTTCAAACGACCCGCTTGTTGTAAATTAGAACCTGAATGTTCTTTAATCCCTAGCTCAATTAACAAAAACTTGTTCTCATATTCATCAAGTAACCTTGTAAACCCAAACGAGTGCTCTCGAACTTGAGTTGGAGTCAAGTCGCCCTCCGAGTAATGATTAAGAGTATCAATGAAGTTAACGAGCCATGATTCGATGAGCGCATGGTCATCCCATACAGCCCCGACACCATTTGCCAGTACATAGTTACCGAAATCGGGTACAGCTGTTATAGTGCCAAAGTCCAAAAATCGACCGTCAACCGATATATTCGAGCTCGTTAAAGAGCCATGTGGAATACCTTTAACTCTCGATGCTGCAATCTGGCAGGCCAGTCGATCAATCATTTTATTGAAAGCATCACTAAGTGACGCACCCTCAACCCCACCTAACAGAAACTTGGATAGGTAAGGTAAAGCCTTCCTCACACGATTAGCATCATTATCACGAAGATAACTATAATTCACCGCTGGCCAGAAAAATGTGCATCGCTCAAAGTGTGCGGGACGTACTGAAACTTCCCTTATTGCTAAAGCACAGTGTTTGTAAGGGGCTTCATCTAAATATCCAAATTTATGCTTTGTATTGGTTTTGATAATGGCTAACGTTCGTATTGCTCCGTAAGGTAAATGCTTATGACAAATCTCGCCCCAAATCGCTTCACTAATAGCCTCATCAATAAATAATTTGCCATGTGAGTGACTTTCAGATATATTCGTAGCGACTAAAGGGTTGGGCCCAATACCTTTAATTTGAAAATGTCCGTTTAATCCACATCTAGCGCTACCACCGTTGCACACCTCATGTCGAGAACCATATTGATCTGCCATGAACTGTTTTTTATCATTAATTTCCATTCTTTGTTTCTTAGCATATCCTTTGGATACGTAGCTAAAATTGTCAATCAACTCTCCTTTAAGAAAATTTTCATCAAACGCTATGTTGTATTTTTCAATTAGATTTCTATTGATCCAAACAACTTCAGTTTCGTTTAATTTATAAGCATCAAATGAAACAAAGGACTCTTCTGGCAAGTCATTGCCTACACTCGGAGTGTTATGCGTTCCAACTAGCTTATATGTTTTCAGTAGTTCAATACCCATACAGACTCCGTTTGTTTGTTTTAATTATATTTCCTTGAGTATCCCGAATACAAATATTCACTTCACCAAGAGTAAGATTCGTAGATGATAAGAAAAACTTGTACAGTTCTTTTAGCTGACTGATCTTATTTTTCTCTACAAACCAGTCCACAACTATTAAGTTGCTCCCTTCATTCCAATTCATTGGCTTCAGTGAGAACCTAGGTCGAGTCATATAATTTGATAACGTTAATTCATCAACCCATGCCCAAATAACGTACCCTGTAAATTCGACATCGCTAGGTAATTTTAAAAACTTATATTGCCTATGAATTACCGCTGGTTTTATCCAGTGTAAAAACGAAGCTATGTTCAGATCACTGCGTTGATTACATTTAGACATTACCTCTACAAACCGCCCTAATTCGTGAGTAACTTCTAACTTTGATAAAGGACCATAGCGTAGGCCGGATATTTTACCGTTAAGAATAGATACAGGATTACTTTTCATTACAACCTACATAGTTACGGTTATTTAGTACTTTCGATATTAAATACTAAAGTTTAAATAAAGCACTTACTACCTGTTATTATTTGGATTCACAACGCTAGTTTTATTATTAATAAACATAATTATTACAACATTTTGCGAGGGAGACTTCGTGTAATTAGGCGACTCTGTCTTTAGACTTAATTACGTATTAAAGCCCTTGTTTGCTAACATATGAGTAATGTGGATGTAACTTATAGTAGCTCCCTGGTGGTACCAGGTATGGTATTTACACTTATTGAGGTTCGCTGTAACGGCTTAATATTATGCTGGCTCTTTCTTCAGTAAGTATATGATCAACTGTTATGCTGGCTTGAAAATAAAGAAATCTAAAATGAGAATGGATTGGATATTTTCAATGTAGAGGAAAGTGCAACATGTTGGGAAGAACCGTGCCACTCACCAACTGTCTACATTGAATGTCTAAAAATTTGTTATTCCGATGGCGACATCCTATAACAGCATAATTTGGCAAACTATAGAGATGAAAAAAGCCCGACCATTTCTGATCGGGCTTTCTAAATGATGGAGGCGCCTCCCGGAGTCGAACCGAGGTCCACGGATTTGCAATCCGCTGCAT
>NZ_JBGOOO010000017.1:0-103567 GCF_041439695.1 Vibrio sp. FF266
CGGCCTGTCACGCCGGGGGTCGCGGGTTCGAGTCCCGTCCACTCCGCCACTTATTCAGAGGTTCAGCTCTTTAAAACTGAAATAGGGGTGTAGCTCCAATTGGCAGAGCAGCGGATTCCAAATCCGCGTGTTGGGAGTTCGAATCTCTCCACCCCTGCCATATTTAAGGCTCTAGCAGAAATGCTAGAGCCTTTTTGCTTTCTGAAGCTAATTATACGCCATTAGCAAAGCTGCGGATTCCCCAGCTTGCCAAAATAGCGCGTGTTGGGAGTCTAAACCTCTACTCCTGCCACATACAAAGCCTCAGCAGAAATGCTAGGGCTTTTTTACGTCTGTTGCTTCTTCGAAGCTATGTTTGGATAACTAGGCGCTTTTAGCTCACCAGTGTGGTCGAATCTCCGGAGTGCTGGCTCATTCGAGCCCTGCCATATATAAGGATCTAGACTGCGCGTTCCGGCAGAAGTGCTAGAGCCTTTATTATTCCTGTCATCTTTAGAAGCAACGCTAAAAGCCCCGAGTACTCCTTTAGCTATATCTATCTGCTCAACACTCATTTTGCTCTGTTGTTCTGCTAATAAATAAGGCTATAGCAACGAGATGTTAAGTCTCGTTATTTCAGCTTTCAGGTGAAAGGTTCAAGCCTTTCGATTTATGCTTATAAAACTTGAGGGTGGTTTATTAGGTAGACTAGCGAGTGCGCATAAGAATGAATTATCTGCGTGGCTTAACTTCCTGAAATAGTTCTGGCCAAATTAAATGTTCCCCCTACATTAAGTTTTTGAGTACTCCAATAATAGTACATCAACTACCCAAGGTAAGCTCTATGTTCCTTCAGCTAGCGTGCAGTAAAGAAATCGGTGGATCTGACTTTCATTAGGTATAAAAAAGGCCACCTACAGTAGGCGGCCTCGGTTGATCTATTTAGATGTTAATCTAGCTCTTTCTCAGCTTGCTTCGCTTTCTCTATCATAGGAGTAATTGTTGAACCTTGGACTAAGATTGAGAACACAACAACAGCGTATGTCATGACGAGGATAATCTCTTTTACATCGATTGCCTTGTCTTCAATCACCCAGATACCTGAAGGGATTGAAAGTGCCATGGCTAGAGCTAAGCCACCACGCAAACCACCCCAAGTTAGAATCTTAATCGACCATGGGTTGTAAGTTCTAAAACGTTTAAATCCAATATAAGACAAGAACACACTGAGGTAGCGTGCACTCAATACTAGAGGGACTGCGAACGCCATCAAAATCCAATCTTCTTGGTGGAACTTGAATAGCAGCATAGACATACCAATCAATAAGAATAGTACGCCATTTAAGAACTCATCTATTAATTCCCAGAAATGGTCTAGGTGATCCTCACTTTCCTTAGAAAATCCGATGAAGCGTGTCCAGTTGCCTATCATGATACCAGATACCACCATTGCTAATGGTCCAGATACATGCAGAACCTCTGCAAAAGCATAACCAGCTGTAGGAATACCGATGGTTAATAGCAACTCCATCGAGTGGTCATCTGTGTTGCTGATTAGATAGTGGAATATCAAACCTAGAACAAATCCGTAGACGATACCGCCAATAGCTTCTTGGACGAATAACAAGGTCACGCTACCTACAGTCGGTGCTTCTGTGCCGAACGCAATGGTAAATAGGGTTACGAAGATGACTAGGCCAAAACCATCGTTGAATAGAGATTCTCCCTCTATTTGAGTAGAGATTCGTCTGGGAGCATCGAGCTTCTTCACTATTGCTAATACAGCTATTGGATCGGTTGGAGAGATTAGAGAACCAAACAGTAAGCAATAAATTAGGTCAAATTGAATACCGATAAATTGACAGAATCCATAAAGTACAAAGCCAATAAAGAATGTCGAAAATAGTGTAGCACCAAGAGCGAGTACCGTTATTTCCCATTTCTGATCTTTTAGATTAGGTAACTTAATCCCCAAACCACCTGCAAAGAGTAAGAATCCCAGTATTCCTTTCAGGAGGAAGTCTTCAAAATTGATACTGGCAACGGTTTCTGAGGCGATGTCAGCCAATTGGAACCAATTGTTTTGTCCCGCAATGATAATCAATAGAGATAGCATCATTGAACCAGCTGTGATGGCGATGGTTGTCTGCATTTTACCAATTTTGGTATTAACGAAAGCAATAAGCATGGCAGCAGCGGACAAGAAGCATAAGGTGTAATAGACCGACATTGGGAACTCAATATGTAACAAAATATGAATATTAATTCTCGTTGTCTCATGCTCAAATAGCAAACATTTTTTTGTCATGACTTGGTCATTTACTTCATATTTTAGACGTCTAGACTCCTTTTGAATGTGTGGTAGGATGGAGAGATAATTAAAGGAATGAGGTTGTATCGTGGGAAGTAATGTAAGGCAAAAGATTGACGCTCTGTTGAAGCAACGAATTTTACTGATTGATGGTGGTATGGGTACCATGATTCAGGATTATAAATTGGAAGAGCAAGACTATCGCGGTGAGCGATTTGCTGATTGGCATAGTGACTTAAAAGGTAACAATGACCTTTTGGTACTTACGCAGCCTAAGCTTATCAAAGATATCCATATGGAGTATTTGGAAGCCGGTGCTGATATCCTCGAGACCAATACCTTTAACGCTACAACCATCGCTATGGCCGACTATGATATGGAAAGTCTTAGCGAAGAAATTAACTATGCTGCTGCTAAGTTGGCTCGTGAAGCGGCAGATGAATGGACAGTGAAGACTCCTGATAAACCCCGTTTCGTGGCGGGTGTGTTAGGTCCAACTAACCGAACTTGTTCTCTCTCTCCAGATGTTAATGATCCGGGCTATCGTAATGTTAGCTTTGATGAACTTGTTGAGGCTTACTCTGAATCGACTCGGGCGCTTATCAAGGGCGGTTCAGACTTAATTCTTATTGAAACTATCTTCGATACGTTAAACGCGAAAGCGTGTGCTTTTGCGGTTGAATCTGTCTTTGAAGAAGTAGGTATCATTTTACCGGTTATGATCTCCGGTACTATCACAGATGCATCTGGTCGGACGCTTTCCGGACAAACAACAGAAGCATTCTATAATGCCCTTCGTCATGTAAAACCTATCTCATTTGGATTGAACTGTGCATTAGGTCCAGATGAATTGCGCGAATATGTCGGTGAGATGTCTCGTATCTCCGAATGTCATGTTTCTGCACACCCTAATGCGGGTTTACCTAACGCATTTGGTGAGTATGACCTTTCTCCCGAAGATATGGCTGAACACGTCAAGGAATGGGCTGAAAGTGGTTTCTTGAACTTAATTGGTGGTTGTTGTGGTACGACGCCAGAACATATACGCCAAATGGCTGAAGCCGTTGAAGGTGTAACACCGCGCCAATTACCAGATTTACCCGTCTCTTGTCGTCTCTCTGGTTTAGAGCCATTGACGATATCCAAGGAATCTCTGTTTGTTAACGTGGGTGAGCGAACTAACGTTACGGGCTCTGCTCGCTTTAAGCGCCTTATCAAAGAAGAGCTATATGATGAAGCTTTGAGTGTGGCTCGAGAGCAAGTTGAGAATGGCGCTCAAATTATCGATATCAACATGGATGAAGGGATGCTAGACGCTGAGGCGTGTATGGTTAAATTCCTTAATCTATGTGCGTCTGAGCCTGAGATCTCGAAAGTGCCAGTCATGGTCGACTCTTCAAAATGGGAAGTTATTGAAGCGGGTCTGAAATGTATTCAGGGTAAAGGCATCGTTAACTCGATCTCATTGAAGGAAGGGAAAGAGAAGTTTGTCGAACAAGCGAAACTGGTTCGCCGATATGGTGCTGCCGTTATCGTGATGGCGTTCGATGAAGTTGGCCAAGCTGATACTCGAGAGCGTAAGGTTGAGATTTGCACTAATGCCTACAATATTCTGGTTGATGAAGTGGGCTTCCCACCTGAAGATATTATTTTTGACCCGAACATTTTTGCTGTGGCGACAGGTATTGATGAGCATAACAACTATGCGGTCGATTTCATTGAAGCTGTAGGGGACATCAAACGAGACTTACCTCATGCGATGATTTCTGGTGGTGTATCGAATGTTTCGTTCTCATTCCGAGGTAATAACTACGTTCGTGAGGCTATCCACGCAGTATTCCTATACCACTGCTTTAAAAACGGTATGGATATGGGCATCGTAAATGCTGGGCAATTAGAGATTTACGATAATGTCCCTGAGGATTTACGTGAAGCCGTTGAAGATGTGGTTCTAAACCGCCGAGATGATTCCACTGAGCGCTTGCTAGATATCGCAACTGAATATCTAGAGCGTGCAGTTGGAAAAGTTGAAGATAAATCTGCTTTAGAGTGGCGTACCTGGCCAGTAGAAAAACGCTTAGAGCATTCCTTAGTGAAAGGTATTACCGACTTTATTGTTGAAGATACCGAAGAAGCTCGTGTTAATGCCTCTCGCCCTATCGAGGTGATAGAAGGCCCATTAATGGATGGTATGAATGTGGTTGGTGACCTCTTTGGTGAAGGTAAGATGTTCCTTCCTCAAGTGGTGAAATCTGCACGTGTTATGAAGCAAGCGGTAGCCCATCTAGAGCCATTTATCAATGCAACCAAAGACGTAGGTGCAACTAACGGAAAAATCTTACTTGCGACCGTAAAAGGCGATGTTCACGATATTGGCAAAAATATTGTGGGCGTTGTCTTGCAGTGTAATAACTACGAAATTATCGATTTAGGCGTGATGGTTTCATGTGAAAAAATCCTTAAGGTCGCTAAGGAAGAAAACGTCGATATCATTGGCCTTTCGGGTTTGATCACTCCTTCACTGGATGAGATGGTACATGTGGCCAAAGAGATGGAAAGACAAGGCTTTAAGCTGCCTCTTCTGATCGGTGGAGCAACCACATCTAAAGCGCATACAGCCGTTAAGATTGAACAGAACTACTCCGAGCCCGTTGTGTACGTAAATAATGCCTCACGTGCTGTTGGTGTGTGTACCTCTCTACTATCTAACGAACTGAAACCTGCATTTGTCGAGAAGTTGGATATTGATTACGATCGCGTTCGAGATCAGCACAATCGTAAAAAACCACGTACTAAGCCTGTCACTCTTGAAAGAGCGCGTGCTAATAAAGTTGCTATCGATTGGGATGCTTATACGCCACCGGCACCCGCTAAGCCGGGAGTTCACATCTTTAATGATTTTGATGTGGCAACTTTGCGCCAGTACATAGACTGGACTCCATTCTTTATGACATGGTCATTGGTCGGTAAATACCCTGCAATTCTTAATCATGAAGAAGTGGGCGAGGAAGCGAAACGTTTATTCAAAGATGCCAATGATTTATTGGATCGAGTACAGAAAGAGAAGTTACTTGAAGCTCGTGGGATGTGTGCGATGTTCCCTGCCAACAGTGTTGGCGATGATATCGAGGTATATACCGATGAATCTCGTACTGAAGTGTTAAAGGTTTTGCACAACCTTCGTCAACAAACCGAAAAGCCAAAAGGCTTTAACTACTGTTTGTCTGATTACATTGCACCGAAAGATAGCGGTAAAGCGGATTGGATTGGTGGCTTTGCGGTGACCGGTGGTATCGGTGAACGAGAGCTTGCTGATGAATACAAAGCTAACGGTGATGACTACAACGCGATTATGATTCAGGCGGTTGCTGACCGATTGGCTGAAGCGTTCGCTGAATACCTGCATAAAGAAGTGAGAAAGGACATTTGGGGCTACTCGCCGGATGAGAATTTGTCTAACGACGATTTGATTCGTGAGAAGTACCAAGGTATTCGTCCCGCTCCAGGTTACCCTGCTTGCCCAGAACATACAGAAAAAGGTACGTTGTGGGAGTTGATGGAGGTTGAAAAAGCGATCGACATGTCACTAACGACGAGCTACGCGATGTGGCCTGGTGCTTCAGTGTCTGGTATGTATTTTTCACATCCTGATGCACGATACTTTGCGATTGCACAGATTCAACAGGATCAAGTGGATAGCTATGCCGACCGTAAAGGTTGGGATATGTTGGAAGCTGAGAAGTGGTTAGGCCCAAACATTAACTAGTTTGAATCTATAACGAGCTTTGATTCGTAACGTAAAAAAGAGAAAGGGTTGCTTAATAGCAACCCTTTTTGTATCTGTAATTTAGTTATTTATCTGTCGATGAGAAACGGACTATCTACTCAAATAACTCTTGATGAAGTTTTTGAATCGCCAACTTAGACACAGATTCATTTAGTAAGAAGCATAGGTTGTGTGGGCTTGCTCCGTAACAAATCATACGTAGGTTGAAATCTTCTAGAGTGCCGAATACCTGCTTTGCATAGCCTTTGCTTTCGCTCATGTTGTTACCAATAAGAGCAACAAGGCATAGGTCGTGCTCAATATCTACGGAACACAACTCTTCAAGCTCAAGGCGAGCGGCTTCAGGTAACTCAGGAGCACCACCAGAGGTATCGGTTTGATCGAGAGTAAGTGAGACACTGATCTCTGAGGTAGTGATAAGATCGACTGAGATCTTATGTTTAGCCAGGATCTCGAATACCTTTGCCAAAAAACCATAGGCATGGAACATGTTAGCGCTGCGTAGCGTAACCATGGTTTGGTTGCAGCGTAGGGCAAGCGCTCTGAACAGAGGAGAGCTTTCAACTTGTTGACGAATCCATGTTCCACCAAGCTCTGGTGCTTTTGATGAGCCGACAAAAACAGGGATTTGATGGCGTAGTGCAGGAACCAGAGTTGAAGGGTGTAATATTTTCGCGCCAAAGTTTGCCATCTCAGATGCCTCACTGAAGCTGATCTCTGGGATAGGAGATGCTTTCGATGCGATGCGCGGATCTGTGGTGTAGATGCCTGGAACATCAGTCCAAATTTCTAAGCCAATCGCTTGTACCGACTCCGCAATCAGTGCAGCTGAATAATCACTGCCGCCACGACCTAACGTTGTGGTGTTACCTTCGCTGTCGGCACCGATAAAACCTTGGGTAACGACAACTTGTTCTTCGCAAAGTGGAATCAGTTTCTGCTGTGCAAGGGCTGCAATATCTTCCAGTTGTGGTTCTGCTTTACCGAAATCATCATTGGTGCGCATCACTTCTCTGATATCAAAACGAGCCGCTGGTGTACCACGTTCGCGAATGATTTGAGCGAGGATATGTGTCGACATCAGTTCGCCACATGCCACTAGGTGATCGGTGAGTTTGGTACTGGCTTGGAATGATGCGGCTTCTGCAGCGCTCGCTATATCATCCAGAATACAGTGCACATCTTTTTCAATGCTAATTGGGTCAGCTAGCTGAGCAAGAATCGTATTATGAATGTCGGTTAACTGTGTCACTAGTTCTTGGCGACGAGTTTTATCTTGAACACCATTCGCGAGTTCAACAAGCAGGTTAGTCACGCCAGAGCATGCGCTACTCACGACCAGTTTCGTATTTGAGTTGTTTTCAATAATGGCAGCACAACGGCTCATTGCTTCAAAGTTGGCAACACTTGTTCCACCAAACTTAGCGACATTAAAAGAACCAGCTACATTAGATGCACTCACGATATATCTCCCACGATTTCCTAAAATAAAATTACTGTTGGGTAATCCAACGTCCGATGTTTTTCGAAGAGAGTTTTAGAGCAAAAAAGAGAGGAATTATTAGAATAGTAACCTCAGAAGCTCTTCACCATATAGAAATGGCGACAGTTAACGGGATTCAGCCCGCTCAACCGATAATAAAGGTCCTGCATCCTTTTATTATCTCGGCACTGCTCCCCATGAATGTTTTGTATTGGAAATGCGGTTCCACAAAACACCTGCCTGGGCAGTGCTCCTCTTCTGCTAGATAGCCATTTCATTGAACGTGTTTGCGCAAATAATGTCAATCCGTAACGTGAGATAATTGAAAAATAATTTTAACAATTATGTGACACTGGTTTGACCTCAATACTTATGGCTAATTGCTGAGGTAATCAATTTGCTTTAGGGTGGACTGTTCACAACATTAACGTAAGGGATATACATGTCTAATTTAACACTCACTGCTGCTATCGATAGCTTTTATCCGCCACACCGAACGTTAATGGGGCCGGGGCCTTCAGACATTTCTCCTCAAGTTTTACAGGCCTTAAGCCGTCCAACCATTGGTCACCTCGACCCGCTATTTATTGCGATGATGGATGAGCTTAAACAACTTCTTAAGTATGCATTCCAAACAGAGAATGAATTTACGATTGCTGTTTCTGCTCCAGGCAGTGCGGGCATGGAAACCTGTTTTGTTAATTTGATTGAGCCTGGTGAAAAGGTCATTGTTTGTCGTAACGGTGTTTTTGGTGAGCGTATGCGCGAGAATGTTGTTCGCTGCGGTGGTGAAGCCATCCTTGTTGATGACGAGTGGGGTAAGCCCGTTTCAGTTGAAAAGGTAGAAAAGGCATTGGCAGAAAACCCCGATGCTGTTGCTGTCGCATTTGTGCATGCCGAGACGTCTACTGGCGCGTTATCGGATGCTCAAGCTATTTCAGCAGTAGCTCGTCAGTTTGATGCATTGTCGATTGTGGATGCGGTGACATCATTAGGTGGTGTACCATTGTTGGTTGATGAATGGCAACTCGATGCGGTTTATTCAGGCAGTCAGAAGTGCCTGTCTTGTGTACCTGGTTTATCTCCCGTGACGTTCTCTCAACGTGCTGTCGATAAAATGAAAGCACGTCAAGCTCCCGTACAAAGCTGGTTCTTGGATCAGAGCTTGGTATTAGGTTATTGGAGTGGAGAAGGTAAGCGTAGCTATCACCACACTGCGCCTGTGAACAGCCTATATGCTCTGCACGAGTCGTTGGTTTTGTTGAAAAATGAAGGCCTAGACAATGCGTGGTCACGTCACCATGCGATGCACCAAGAGCTTAAAGAAGGCGTAGAAGCACTAGGATTAAAGTTTGTGGTTGATGAAGAGAGTCGTCTTCCGCAGCTCAATGCGCTTTATTTCCCTGAAGGAATCGATGAAGCCAAAATCAGAACACAACTTCTAGAAGAATATAACCTTGAAATTGGCGCAGGACTTGGTTCTTTGGCTGGCAAGGCTTGGCGTATTGGTTTAATGGGTTATGGCGCTCGAAAAGAGAATGTCGCTTTGTGCTTAAAAGCGTTGCAAGACGTTTTAAAATAGCGGTAATAAACTCAAGTTCAAAAGAAAAGCGCACGAGAGATCGTGCGCTTTTTTGTGTCTAGACTAAACGTCAATATGGTGAATTAACTCTAGATTCCTTGGCATCATTTAGCAGAAGAAATGTTGTTTTCAGCTTCCGATATTTTCTTATATTGAACCTTGGAAAAGTCTCGATTTGGGAACAAGAAGCTCGCTTCACTGCGAATTTGTTCTGCCTTGCTGTGATCTCCTAATCCTTGATATGCGAGAATCAGGTTGCTGTAGAAAGCTGGCCTTGGCTTACTCTTTATGATTTCTAATGACCAATCTATATAAGGTTGGATCAGGCTAGGATCAGCTTTGTAGAGGCCGATATTTAGATAGGTACTGTACACGTCCCAATCATAGCGATCTTTCCATACTACGGGGTTCGTTACCTGCTTAAGAATATCTGGGTTTTTCGGCTTAGACATTTCAAATTTAGTGAGCACATAATTGGTGTGTAAGGCACTCAGCATGTAAAAACTCACTAAGATAGGAACGACTAAGCTCGACACTCTGAATAGGATTTTACTGACGATACTAAACGGCTGCTGATAGTGGCGAGAAGTCCGTTGGTCGACCCAGTAAATCAAAATGATAAAGGTTATCCAGTGAATCGCCGAGTGGTAAAAAGGATACTCAAGCTGAGAATGTAAGAGTATAGGTATGAATAGCGCAAGTAGTGCTAGACGTGTTCCTTTCGCTGAGCTTGCTATGCGTGACATCACCAACACTGCAGCAATCAAGATCCCGATGATTGGTACTATTCCGCCTTCAACCCCCCAAAACAGGAACTCATTGTGTGGGTGATCCATTGAAGGAAGGCCGGGATGATAATTTGAGTTAAGTTGATGTTGGCGGGCTGTGTATAGCGTGTATTCGGATTCGAATTTTCCGTAGCCATAACCGGTAAATGGCTTTTCGATCATCATATCGAGCGCTTGTGGAAAGGTATAAGCTCGTGGACTTTCTAAGTTTGCTTTTTTACTGGCGAAACTATCAGTTGCGCTGAGGCTGATTACCGAAAAGGCGACGACGATACCGACTACCACTGATGCACACCACCCGTAGAAGCGTTTCTTGGTCGAGAACTTGTATAGATAAGGCAGAATGCATACAAACCCAATGACGGCAGCCAACCATCCGGTACGTGATGCGATGATGATCAGCAAAGGTACGGTTAAGGCTGGTGTTAAATAAAGTAGAAGCGACTCGCTAATTTGGTGATTATATTTAGTTGGTTGCCTTGCTAAAAGATAAGCTGACAGCACAAAACCAGTAGCAAGAAAGCTTGCCATTACATTAGGTTGTTGGAATATCCCATATGGTCGGTTTGCAGCAGTGTTGTAGCCAAATAGGTTGCCAGGTTCTAATAGGAAATATTGCACATAGCCAAATAGTGCCTGTATGACAACAGCAAGCACAATAAACCACAACATGCGCTGCTTGTGCTTATTGCTGAACTTAAATTGTTGCAGCACGACGAATAATGTAAAGCCCGCCCACAATCCAAGTAGCCGGCCTGATGAGGCTTGAGGAGAGGCGTTGCTGTAAATAATGGGCAACGTCAGTATCACGCAGCTTATTAGCAAGCCAACGGTTAACTTTGAATATTTGAGTGCTCGGTTAGTTGCAAGCTGGTAGAAGCCAATCGCCAACGTAAAGCTAAGAGCTAACCAAGTGGTTGGATTAAAGGATAAAGCAAGGCCTGAGCCTCCAGGATTAGGCATGAAAAAATGCATGGCTAATAAGAATACAACAGCTAGAGAGGCAAGGAATGCCTTGTTAAGTGGAAGCTGAGTTCTCTGATTTTCTAGCTGGGTACCGCTAGTATGTATTGTTGCCATAAATCCCTAACCTTATAAAAACAGAGCTTGTTCCTTCTGAAACAAGCTCTGTTACTTTAACATTTTTCTGTCTGATCGCAGGGCGCTATTTTACACCTACTTCAAATTTAACATAGGCTTAAGGAAGCGAGCAGTGTGCGAACCTTCGACTAACGCCACATCTTCAGGTGTACCTTCTGCAACAATTTCACCGCCTCCTTGACCACCTTCAGGGCCAAGATCTAGGATCCAGTCCGCTGTTTTGACGACGTCTAGGTTATGCTCAATCACGACAACCGTATTACCGTGATCACGTAATCTATGTAATACCGTTAACAGTTGCTGGATATCGTGGAAATGTAGGCCTGTTGTTGGCTCATCGAGAATGTATAAGGTTTTCCCCGTGTCTCTTTTAGACAATTCACGCGCTAATTTAACGCGTTGCGCTTCACCACCAGATAAGGTTGTCGCTGCTTGTCCGAGGCGAATGTAGGAAAGGCCAACATCCATTAAGGTTTGCAGCTTACGAGCGATAACGGGCACTGGGCTGAAGTATTCACGAGCATCTTCGACAGTCATATCTAGAACTTCGTCAATGGTTTTACCCTTGTATCGGACCTCTAGGGTCTCACGGTTATAACGCTTACCTTTACACACATCACACGGTACATACACATCTGGCAAGAAATGCATCTCTACTTTGATGACACCGTCTCCCTGACACGCTTCACAGCGACCACCACGAACGTTAAAACTGAATCGACCTGGCTTGTAGCCACGAGATCGTGATTCTTGTGTACCTGCAAATAACTCTCGAATTGGTGTAAAAATACCAGTGTAGGTTGCAGGATTCGATCTTGGTGTTCGACCGATAGGGCTTTGATCAATATCGATTACTTTGTCGAAATGCTCTAAGCCTTTTATCTTTTTGTGTTGCGCCGGAACTGCAGTTGTTGCACCGTTTAATTGAGTGTGGGCGACTTTAAAGAAGGTATCATTGATTAGCGTAGATTTACCTGACCCTGATACACCCGTAATGCAGCTGAACAAGCCAACAGGAATCGTCGCAGTGACATTCTTTAGGTTGTTCCCTGTCGCGCCAACGATCTCGACGACCTTTTTCTTGTTGATAGGCGTTCTTTGTTTTGGTATCGCAATTTCTTTGGCGCCGCTCAGGTATTGCCCAGTTAAAGAGTTCGGATTTTCGATGATGTCTCGCATGGTACCTTCTGCCACCACGTGGCCACCATGAACACCTGCGCCTGGGCCGATATCGATAACATGGTCAGCGCAACGAATCGCATCTTCGTCATGCTCAACAACAAGCACAGTATTTCCTAAATCTCTTAGGTGAACCAGAGTTTGTAGTAGACGTTCATTATCACGCTGGTGGAGGCCAATTGATGGCTCATCTAGCACATACATGACGCCAACTAAACCGGCACCAATTTGACTTGCGAGACGAATCCTTTGCGCTTCACCACCAGACAGTGTTTCTGCACTGCGTGATAGGTTCAGATAATTCAAGCCTACGTTAACCAAGAAGTGCAGTCGGTCATTGATCTCTTTCATCACTTTATCTGCGATTTGTCCACGTTGACCGTCTAGCTTTAATTCTTGGAAAAATTGCAGTGCATCGGCAATGCTGAGCTCAACGATTTCAGGCAGTGTGGTGTCACCAATAAAGACATTTCGAGCTTCTAATCTTAAACGCGTACCATCACAGCTAGAGCATGACTTCGTTGATATGTACTTGGCAAGATCTTCACGCACCGCGCTAGATTCAGTGTCGCGGTAACGGCGTTCCAGCGTATTTAAAATACCTTCAAAGGGGTGACGCTTGACTCGGATATCACCACGATCATTGATGTATTTGAATTCAACTTCAGTTCTACCAGAGCCCTTGAGGATGATCTCTTGAGTTTTCTTTGGTAAAGAGTTGAACGGAGCATAAAGGTCAAAACCATAATGGTCTGATAGCGATGTCAGCATTTGGAAATAGTAATAATTTTTCTGATCCCAGCCTTTTATCGCACCTTCTGCAATGCTTAGGTTCTCATCTAAAATTACTCGAGTTGGGTCAAAATATTGTTGAACACCAAGTCCATCACACGTACCACATGCACCAGCAGGATTGTTGAATGAGAATAGGCGAGGCTCAAGTTCTTGCATGCTGTAGCCACACTTTGGACAAGCAAAATTAGCCGAGAACACGATCTCTTCTTGTTCTTTATCATCCATCCAACCGACAACTGCGATACCACCAGATAGCTCTAATGTAGTCTCGAATGACTCGGCTAAACGTTGTTGAAGATCAGGGCGAACCTTAAAGCGATCAACGACAACTTCAATGGTGTGCTTCTTGTGCAGTTCCAATGTTGGTGGGTCGGACAAATCACAGGTCTCGCCATCAATACGGGCACGAATAAAGCCTTGAGCCGCTAGGTTCTCAAGCGTTTTAACGTGCTCACCTTTACGTTCTTTGACTATTGGAGCCAACAGCATCATCTTTGAACCAGCCGGTAGCTCTAAGACTTTATCGACCATTTGGCTGATGGTTTGTGCTGCAAGAGGGGTATTGTGATCAGGACAGCGCGGCTCACCAACTCGCGCGTACAGTAATCTAAGATAGTCATAGACTTCAGTGATAGTACCCACAGTTGAACGAGGATTGTGAGAAGTTGATTTCTGTTCGATGGAGATGGCTGGAGATAAACCTTCGATGTGGTCGACATCAGGCTTTTCCATGAGAGATAGAAATTGACGAGCATAGGCCGATAAAGACTCAACATAACGACGTTGACCTTCTGCGTAGAGGGTATCAAACGCAAGTGACGATTTTCCTGAACCTGATAATCCAGTGATAACCGTCAGCTTATCACGAGGTATGGTTAGGTTAATGTCTTTGAGGTTATGCGTACGAGCGCCTCTAATTTCTATTTTATCCATCTCAACAGACCATGTAATTTTAAGTGGCTAAAGTATTACATAGAGTGAGATTTGTGCAAAGTTTTACTGGATAAAAAAACAGTAATAAAAAAGGGCGACTCTTTTGAGTCACCCTTGGAATCATTTAATGTGCTGTTAAACAACTCAATAGCTAAACAGCGAGTAAGCCAAAATTAGCGATTAAGCTTCTTTTGTCGTTGAGTGCTTACCTAGCTCGATTTGTTGTTGATCTTTTTTATATAGGTTTTCAAAGCAGTAATTTGTTGCTTCGATGTAGCCTTCAACACTACCGCAGTCAAAACGTTGGCCTTTAAATTTGTAAGCCAATACACAGCCTGCTTTTGCTTGTTTCAGCAATGCATCAGTGATCTGGATCTCACCGCCTTTGCCTGGTTCAGTCTGCTCGATAAGCTCAAAGATATCTGGGGTCAGGATATAACGGCCAATGATCGCTAGGTTGCTTGGAGCAGTGCCTGGCTCTGGCTTTTCTACCATGTCATCGACACGGAACAGGTCATCTTTGATCATCTCGCCAGAGATAACACCGTATTTGTGAGTCTCTTCTTCAGGAACTTCTTGTACTGCCACAATTGAACAGCGGAATTGCTTGTATAATGCAACCATTTGAGTCAGTACACCTTGCTGTTCGTTCACACAAAGGTCATCAGCAAGCACAACCGCGAACGGTTCATCACCCACAAGCTCACGCCCCGTCAAGATAGCATGACCTAGACCTTTCATTTCGCGTTGACGAATGTAGGTGAAGTTTGCTGCTTCAATCGTCTCACGAATATTGATTAGCAAGTCTTCTTTATTGGTACCGCTAATTTGGTGCTCAAGCTCGTAGTTCTTATCAAAGTGATCCATCAATGAGTGCTTACCACGGCCTGTAACAATGCACATACCATCCATACCTGCTTCGATGGCTTCTTCAACGCCGTATTCAATCAGAGGTTTGTTCACAACAGGCATCATTTCTTTAGGCATTGATTTAGTTGCTGGTAGGAAGCGTGTACCGTAGCCAGCTGCCGGGAAAAGGCACTTTTTGATCATGATAAGACCCTTTATCTATAATAATTATTGATTCAACTGATTTGTTGATATTTCTGAGGGCAACTCTAGCATATGTTATGTCGAAAATTCAGCAACAATACCTATGATTACTCGAGCTTCCCTCATTATTATTGTCAGATTAGAGGCGAAGCGGTTATGCAAGCAAGTTTTGGTTTGCCCATGCAATAGCTTGGACTCTATTTTTCACCGCTAACTTACGGAATATTTGATAGAGGTGGGATTTGACCGTGAATTCGCTAATGAAAAGGTCATCGGCTATTTGAGTATTTGATGATCCTGATTGAAGGCAGCGAATGACTTGGATTTCACGAATAGTTAAATCAACATTGGTTGGGGTCGTATTGGTATTGACCATGTTACGATAATAAAACAGAAGTTGATTAGTCACCTTCCTTGGTAACCAATTATCACCATCGATCACTTCTTGAAGACCACGAGCAATCTTGTCCTTTTGATCTGTGTTGTAAAAGAGTCCTTTTAATACCCCATAGGTCAGCAGTTCTGAGGTAGGAAGTTGCAGAGGAACATTGAATAAAATTATCTCATGATTCTTCCACATCACGGGTAGGTTAGGACAAATAGCCAATAGCTGTGGTACCTCTTTGTAATCAACGAGTAAGATGCGATTGCTCTGCTTTCTATCAACTAGCATCAATTCACTTGGTGTCATTTTGTAGAGAATAATGGATAAGTGTTTTTCGATTTCTTTTACGTGTAGGTAAGTGTCACTCGGATCGATGCACAGAAAGTGTAAAGTGCGAGCGTATCGAGATTTTCTCATTGAAACGTCCTGTTTATATTTAATGAGATTTCACGTTGTCATGCACATTTTTACTTCTCTAGCACCTTTTATGTGACTTGCGTTGAATATCAACTCTCAAAGTAAATGAGTGGTTTGTAAGTGGAGGAAAAAGCAACATCGCTCTGAATATCATGATTTGTTACGTTTTTAATCTTTGTCGTGAGGAGAGAATAGGAATGCGATTTATCACTGCAGAAAAGCATGCTATTCTTGTGCGCTAAAATTTTCTGAGACTATGAATTTAGACGGAGCAAATCATGGCTAGCCGTGGAGTTAACAAAGTTATATTAGTGGGTAACCTAGGTAATGACCCTGAAATTCGTTACATGCCAAATGGCGGTGCAGTAGCGAACATTACCATTGCAACGTCAGAGTCATGGCGTGACAAAGCAACTGGCGAACAGCGCGAAAAAACAGAATGGCACCGTGTTGCTCTGTTTGGCAAGCTGGCGGAAGTTGCTGGTGAGTACCTACGTAAAGGTTCCCAAGTTTACATTGAAGGTCAACTTCAAACGCGTAAATGGCAAGATCAAAGCGGTCAAGATCGCTACACAACAGAAGTGGTTGTTCAAGGCTTCAACGGTGTAATGCAAATGCTTGGCGGTCGTGCTCAAGGCGGTGCTCCTGCCCAAGGTGGTATGGGTAACAACCAACAGCAAGGTAGTTGGGGGCAACCACAGCAGCCACAACAACAGCAGCAACAATACAGTGCGCCAGCTCAACAGCAGCCGAAAGCACCTCAACAAGCTCCTCAGCAGGCTCAACCTCAATATAATGAGCCGCCGATGGATTTTGATGATGACATCCCATTTTAAGCACTGTTTTTAATATATTATAAAAGCAGTATTAAATTGGAAGAAGCCGCGTTCATCGCGGCTTTTTGTTACCTACAATTCTTAACGCTTTATTTACAACGTCAATTTATAGTATAAGTAGCAATACGGTATAATGTGAGTTGAAAAGGATTTCGTTATTCATGAGATATACCCCGACACTAAAATTGAGCACTCGATTGGTCGCATTTGTCACCGTGATAGTGATCAGTGCGATGTTCATCCTTTTTATTGGTGGCACACTCTCCTTTAAGCGTATAGGACAGGAATATTTAGATCATTATTTGGTTGGCATTGTTGACGTCGTAGATAAAGAGATGGAAGATCCAGATGCTGCGTATTCAATGCAACGTTGGATGCCGAAGATGTTGCAGGCAAGCAATATCGTTGAGATGAAGCTTTCAAACAAAACCGGTATCGTTTACCGATTTAAAGATACCTCCCCACAAATTGATCCAAACCGTCTCTATGAAAGAAGCTTCATTTTAGATCGAAATGAAGGCTATCAAATCGAATTTAAAGCACTCCCCCCTTATATTGGTTACAACTACTCGATTGAAGCTATGTGGTCGATTACTTTGGCGGTGGCATTGATCCTTTTTTGTTTGGCCCGTGGTGTTCGTTGGTTAAAAGAACAGTTAATGGGCTCAGAGATTTTGGAAGAGCGAGGGAGAATGATCCTTGCTGGGCAGGTAGAGGCTCATTCAAAAGGGGACGAGCGAGAATGGCCATATACGGCAAGTGAAGCGCTTGATGTACTGATTGAAGAGTTGAAAGATGCACGCCAAGAGCGAAGTCGCTTTGATACTTTTATCCGCACCCATACTTTTCTAGATAAGCTCACTGGTACAGCCAACCGAGTACTATTTGATAACAAACTTGAATCTGTACTGCATGAAAGTGGCGCTCGTGGAGGCGTTTTACTGATACGTATCGACGAGTGGGAACAAGTTCGAGATGCCAATGACAAGCAGATCACCGACGGATTTATTATTGAAGTTGGTGAAGTATTGTCGAATATTGTTCAGCGTTATCCCGATGTCATTTTTTCTCGCTATTACGAAGCAGACTTTGCCGTGTTTATTCCGCATCAAGGAACAAAGGATATTGCGACGTTGGCTGCTCAATGTTTAAGGCAATTAGATAAATTGACTCCGCCGGAGCCTTTGGAGTCAGATAACTGGTGCCATATTGGCGTGACAATGTATGTCGAAGGTGAACGCCATAGCCAAATCATGGATGAAACGGAAACAGCGTTAAAGAGCGCTCAGTTAGAGCGCATTAATAACTGGAGCCGTTACCCAAAAGAAAATAAAAGTGAGATAGACAGAGGCAGTGTTCGCTGGAGAACATTACTTGATAAAGCCCTACTACCTGAAAATTTAGTAATCTTTGCTCAGCGGTGTTATCTTATGCCGGATTCCGGTCAAGTTAATGAATTGCATAAAGAAATATTTATTAGAATTCAAGATCCAGACAAAGGTCTATTGAAATCTTCTCGTTTTATGTCTGCGGTAGAACAAGTCGGTTATCAAGCTCAAATGGATCAATCGGTTTTGACGGTTTTGTTTAAGTCGCTGAAAGTATCAACACAGCCTGTCAATTATTCGGTGAACTTGAGTGTCACTCCGTTTGCAAATAAATCACATTTTAAATGGTTCAGAAGTGAGTTGTTACAGCTCTCTGCTCAGCATCGTTCTCAGCTTGCTTTTGAGTTTTCAGAAGGCCATCTAATTACTCACCTTGATTATATGCGACCAGTGGCGAAGATGTTACGAGGGTTAGGGTGTAAAGTGGTGGTTGGCCAAGCTGGGCGAACCATTGTTAGCACTCATTATATCAAGGATTTGAAGGTTGACTATATTAAGCTTCATCGAAGTTTGGTAAAGAAAATCGATCAAAGGCATGAAAACCAACTGTTTGTTCGAAGTCTGATTGGAGCATGCGGTGATTCTCCAACTGAAGTGATCGCGGTCGGAGTTGAGACAAAGCAAGAAAAGAATACCTTGATAGAGTTAGGCATTAACGGTTATCAAGGGAGATATTTCGACGAAGAACAACAAATAATTCCCTTGCCTACTCAAGGGGAAAAGACAGTGAAAGCTGAATCCGTTGTAAAAGTCGGTCGAAGAAATCGATGGCGTAAGAGTAATAGTTAAGCATGAATTTTAAAGCGATTTTAGACAAAATAAAGCCAACGAATAATAACGGTAGTTCTCAAGTTGTCCTTTTGGGCAATGATACTGTTTATATTTCATCGACTGAGTCAGAACCTCAAGTCACCAGCATTCCTGTGGTAAATGGTGACTGGGAAAGTGCGCTGAAAAAATTGCTGAGCAGTGAGTCGCTTACCAGTGATTGCCTTCAGCTAATTGTTTGTGCTAACTACTACCAAACTTATCAAATTGATAAACCGGACATTCCACAGAGTGAATGGTCGGTTGCATTGCCTTTTCTATTGAAAGATCTGATCTCTGAAAGGGTGACTGAGATTACAGCGAGTGCGGTAGCGCTACCGACCTCGAATAAGCTACAAGTGTATGTTTTGCCTAAAAAGCTATTGGACAAGCTTGTAAGCATTACTAATTCAGCACAAGTTGATCTTAAAGGTATTGCTCCCGAAGATGAAGTTTGGGGCTACAGTGCTGGTGAGCTCTCTAATTTCATTCTGTTACAACGCAGCCCCAACTCACATTTTAAGCTTGGTGCATTTGTTGAGAACACGGTTTGCTTCCAAAGAACAATCCGCAGTGTTGCTCCCCCCTTAACTGGTACCGCATCAAGTGCATTGCAGTTGGATGGTCTAGCTTTAGAACTCCAACGATCGATTGATTACCTGTCTTCTCAAATTAAAGGCACTCAACTTCATCAGTTAAAAATATGCTGTGATGATGAAGATGAAGCTGAATTACAGAGTGTGTTAAATAGCACATTGAGTTCGACCGTTTCTTTGCTTGTTGAAGGTGAACGCGAAAATTCAGAGAAATGGTTAGTTACGCTCGCGGCTGAAAAGAATATTTTTAACGTTAATCTCTACCCTGAGCACCTTAAGCCTAAAAAAGAGTATTTCACTCTAGTGAATGTGGTTATGGTTTGGGGGCTTGTGTGTACCTTGTTGCTTGGCAGTTATTGTGTAATGCAGTATCAAGCATCGAGTTTGGATGAAGAGCTAGCAGCTTTACAATATGATTTGAATCAGCTTAACCAAGAAGTTAACCAATTAAATAGTAAGTTGGTTCAACATAAACCGTCTCCAGTGAAAGTAGCTGCGGTAGCTCGTCTCACTAGTGAGACGCAAGCCAAAAAAGAGGCGTTGAAGGCGGTCGGTCAATTCGATGAATCTCAGCAAGTCGGGTATTCTGGCGTCATGAACTCCTTCGCTCAATTAGGCCGAAATGACATCTCGCTTTCGTATATATACATGACTCACGATACCTTAGAGCTTAATGGTTTTGCCCGTGATGCAAGTGTAGTTCCAAATTGGGTTGGTCAATTTAAGAATGAACTTAATTTAGTCGGACGTACCTTTGAAAAGATAAAGATAGGTCGTAATGAGCAAGATGTGGTGACGTTTGAGTTAAGTACTCATAGGGAGAGTGAATAATGCAACTGTGGAATCAGCTTAGCGATAAGTTTCTTGCATTAAGCCTGAGAGAGAAATGGCTACTTTTCGTGTGTGGTCTAGTGGGCTTATCCATGCTTGTATTTACCTTATTAATTGAACCTGCATACCTTGATTTACAGGAAAAGAATGTGAAGTCGATGAGCCTTACGCAGTCAAATCAGAAACAACAAGGTGAATTACTTGTTCTACAAGCCAAGTTGAACAAAGACCCAGATAAAGAAATTGATCTTGAATTAAAAAAACTATTGGTTGAGAGCCAAGAGCTATCATTTGAGCTCGCTGAAATCGTTGATAGGTTGGTTACGCCTTCTCAAATGGCGCAGTTATTAGAGAGTGTTCTTAATGCAGGTAATGGGCTGAAGCTTGAGTCTTTAGAATCGTTACAACCAGAAGCTATTTCGGACAATCAAGAGAACAGTGACAATTCAAAGTACTTTCTCCATCCTGTTAGAATGGAGTTGACGGGTAGCTACTTCGATATTTCAATTTATCTTCAAGCACTTGAGTCACTTCCTGTGAGCTATTATTGGCGCACGTTTGAGTATTCAGTAGAAGAATACCCCAAAGCTCGACTTGTGTTCGAGGTTTACACCCTAGGTACCAGACAGGAGTTTATCGGTGGTTAGAACTCTAGTGTTATCTTTGCTGTTTGGTAGTTCAGTGGTATGGGCAGAACAAGACCCAACTGCGCCATTAGGTTGGCTTTCGCCCCAACAGAAATCAGCATCAGCTAAAAAGGCGCCAGTTCAATATCGTTTACCGTCTCTAGAGAGCATTGTTTGTAAGGGAGATACACCTTGTTATGCGATTATGAATGGTCAGATTCTCGAACAAGGAGAAACGATCAGAGGGTACCGAGTTAAGAACATTGATCCAGAGTACGTCACTCTGCAGAGAAGCTCTAAGCAGTGGAAATTAGAGATGTTCTCTTTAGATGTTAAGAATAATTAAGGTTAGAGTGAAGACATGCGTAAATTTGTAGTAGCAATTCTAGTGTCATCTTTAGTCGGCTGTTCGATGGGGCATAGAGACCCTGTTGAGATAAAAGAGTCTTTAAACGAATCTATTAATGAAGCGAATAGCAAAGCACTTCATGACTTACCTTCGTCGGTACAAGATGACCTTATGCCTCAGCTAAGTTCGGACTCTATGTCTCCGAGTGTGGAAACCGTCAAGCGCTTTCGTATTCAAGCAAAAGGCGTTGAAGCGAGAACCTTTTTTGCAAGCCTAGTGAAAGGTACAGAGTACAGTGCCGCGATTCATCCAAGCGTTACTGGAAAACTTACTCTAAATCTAACAGACGTGACCTTAGATGAAGTTCTGGCTGTTGCTCAGGATATGTATGGTTACGATATTGAAAAACGTGGCAAAGTGATTCAAATTTATCCGGCTGGTTTGCGCACAGTCACGATTCCAGTGGATTACTTGCAAGTAAAGCGTTCTGGTCGTTCTTTAACGACGATTACTACTGGAACAATTTCCACTTCAGACTCTAACTCGAACTCATCTAACTCGAATTCTAATTCGTCTAACTCGAATTCAAACTCATCAAACTCGAACTCCAATTCGTCTAGCTCCACATCTAACGGTGGTACGGAGATTGAAACGATATCTGAAAGTGATTTTTGGCCGCAGCTTGAAGCGGCAGTCGCTCACTTAATTGGTTCTGGTGATGGGCAAAGCGTTGTGGTTACGCCACAAGCGAGTGTGATTACGGTACGTGCTTACCCCGATGAAATCCGAGAGGTTCGTGAGTTCCTTGGTATTTCTCAGAAACGTCTGCAGCGCCAAGTTATCTTGGAAGCCAAAATCATGGAAGTGACACTTAGTGACGGCTATCAACAAGGCATTAACTGGACCAAGATGTTTTCGTCGAACGGTACTAACTACACGCTAGGTATGGGTTCTATCGTTAAAAATGCAGCTGGTACGATCATCCCAGGCAAACTACCAGGCATGGACCCAATCGGTACCGCTTTAGGTGGTCAATCTAACCTCGTTGTTTCTGGTGGTAGCTTTGAAGCTGTATTGAGTTTTATGGATACACAGGGTGACTTGAATGTGTTATCTAGCCCAAGAGTGACAGCAGCTAATAACCAGAAAGCGGTTATAAAAGTGGGTATAGATAAATATTTCGTGACGAATTTATCAAGTTCGGTCGGTAGTGGTGATAACGCGAATGTTGCCCCTGAAGTTGAGCTAACCCCGTTCTTCTCCGGTATTTCTTTGGATGTGACGCCGCAGATCGATGATAAAGGAAATGTGTTCCTGCATGTTCACCCCGCAGTGATTGAGGTGGAAGAGGAAGTGAAAGAGCTTAATCTTGGCTCAACAACTGGTGTTGTGACGCTGCCGTTGGCTAAAAGCTCTATTCGTGAATCTGACTCCGTGATTCGAGCGCAAGATGGTGATGTGGTTGTTATTGGCGGATTGATGAAATCAAACACCAGTGACATGACTTCAAAAGTTCCATTTCTTGGTGATATCCCGGCACTCGGTCATTTGTTCCGTAATACCAGTCAACTTACTCAAAAAACTGAACTCGTTATTCTATTAAAGCCAACGGTTGTAGGTGTAAATACTTGGCAATCAGAAATGGAGCGTTCTCGAGATCTTTTACAAGAATGGTTCCCTGATGAATAGCAACCACTCACTTTATCAATGCAGATTGGTAGTGAATTACTAAGCTAGGTCGTCTTATGTATCAAGCTCATTTTGATTTTGAACAGTTACCATTTACGTTAACGCCGAATACCGATTTTTTTTATGGCTTAGCACCTCATTTTGAGGCAATTCAAACGGTCATTTCGGCGTTAGAAATGGGCGAGGGGTTAGTTAAGGTTACAGGGGAGGTCGGCACAGGCAAAACCATGGTGTGCCGAATGTTGGTCAATCATCTCAATGATTGTACTGCTTTAATCTACCTGCCTAACCCAGTGCTATCTGGGGCTGACTTACGACAAGCCGTGGCTAAAGAGCTTGGTTTGATTACCGATAATGAAGCCACCTTAGTGGATAACATTCAACATAAACTTATTGAATTGCACAACTCAGGCTTACGAGTGGTTGCGATTCTTGATGAGGCTCAGGCTTTGTCAGATGAAGCTCTAGAGACCTTAAGGTTGTTTGGTAACTTAGAAACTGAAGATAAAAAGCTGCTGCAAATTGTTCTATTAGGGCAGCCGGAATTGGATGCTCGATTAGAGGCTTATCATCTAAGGCAATTTCGTCAAAGAATCACATTTAGTTCGACACTGAGGCCACTGACTCTCGATGAAACAGTGGCTTACATTGATAACCGGATCGCTAAATCTGGTGGCAAATATGCTCCCTTTAGCCTGAGCCATAAAAAAGCGATCTGGCGCTCTTCTTTGGGGATCCCAAGGTTGATTAACCAGTTGTGTCATAAAGCTTTGTTGCTTGCTTTTAGTGAAGATAAGAAAAATATAGAAAACCAACATCTCTTTGCTGCAATGCATGAAACATACGATGTGTGTAAACCTAAATTTAAAACGCCAATGCTGTGGGGTTGGAACTAATTATGAGCGTCATTAATAACGCCTTGTCTGAATTGGCAAAAAAAGAGTCAACAGCATCGATTGAAGCTGCGGTGGTACCTAAAGTAAAAACACGCTCTCCATTGGTTTGGGTGGTCGCAGGTTTTACCCTTAGCTTGGCCATGGGGGGCTGGGCTATATCACAAGGCCCTGCTGTCGATAACTCAATATCAACTCGAGATATACAAGTTTCCGTTATTGATACTTCAGAAGGCAATTCAGAGGGTAGTCCTGAAGCGGCCATTACTCAACCTGTGTCCTCGCCGACTAAGAAGTTAGTGACGCTAGATTCAGCGAACATTTCGGCTCACAACACGGTAATACTAAAAAGTACTCAATCTAAATCGGATTCAGTCATTGCTGCATCAACTCAGTCAGTTACAAAGCCTAAAGTAAACCCTGAATCTCAAGCTATACCTAAATCTCAAAGCACACCTAAAGCAAAAGTAGCAAAGCCAATGCTTGTTGCTAGCGTGGCTAAAAAAGATCCCACACCAGTATCAAATCAACCTGAAACGTCTGGCGATTTAGAAAGTAATGGAATGTTGATTGAGCAGGTAGAATTAACGCCTGAACAACTTTCTATTAATGCTCAAGGCCGAGCTCAGAAAGCTCTTGATGCCAATGACCTTTCTGGTGCGTTGAAAGGTTATAACGAAGCGCTTCGTTATGATCCAAGAAATGAAGATGTCCGTCAGAAACTAGCAATTCTCTATTTTGGTAAAGGTGATACTCGCAAAGCGTATGAGTTATTTCAGTCGGGTATCAAACTCAATATCAACAGTGAAAAACTGCGCCTAGGTTTATCGAAGCTACTTGTGAAAGCCAATCAAGCGGAAGCTGCTTTGAGCCCATTAATACACTTACCACCTAGTCCAACTCAAGACTACTTAGCAATGCGTGCTGCATTAAGTCAAAAGTCTCAACAAGAAGATATTGCGCTAGAGAGCTACCAAAAATTGACTGAGGTCGATTCAGATAATGCTCGCTGGTGGTTAGGCTTAGCGATTCAGCAAGAACGTCAGCTTGATTTCATGGCTGCAAAGCAATCATACCAAGGAGCATTGGTTAGAGTTGGGATCTCATCTCAGTCGCAAGGCTTTGTTCGTGATCGCTTAAAGATAATCAATGCTTTAGAGGAGAGTAGCGATGCAAATTAGATTAAGAAAAAGGCTCGGTGATTTGCTCGTAGAAGAGGGTATCATTACTGAAGATCAAGTTGAACAAGCTCTGGCCGCTCAAAAGAGGACAGGCCGTAAGCTTGGTGATGCACTGATCGAGCTTGGCTTTTTATCAGAGCAGCAAATGCTCAGTTTTTTGTCGCAACAGCTTGCTATTCCTCTTATTGATATTAGCCGAGCTAACGTTGACGTCGAAGCTGTGCAGCTTTTACCTGAGGTTCATGCTCGCCGCCTTCGTGCTTTGGTCATTGGGCGTCAAGGTGACACATTACGTGTTGCAATGAGTGATCCTGCTGATCTGTTTGCCCAAGAATCTTTGCTGAGTCAACTAGGCGACTACGCACTCGAATTTGTCGTCGCACAAGAGAGACAATTAGTTGATGGTTTCGACCGTTATTACCGAAGAACCAAAGAGATTGCCTCATTTGCTGAGCAGCTTCATGCTGAGCATAAAGTTAATGAAGCCTTTGACTTTGATATCGCTGAAGAAGACAGCGACGAAGTTACGGTCGTTAAGCTAGTAAACTCGCTGTTTGAAGATGCTATTCAAGTTGGTGCGTCTGATATTCATATTGAACCAGATTCAAACGTATTACGTTTACGTCAGCGTATTGATGGTGTCCTGCATGAAACGTTGTTGAATGAAGTGAATATTGCTTCTGCACTGGTTTTGCGTTTGAAGCTGATGGCTAACCTCGACATTTCAGAGAAACGACTGCCTCAAGATGGTCGCTTTAATATTCGCGTTAAAGGTCAATCGGTCGATATTCGTATGTCGACTATGCCAGTACAGCACGGTGAGTCAGTGGTTATGCGTTTGCTTAATCAATCGGCTGGCCTACGTAAATTGGAGTTGTCAGGCATTCCGAGTGATTTGCTCGTTCGTCTTCGTCATCAATTACGCCGCCCACATGGCATGATTCTCGTAACCGGGCCTACGGGCTCAGGTAAAACAACGACTCTATACGGTGCGTTAAGTGAATTAAACGAACCGGGTAAAAAGATCATTACCGCTGAAGACCCTGTAGAATACCGTCTTCCTCGTGTGAATCAGGTTCAGGTAAACCCTAAGATTAACCTCAATTTCTCAACGATTTTGAGAACATTCCTACGTCAGGACCCGGATATCATTCTGATTGGTGAGATGCGAGATCATGAAACCGTTGAAATTGGTTTGAGAGCGGCACTTACTGGTCACTTAGTGTTAAGTACTCTGCATACCAACGATGCAGTAGACAGTGCACTGCGTATGATGGACATGGGGGCTCCGGGTTATCTGGTAGCAAGTGCTGTTCGAGCCGTGGTCGCACAGCGGTTAGTTCGTAAGGTATGTACTGATTGCAAGGTTGATGATGAGCTGGATGAAGCGCGTAAGCAATGGTTGAGTGTTCGTTTCCCAAACCAGCGAGGTACGCCATTTATGAAAGGGCGTGGTTGTCAAAATTGTAATTTGACAGGCTACAGTGGTCGTATTGGTGTGTTTGAAATGTTGGAGCTCGATCAGCCTATGATGGATGCGCTTAGAGCCAATGATGCCGTTGGTTTTGCTCAAACGGCAAGGCAGTCTGAAAATTACAAACCGCTGTTAGCTTCTGCGATGGAATTGGCCATACAGGGGGTTGTGAGCTTTGATGAGGTAATGAACCTTGGCGAAGGCGATGCTTCTGGTGCCACTGATCCAATTTATCTGTAGGGGTAGAGTGATATGCCAACTTATCGTTATGTAGGTCGCAGTTCTGATGGCACTCAAGTGACAGGCCAGTTGGATGCGAATAACGAAGATCTTGCTGCTGACAGTTTGATGAGTAAAGGGATCATTCCAACTTCGATTAAACTTGGAAAAAGTGGCGGTTCAATCCTGGATATGGATGTATCCAGCCTGTTTTCTCCGAATGTGCCTTTAGAGGTGTTGGTTCTGTTTTGCCGACAGTTGTATAGTTTAACTAAGGCGGGCGTCCCGCTATTAAGATCGATGAAAGGGTTAACTCAGCACTGCGAAAATAAGCAATTGAAAGTAGCGCTTGAAGAAGTGGTCGCTGAACTCACAAACGGTCGTGGGTTAGCGGCGTCGATGCAAATGCACCCTAAGGTATTTAGTTCATTGTTTGTATCGATGATCAGTGTTGGTGAAAATACCGGTCGTTTAGACCAGGCATTGTTACAACTGGCTGGATACTACGAACAAGAGGTTGAAACTCGAAAGCGAATCAAAACGGCAATGCGTTACCCAACGTTCGTGATTACTTTTATTACAATCGCTATGTTTGTCTTGAATATATTCGTGATTCCTCAGTTTTCGAGTATGTTCGCGCGTTTTGGGGTCGATTTACCACTTCCAACTCGTATTTTAATGGGGATGTCTGAGTTCTTTGTTAATTACTGGGGGTTAATGCTTGGATTAATCTTTGGTCTTGTTTTTGCTTTTAAAGCATGGGTTAAGACAGATAAAGGGTGGGAAAAGTGGGATCGGCTGCGCTTAAAAATGCCAGTGATTGGTGGGGTGGTCAATCGAGCTCTATTGTCGCGCTTCTCACGTACTTTTGCTTTGATGCTAAAAGCAGGTGTACCGCTTAACCAATCGTTATCGCTATCGGCTGAAGCTTTGGACAATCGTTTTTTAGAACTTCGTGTTCAAGGTATGAAATCGGCAATAGAAGCGGGAAGTACCGTTTCTTCTACCGCGATTAACAGCGAGATTTTCACACCACTCGTGATACAAATGATTTCTGTGGGTGAAGAAACGGGTCGTATTGATGAGTTGCTGCTTGAAGTTGCGGATTTTTACGACCGAGAGGTTGATTACGATCTAAAAACGTTAACCGCTAGAATTGAACCTATTCTGTTGACCATCGTTGCGGGAATGGTGCTGGTTTTAGCTCTGGGTATTTTCTTGCCAATGTGGGGAATGCTGGATGCAATCAAAGGTTAGGGGATGCTGAATAACCTACAGCGCTCACGTTTTGTTATTTGGGTTGCGGTTATTCTTTTTCTCGTTATGGGATTGCTTTCTGTATGGAAAACAGTAGAAGAAGAAGCAACGAACACGGCATTAATCGTTGCGAGCAAGCGAATTCTTGAGCAAGCGAATTTGTTCAAACAGCAGTATTTGTTATCTGGTGTGGAGCAAAAGAATGATGCGAAACCGCCAAAGACTTACAGCAGAACGGGGTGGGTTATGCCAATTCAAGACTCGGCTCGAAATTGCGGTTATTGGTTGGAGCAATTATATCCTAAGGGGCGTATTTTAGGTCTCAGCTCTCCAAACATTGAAGACAAAAGTGATAACATTCATTTTCATTGCCGTTATCATTATAGTGATAAGTATCAGATAGATATATTACTCAAAAAAGAAAGATTTAGTGTCAAAGTCAATATATTGCCCTTGTGAACGTATTGGCGCTGTTTTTATGGTTTTATGCATGGTCAAATGTATAATGCGCATTAGCAATTAGATGAGTAGGTAGAAAGTGCTTAAAAATCAAAAGGGTTTCTCCCTAGTCGAGTTAGTCATAGTGATTGTTGTTGTGGGTTTATTAGCTGTTGCAGCTTTACCCCGTTTCTTGGATGTGACAGACGAAGCCAAGAAAGCCAGTATTGAAGGTGTCGCGGGTGGTTTTGCGACAGGCGTACTTTCAGCAAGAGCGCAATGGGAAGCAGAAGCTCGTCCATCAGAAAGAATTGGTGTTGAAATATACAATACTGTAAATTACGATGGTGTTGATTTTTGGCTAACCAGATCAACAAGTAGCAATGGAAGCACTAATTTTAGAGACGGCTACCCATGGTCTATAAACACAAATTCAGCTTCAGCTCCGTCTAATGATGTGACTGATGCTTCGTGTGTCGATTTGATGGAAAACCTTCTTCAGAACCCACCAAAAGTTGGAACATTAACCGATGTGGCTAATGGTTCGAATTACAAATATTCAGCGCAAGCGGATAATAGCAATGACTACTGCACTTACATTCAATTGGAAGGCGGTACTCAGCATCAATTCGTTTACGAGATTAGAACTGGTCGTGTGACCGTAACACTGCAGTAAACCTGCGTTTAAATATACATAGAGAGAAAAGACTATGAAAAAACAAAGCGGTTTCACCCTAATAGAACTAGTGGTGGTAATTGTTATTCTAGGTATTCTTGCAGTTACTGCAGCACCTCGTTTCTTAAACTTACAAGGCGATGCTCGTACATCGTCGATGCAAGGTTTGCGTGGGGCAATGGCGGGTGCGACGGGTATCGTTTACGGCCGTGCAGCAGTAGATGGCCGTGAAGCTCAAATTAAAACAGGTGATGCGGGAACAACGCCGCAAACTACAGATAACATTGCGATCAATTTTGGTTATCCGACAGCTACGGCAATCGGCGTATTACCTCGTGGCATTGAAACTGCTGTAGTTGGTTTACCTGGTACCGATTGGGTTGTAGTGAATGTGACCGAAACTGGTGTTGTTCCAGACGCTGTCGCTTATTCATTTGCGGGGACTGACCCACTACAAGCGAACAATGGTTTTGTATACGATGCAACTACACCTGCTAATAACAATGGCTGTTTTGTCATTTATGTTGAAGCTGCCAATGCCACAACACCTGCATTTGTTGATGTTGTCACTACTGGTGCGAATGGCTGTTAATAGTATTGTCATGGAATATCAAGGCCAGCATTGCTGGCCTTTTTTCTATCTGAAATTTAGGTAAGCGACAAAGACAACTTCCTTTCCCTGAGTTACACTTAATCTTCAAACTATCAAATATTTAGCGGATTGGATTTCGGTGAATCAATTCAATAGAACATACAGAAACATCGGGTTTCAGCAACAAGGTTTTACTTTAGTCGAGTTAATCATTGTGATCTTGTTGATCGCGATTGTCTCTGCCTACGCTGCTAGCCGTCTTTCTGGAAGGGATAGCTTTTCTGCCTTTGCAGCTCAAGAGCAAGTAACTTCTGTTGTCCGCCAAGTTCAAGTGAATCGTATGCAGTCCAATGTGGACCTTGGGGCCGTCGTTGGAGAGAGCAATTTTATTCTCGCTATCGTTGGGAATTGTATCGGTTCCGAAGTGAGCTGTACCGTGCAAAACCAAGCTCGCAGTGATTGGGTTATGCTCAACGGAGTTAACTTAACGGCTGCATCTGATACCACTCCCGCTATTCCTCTATCTCTAGTTAACTTTGATTTATTAGGTAACCCTACAACAGGTGAAACACCTGCAGGCGTTGTCGTTAACGTTGCAGCTGGTGTGGTGATTACGATTACTTCAAATGTGAATACCTGCCGTGTGGAAATTAACGCGCAAGGTTATGTCGAAAATGGGGTGTGCTCATGAATAGTATTCATAAATCACCTGTAAAAGAACGTGGTTTTACATTAATTGAAAGTGTGATTGTGATTGTGGTTATGGGGCTCGCGATGATGACCATCATAAACTTTTTAGCGCCTCAGGTTAGTCGATCTGGTGATCCTCATTATCAGACTCGTTCAGCCGCGCTAGGGCAAAGCGTGATGTCGATGATTCTTGCTCGAGGGTTCGACGAGAATAGTGATTTTGATGGTGGGGAATTTAGATGCGGTGAGGGGGCGTCTGGTGTGAATTGCACTGCTGAGGCTAACTTTGGCCCAGAAGAGGCTGACATTGCTCTATACAATGATGTCGATGACTATGATGGGTGTTGGGAACCCGGTGCAACTAACGGGTGTCGAGACCTTAATCTATTACTGGATGAAAATGGCGCAACAACCTACAGAAACTACCGCCTAGATGTTGATGTGACGTACCAAATGGTCGATCAACTGAAAAGAATCAGCCTAACGATCTCGGCCTCAAATTATCCTCCTATCGTGCTGGATGCCTATCGAGGGAATTACTAATGAGAAGGCAAGGTTTCACTCTTATTGAAATGATTATCACCATGATTGTTGGTAGTATTTTAGTTGTAGGCATTGCTGGGTTTGTTGAATTGGGTGCGCGTGGCTATGCGGACACCGTAGATAGGCAGCGTTTACAAACTCAAGCCAAGTTTGTCTTGGAAAAAATCACTCGTGAAGTGCGTCATGCTGTACCGAATATGTTCAATCAGAATGCTGTCGTCCCGGGAGCTCGCTGTGTTTCATTTTTCCCTATCGTTACCTCTGGGATTTATGCGGTGTCGGGCGATGATATTCAATTTGTTACGGCTGATAATACACTGACGACAGCTGCGCTAACCCCATTATCTTTAGTGATAAACCCTACAGAGGCGGCGCCGACCAATAATATTTTCCCCTTAGCTACTGTAACTGCAACCAATAATACTTTCTTGCTTGCTAATGAGTCTGTAAACCTTGTGGGTAATTCGGTTTCAAATCGACATTATATTTACAATCCTAATGGCCGCGTCACCTATTGCATTGTGAATGGCCGAGTATGGAGAAGTGAAGGTAATGGCGCGCTAATCCCAATTTCGGATACGGGAGTGACTGGGACTTTAGACTATCAACCCGCAAATGTTCAGCGTAATGGTATCGTCCATCTTGAGTTTGAATTTAGAAACCAAGTCGGGGATGAACTGACCAATTTCCAGCAAGACATACAGGTGATCAATGTTCCTTAAAAAAAGACAAGTCGGAAGCCTGTATATTGTCGTCATCTTTGTCTTGGTGGTGATGGGGTTTCTTGCTACAACCTTAAGCCGCATAGAGTGGTCCAATAATGACGCACATACAAAAGATGTGATTGGTACTCAAGCCCATCTTTTAGCTCATTCGGCAATAGAGCGAGCCTTAATGCAGATATATCCACCTAGAGCCAACACAACGGTTTCATTTGATGTGGCTGCAGAGTGTACAAACTTGAATGGAACAGCAATGAACTTCGCAACGACAATTACATGTGCAGATGTTCAAATAACGTGCTCACCAACAGGTGGTCAACTTGTCGATAGTTCTCAGTTATACACAGTAAGAGCGGTCGCAATGTGCGGAACGGGTGTGAATTTAATGCAACGTAGTCAAGATGTGTGGGTGAGGGGAGTAATATAAATGCGCCTACTTAGTAGAGTTAGCCTCGTATTTTTTATTCTTTTTAGTGTGTTGTTTCAAACTAATGCATTGGCTAATCAGTGTTTATCTAAAGGGGCATGGGTAGATGCTCGAAATGGTTTTTGTTTCACTTTTCAAATTGATTCTGATGGAAAAAATCGTGCTCGTTTGGAAGGAACTTACTATTTCCCAATTTGGACCGATGATACTGTTTATCAAGGTTATAGCTCTAATGTTTATGAAAGAGACTATGTATCAGAAAGAAAACAAAGAACTTTCCAAGTTAAATTTACACGAACTTCAAATTATAATGCTAGGCATATTAAAGGCATAATTACCTACTCTGTTGATGGAGTAGTAAAAGGTTCTCCTTTTGCGATCAATTTGTCTCAAAAAACAGGTGTTGATAAATTTTACCCATATTTGAGATTGAACTTAAAAGGAACACAATTTTACGATAGCGATAAATATTGTATTAGTAGTGGTAGCTGTGGAGCATTACCTCCTCCACCCGTAACAAAATTTGATGATGCTCGCTTTGAGTTCGGTCGTTTGGACTCAGCCAACTGTAAAGCTAGCGATTGCACGATCACCTTCAATAAAACCTATAGAACGACTCCATTGGTATTTCTTATGCCAACGATTGATCCTGTTAATCCTGATAGTGATGCGCCTGCAACACTTTCTATAAAAAACATCAGTTCAACGCAAGCGACATTCCACCAAGAAGTTGCTCCTCAACACTGGAATTACAATCTTGCTTCAAAACCAATGTCTTCGATTAGTTACCTTGTGGTTGAACCCGGCACTATAACATTCAGTGATGGACATAAGGCAATTGCAGGTTACCTCGATACCAAAGCGTATCAAGCGCATGGAAAAAAAAGCGATCCTAAGTGGGAGTCAGTCCCTTATTCAAGGTTTAGCTCACATCGAATAGGGGATGATGATCCCGTTGTATTTGCTCAGATTAATAGCTCGACGAACCGATGGTTAACTGCCGGCATTGATGACGTAAATCAAACGAGTGCCAAATTCTATTTAGAGCTGACTCGTGTGGATACAAATAACCCGCCTTCTCAGCCAGAAAAAATAGCGTTTTTAATTTCAGATGAACATGATGGCACGTCAAACGGAATTAATTATGAGTTTGGCCGCATTTCTCTTGATGATGACAGCGGATCCTCAAAACCTATCCTTAAATCTTGTAATGATATGCATGATCTTGAAAACGAATATCAGTCCCTACCTGGAATTGTCGCAAGTAAAGTCACCCGTAAAGGAGGTCAAGGTGGTTGGTTGAGACTTTGTAGCGTGAAGCATAACGGCAGTGACGATAATGACTATCAAGTAGGACTTGTTGTTGATGAAGATCTGTCTCTGAGTGGTTCAAAAGGATGGAGGTCTCATACTGACGAAAAGATCGGGTACTTTGCTTTTCAAGTCAATAAGCTCCCTAAGTTTACGAAAAACTACTGTTCGGCTTTTCCTTCTGCAGTTCAAGGTTGGAGAAACTCGTCAGGTAGCAGTATTGAGATGTGGAACCAATCTAAAATTACCAATGCGTTATTGGAGGCTGGCCAAAGAAAGGTCGGGTTTGGAAGTGCTCAATTTGGGAATGCAGTGAAATGTGATGGGATATCGTGTACTAACGATCCCACAAAGCAAATTGTACAATCTAAACTGGATGATTTCCTGATAACAAATTCAGGTAGTGATATCTGGAATACAACAAAAACGTTAACACCTTTATCTCAAAAGAGCTTATCAATTGGTCAGTCAACCGTGACACTGACTGCTGGCGACTACTATTTTAATTCTTTGAATATCAATACCCACTCTTCCTTGAATATTCAAGGGAAGGTGATTATTCATACTCGATACTTAAATTTATCGAATAATTCAAGGATTAATAATTCAGGTAATGCAGATAACCTTGTAATAGTTGGGTATGACCCTACTAAAGGTTCATCTGGACAAACGTGCCCTGCATATGGTTGTGAAATGGATTTATCCAGTCAATCACAAATCAAAGCATTGATTTACAGCGAGGGGGAGGTTCGGTTATCTAATGGATCACATGTGTACGGTGCGGTTACCGTTCGTGACCTTCATATGAGTGGAGCATCTCAGATTACCGGGGAAAGCCAATGTTTTTCTGAGCCAGAGTTGGTTATTACTCCAGGCTCTAGCTCTGGGTTAGCTTGTACCGGTATTCCTATAAACTTTAAGTTGGTCGATAAAATAACCAAGCAACCTGTCAATAATTACACTGGGACGCTTGATGTTACTATTCCAAATAACAGCTCGGGTGATGCGTGTTGGTTAAATTCTGATAACTCCTGCTCTACGTCATTGACTCATGATTTCGTCGCAGGGCAGATGGCTACTTACACCAAATCCCTGTCAAGTATTGGTCTATCTCCGGTTTCAATTTCTGCTTCGATTCGAGGGCAAAGTAACATAAGTGCAACAGGTGGACCTTATCAATTTGTACCTTATGGATTTAAAATTGAAGATAAACAAAGGGTTGATGGAGGTAAGGGGCAGGTTGCTTTCCGAACATTTGAGACCGAAGTTACCGCAGTGGCATCAGGAGCGGCTAACCCAAGGGCGTGTCAGAAAATATCGGATTATGATGGAGCTAAATCGCTTTATGCTTCCTATGAGCAGATAACTCAAGGCAATAGTGGTTGGAATAATGAGCTATTTCTCAATTCGTATAGCATCAAGGTCGGTAGTTCACCTTTAAATGGAACCAAAGTGAACAATATTGCCTTTAAAAATGGTGTTGCAAAACTGACTTCTCAATACTGGTCGGCTGGTCATATAAAACTTCATTTGGCAGATGCTGACTGGCAGCCCTCGAATCAATCTATACCCAATTGGAAAGGCTTACAGAGTTCTATTGATGTGTATGTTAGGCCATTTGCTTTGGTGAGTTGCCAAGATAACTCCGGTGTACCAAATGCCCCATTCCCTTCCGGTAGCTCAACAGGAGGAGCTTCATTTATCGCCGCAGGTAATACTGCTTACTTAGCGGTTAGTGCGATAGCTTGGGAGCCTAGTGCTGATCGTAATAATGACGGTCTCATTGACAGTTCATTTTCGGGGGATTTATGTAGGGCTCTTTCAGTATCTGGCTTTGATGATGAAGTTGTGTATGTCAATTATGCTCTTGAAAGCCCGAGTAATGGCCATAATGGCGTATTAAGCGTTGGTAATAAAAACAGTGGTGATGAATTGTCACCGCAACCTATCCCTGCTGATATGTGGTTGAATGGCTACGCGTATAAGAGCTTAGCTTGGTCTGAAGTAGGTAGCATTAAACTATGGGCAGACAAACCGGACTACCTGAATGGGATGACGGTGCCAGGTTATAAAACAACCGCTGGTCGTTTTTATCCTAAATATTTTCAAGTGGTGAACAATGCGGTGTGGGATTACCCGGGAAATCAATCATATGCATACATGAATCAGCCTTTTGACGGCGTTACATTTGATGTGGAAGCACTGAGTCTACAACTCACTGCGGTGAAGAACTATGGATATTTTAATCCAACAATTACCGCTAACTTTGCTTTGTATGAGGCTAACCCTGTTTTTGTCAGTCGTTTTCATTCTGGGACTCCGAGTAAGTCGTGGGCTTCCGCCTCGGATAAGAGTATTGGCACATTTACGCTACATGAGAATTCGCCTTCTACTAACTGTGCTAGCGAGTTGTGTTGGGCTAAAGCATCATCGGTTGATGGCTATGAGGATGGACCATTCAATACCGCGGTAAGTGCAACCTCGACGATTTCAATTGATGCTGTGGGGAACAACGTCGATCCTATTAGCTATCACTATAATGGTACTCCTCGATTACTAACGGTTCAGCCTACTATTCGCTTTGGTCGTGCGGTCATGGATAGTGTTGGTAGTGTCGCTGGAGGTGGTATGAATATTCCGCTTCGTATTGAGCATTGGGATGGAACAAGTTTTGTCACTCATGAAGGTGATAACTCGACTAATTTAGCCGGTATAAATACGGAAGGTGACAACCGAGATATTTGGGTTGAAACGGGAGCTACGGCCGCTGATGTAAATTTTTCAGGGGGTGGTGGTGTTGTGAATGGTATATCTAATTCAATACAGGTGGCTCAGTCAAATCCGATCCGACAGCAAACTCAACTTTGGTTAGAGCTGAATCGTGGTGGAAATGTTGCTCCTTGGCTTCGTTATCGTTGGCAAGATGCGAATCGAGTTGAAGTTGACGGTGAAGAAGATCCATCAACAGTAGTCACCTTTGGTATCCATCGCGGGAACGATCGTGTGATCTACCGAGGTGAAAGTGGCTTAATAGGTCAGCAATAATATGATTTTTTGGCTGTTAAGTTAGGAATCTGTAAGAAATTGTGGGTTTCAGTCCATGTTTATACTTCAATGCCTTGCCGTGACAGCAAGGCATTGGTACATTTAGTGCAATTTTTGTCTTCTAATTCTTGCAGGATGAGCGAAGAATATGTTTAAAAAGCTTCGTGGCATGTTTTCAAACGACCTATCGATTGATTTAGGTACTGCCAATACCCTTATATATGTAAAAGGCCAAGGCATTGTTCTTGATGAGCCTTCAGTTGTAGCTATCCGCCAAGATCGTGCGGGTTCTGCAAAGAGTGTCGCTGCGGTTGGTCACGCTGCTAAGCAAATGCTTGGCCGTACGCCTGGTAATATCTCAGCAATCCGTCCAATGAAAGACGGCGTAATTGCTGACTTTTACGTAACGGAAAAAATGCTTCAGCACTTCATTAAGCAAGTGCATGATAACAGTGTTCTTAAACCAAGCCCTCGCGTATTGGTTTGTGTTCCTTGTGGTTCAACGCAAGTTGAGCGCCGTGCAATCCGTGAATCAGCACTGGGTGCTGGTGCTCGTGAGGTTTACCTAATCGATGAGCCTATGGCTGCTGCGATTGGTGCAGGCCTACGTGTATCTGAGCCAACAGGTTCAATGGTGGTTGATATCGGTGGTGGTACGACGGAAGTTGCCGTTATCTCACTAAACGGCGTGGTTTACTCGTCTTCTGTACGTATCGGTGGTGACCGTTTTGATGAAGCTATCATCAACTACGTTCGTCGTAACTACGGCAGCTTGATCGGTGAAGCAACAGCCGAAAAGATCAAACACGAAATCGGTTCTGCTTACCCAGGCGATGAAGTCGATGAGATTGAAGTACGTGGTCGTAACCTTGCTGAAGGTGTTCCTCGTAGCTTTAGCCTGAACTCAAATGAAATCCTTGAAGCGCTTCAAGAACCTTTATCTGGCATCGTATCTGCAGTCATGGTTGCACTTGAACAGTGTCCACCAGAGCTTGCTTCTGATATCTCAGAAAACGGTATGGTACTGACAGGTGGTGGTGCACTGCTTAAAGACCTTGATCGCCTGCTAACTGAAGAAACGGGTATCCCTGTTGTTGTGGCGGAAGAGCCATTAACGTGTGTTGCTCTAGGCGGTGGTAAAGCTCTAGAGATGATCGACATGCACGGCGGTGATCTTTTCAGCGAAGAATAGTATCTAGTGTTAGGCTCTTTTCTTATCTAGTTTTATGTAAAGAGCCTAACACCTTGTCTATAGGATCAAATGTCGCTCTAGGACCAAATATAGAATGAAGCCAATTTTTGGTAGAGGTCCCTCTCTACAATTGCGCCTGTTTTTTGCTGTAACATTATCAGCCAGCCTTATGCTGGCTGATAGTCGTTTAGATGCATTCTCAAATGTCCGCTATCTATTAAACAGCATGGTTGCGCCAATTCAGTATGCCGCTAATTTGCCTCGCACCATGTTTGATGGCGTATACGACCGTTTTAGTACTCGTAAAGGGCTCATTGAATCCAACCATAATATTAAACGAGAAGTCTTGCGACTGAAGAGCGAGTTGATTCTGCTTGAGCAATATCAAGAAGAAAACAAGCGCCTTCGCAAGCTATTAGGCTCTCCGTTTATTCGTGATGAGAAGAAGGTCGTCACAGAGGTTATGGCGGTGGATACTTCACCATACCGACATCAAGTCGTGATCGACAAAGGTCAGATTGATGGAGTGTACGAAGGTCAGCCTGTGATCAATGAAAAAGGCATTGTTGGTCAAGTCACTTTTGTTGCTGCTCATAATAGTCGTGTTTTGCTACTGACTGATGCAAATAACGCAATTCCTGTTCAGGTTATTCGTAACGATATACGTGTTATTGCTTCTGGTAATGGCATGATTGATGAGATCCAGTTAGAGCACATTCCAACCAGTACTGACATACAAGAAGAAGATCTGCTGGTGACATCTGGACTTGGTGGTGTATATCCAGAGGGTTACCCAGTCGCTTATGTGACTGCCGTTGATTATGATCCGAAGCGTGAGTTCGCCGTTATTAAAGCAGAACCTGTAGTTGAGTTTGATAAGCTCAGATACTTGTTGCTTGTGTGGCCTGATGAAAATAAACAGATGCAAGCAGAACAATCCAGTATCGAACAAGCATTGTTAGAAGGTGAAAATGGCCAATAGCGTTTTAAGAAGCAAAGTCGTAATTGGCTGCTCATTTTTGATAGCACTTATTCTACAAACGATCCCTTGGCCGGGTAGTTTAGACCTATTCAGGCCATCTTGGTTATTACTGGTTACCTGCTATTGGGTTTTAGCGTTACCTTACAGAGTTAACGTTGGTAGTGCTCTAGTACTGGGCTTATTGTGGGACCTTTTGATCGGTTCGACTCTCGGTATTAGAGGCATGATGATGGCAATAGTAATGTACATTATTGCAATGAACTTCCTCGTGATTCGAAATATGGCGCTATGGCAGCAAGCGATAATCATTGCAGCCTTAACAGTGTTGTTTGAAGTGCTGATATTCTTTGGTGAATATTTGATCCAAGATGTCGTTTTCAATCCGTTATCGCTATGGAGCGCATTGATAAACTGTATACTTTGGCCTTGGATGTTTTTATTAATGAGACGTGTACGTCGCCATTGGCATGTAAGGTAGAGTGACGATGGAAAAGAAACATTTAGTTTTGGCATCCGGCTCTCCACGCCGCAAAGAATTGTTATCTCAACTCGGTTATGAGTTTTCTGTCCTTGTAACTGATGTCGAAGAGTGTAAACACGCTCAAGAAACCGCCGAAGAGTACGTTAAGCGACTATCTTTAGATAAAGCCTTAGCTGCGTTGTCTTTATTGAAAGGTAACCCTTCTGAAAAACAGCATGTTGCTTCTGGTTCTGATACTGTAGTTGCTAGTTCTCTTGATTCTGAAACAGTGGTTCTGGGCTCTGACACAGTCGTCGTAAGCCAAGGGCAAGTGCTCGAGAAGCCAATAGACCTTGCTGACTCTAAGCGTATGCTTACTCAGTTAGCGAATGATCGTCACCAAGTGATGACGGCAGTTTCTGTTGTATCGGAAGAAAAACAAAAGACAGAAATCATTATTACCGACGTATGGTTTAAACCCCTCAGTGAAAAAGAAATAGAACAATACTGGCAAACAGGGGAGCCATGCGATAAAGCTGGTAGCTATGGGATCCAAGGTTTGGGCGGACGCTTTGTTACCCGAATCGAAGGTAGTTATTACGCCGTTGTCGGCTTACCTTTATTTGAAACGGACCAGCTACTGCAAGAATTCTTATAATTACTAATCTGAGGTGCACCATGAGTGCTGAATTGTTGCTGAACGTGACCCCGAGTGAGACTCGTGTGGCCATGATTGAAGGGGGAGCTCTTCAAGAGATCCATGTCGAACGAGATGCTCGACGCGGGATCGTAGGAAATATCTACAAAGGACGTGTAAGCCGTGTTTTGCCTGGAATGCAGGCGGCATTTGTGGATATTGGCCTTGATAAAGCAGCTTTTTTGCACGCCTCTGATATTGTCCCCCACACTGAATGTGTTGCTGAGAATGAAAAGAAGCAATTTCAGGTTCGTGATATTTCAGAGCTTGTTCGCCAAGGGCAAGATATTGTCGTTCAAGTGGTCAAAGATCCTCTTGGTACCAAAGGTGCCCGTCTAACCACAGACATTACTTTGCCATCTCGTTATCTGGTATTCATGCCGGGCGCAAGCCACGTTGGTGTTTCTCAGAGAATTGATAGTGAGTCAGAACGCAACCGCCTAAAAAAAGTCGTGTCTCGTTACTGTGACGAGCACGGTGGCTTTATCATCCGCACGGCAGCAGAAGGCGCAGATTCAAATGAGTTGGCGCAAGATGCCGCATTCTTGAAGCGATTATGGCTAAAGGTGTTAGAACGTCGTGGTAAGCACAAAGCTCGTACTCGCTTGTATGGTGAGTTGTGCTTAAGCCAACGTATCTTACGTGATTTTGTCGGTACTGAGCTGAGCAAGATTCAGGTCGATTCTCGTCTAGAATATGAAAATCTAAAAGAGTTTACTTCTGAATACGTGCCTGAGCTAACAGACAAGCTTGAGTTGTATGAAGGTGATAAGCCTATCTTTGATATGTACGATACCGAGAACGAAATTCAACGTTCATTGGATCGCAAAGTCGAATTGAAGTCTGGTGGGTATCTGATTATCGACCAAACAGAAGCGATGACAACCGTCGACATCAATACTGGTGCCTTTGTTGGTCGTCGTAATCTAGAAGAGACGATTTTCAATACTAACGTCGAAGCGACACAAGCTATTGCTCGTCAACTTCGCCTTCGTAACTTAGGCGGCATCATCATTATCGATTTTATTGATATGCTGTCTGAAGAACACCGTAAGCGAGTACTAACTTCTTTAGAAGCTGCATTAGACAAAGACCGTGTGAAAACCAACATTAATGGCTTCACACAGCTTGGTTTGGTTGAGATGACTCGTAAACGTACTCGTGAAAGTATTGAGCATATTCTGTGTTCTAGCTGCCCTGCTTGTGAAGGTCGCGGTAGCGTGAAGACAGTTGAAACCGTTTGTTATGAAATTCTTCGAGAGATCACACGAGTGAATCGCGCGTATGACGCCGATAAGTTTGTTGTTTATGCGGCGGCTGCCGTTGCCGAGGCGTTAGAAGGCGAGGAATCTCACGCGCTTGCTGAGCTTGAAGTGTTTATTGGTAAGCAAGTTAAAATCCAGGCTGAGCCTCTGTACATACAAGAGCAGTTTGATGTTGTTATGATGTAATGGATATTTTGTGAGTTCAAGCGTTACTCTGATTCTTCGTACATGTTTATGGTTAGTGGTTACTCTCTTAGTAACACTAGCCATTGCTGTCACTACACTGCGTGTAGCCTTACCCAATTTAAATAAGTATCAATCTGAAATTGAGCTTTGGGTAAACCAACATTCCGGTTTTGAGTTTTCTATTCAAGATGTGGGTGGTTTTTGGCGTAACACTCATCCCTCTATTGCTCTGCAAGGTGTTAAGGCTAGCCTTCCCAACGCAGAAGATGTAGCTTTCTCTGTTGAGCGTGTTGAAGTTGAGTTTGACTTGATTCAATCGGTCGTGCAGATGCGTCCTGTCGTGGCCGATTTGGTCATGAATCAAATGTACCTCGACATCCGCTCAATTGATCTATTTGCCGGGCAAAACGGTAAAGATGTACCTAAAGACCCCGGCTCTTCCAAGCGAGTGATGCAGGAGCTGGACAATTTACTTTTAAAAACTTTGGTGGATGTGACCGCTAAAGATTCCTCTCTTCTATATCGAACTATCTCTGGTGAAGAACGTCAGCTTGATATCGAAACTTTAAAATGGCAAAACTCAGGTAAACATCACCTTGCGGAGGGTGTAGTAAGTATTAAAGACGCTAATCTCAACTCTTTGTCAGTAAGTGCTAACTTTGTTGATGGTGGCTCTTTAACTGATATGACGGGCGAGTTTTATGTCAGCGCGGATAGTATCTCAGTAATGCCTTGGTTAACTCGTTATATGCAGGCAGAATCCGGCATTGAGACGGGCACGGTGAGCTTGAATAGCTGGCTAACGCTACGAAATAGCAAGCCAGTTAGCGCTTATGTTGAGGTATTACCTTCAGAACTGACTTGGAATGAAGATGGTCAACATGACTTGATGCTTGAGTCGGGTGTTTTTAAATTATCCCCCATTGATGGTGGATGGCAGGTTAATGGTCACTCACTAAATCTAAGAACGGATGACAGGCCTTGGCCTGAACTTGATGTCGCTTTCAAGTGGAATAAAGGCCCGTGGGAACTTAATGTTTCTGAACTTGATGTTGAAACCATTACTCCGTTGATCAAGTTGATGCCAGATTCTTCGCAATCTACCCAAATGATCAATGCATTGGCACCGGGCGGTATCGTTTCAGACATTCGCGTTGCGATGGACTCTGGAATTGAAAGCTTGCGTTACTCTGCGAACTTTTCCGATTTGGCGATCGAACAATGGGAGTTAGTCCCTGGCTTTAGCCAAGTATCAGGGCATGTGTTTGGCTCGGCTTCGGAAGCGAAAGCCAGCTTATATGTTATTGATGATGTGTTTCCTTATGGTGATGTTTTCCAAGCGCCTCTGAATATCAAACAAGGTCAGGTTGATATTGTTTGGCAGCAAGATGAAAACGGCTGGAAACTGTGGTCGGACAAAATCACTGCAGCCACGCCAGATTTACAAGTACTAGGCGCATTTCGCTTGGACTTTCCAAATAACGCTAGCCCTTACCTTTCTTTTTATGGTGAAGCGGACGCTTACAACGTCGGTGAAACATGGCGCTATTTACCGACATTGGCACTTGGCCAAGACTTAACCGATTACCTTTCAACGGCGATTCAAGCGGGTAAGGCCGACACCGTTAAATTACTCTGGCATGGTGAATTAGCCCAATATCCGTACACCAATCATGATGGCATTTTCCAAGTTTGGGTTGGCTTAGAAGACGCTAAGTTCAGCTTCGATACCGCGTGGCCATTGATAACCGACCTTCAACTTGATCTGTTATTTGAAAATGATGCGATGTATTTAGACTCTCGCTCCGCTCAATTGATGGATGTGGCGGCAGATCGAATCACTGGTCGTATTCCTTATTTAGGGGAAGGCGGTCATATCGAAATTGAAGCTAAAGCAACGGCGTCTGGTAATGCAGTTCGAAATTACATGACTGCTTCGCCACTCGTAGATTCTGTGGGTGCTGCGTTAACTGCGCTTAAAGTGAGTGGTGATGTCTCTTCTGAGTTCCAGCTTAATATTCCGTTTGATTCTGAACAAGAACCTAGAGCGTGGGGATATGCAGATCTGAGTGGTAATCATGTTGAGATTGAAGCTCCACCAATGGTGCTAGAGAACACCACTGGTCGTATTGAATTTGATAATGATGTCGTGACAGCAAGTGGTCTTGCAGCTGATTTGCTTAATCAAGGTATCTCGGTTGACTTTAAAGGTCTTAATGATGGACCTGGCTATGCAGTGGATCTTGATGTGTTAGGTGATTGGGACGTCAATCCTCTAAAGCCGTATGTCGGAGAGCAGTGGTTAAGCCGTTTGTCGGGTCATGCACAATGGCAAAGCCAGATCGATATTCAACTTAATGATATTGGTTTTACTTACCAACTCGACTTACAGTCAGACCTCAAATACTTAGCGAGTGATTACCCATACCCATTAGCTAAAAAGTCATTAGAAAGTGGCTCGGCAAGGCTACAAGCCTCGGGCAATCAAGAATCGATTACCGCGCGTCTGCAATTGCCGAGCACTAAATACCAAGCTGAGATTGATATTTCCGGCGATGTTCCTGAATTAACGGCGACCAATTTAGTCCTTGGTCGTGGTGGCTATAAAATTAGCCCCGTGGTAGGGCACCATGCCTTGATTCGTACCGATAAGTTCAATGCCGATGACTGGCTGTCAGTAGTCATGGAGCCAGTGCAACCATCGGATGCTGTCCTTAGCCAGATGAACACGCCAACCATTCCAGCGCCACGTCGCATCACCTTCGAGAGCAAAGAGCTGATCTTAGGTGGTATTTCTTGGAATGATGTTGATTTTAGCGCTCGAAAAAATAAGCAAGCATGGCAAATGGAAGTGTCTAGCCAAGAGCTAGAAGGGGATATTAACTACCTGCCACCTTATGATTTGACGGTTTCATTGGATCGCCTGCATCTGTTTGTTCCTGGGTGGAGTGACAAGAAAAACCAAGATCAACTGCTACAGCGTAAGGCGCAAGAAGCACCATTGATCTCTGAGTTGGATAGAAAGCTCCATGATGCGATGCCGAATTTGACGCTGACCTTGAACGACTTCTGGCTTCAAGGCTATAAAGTTGGCAAGGTTGATGTTGAAATGGCGAGAAAGGAAGACCGCATTGAGTGGAATAAGATTCAGGTGAGAAGCGGCGGAAATAAAGCGGATATCAGTGGCTGGTGGGAACTGCAAGGCGATAAGAGTCATTCATCGTTAACTCTTGATGTTGAAGGTGAAAACAACAGTGAGTTAATGGAGCGTTTCGGTATTACTTCCGGGATTCAAAAAGCGCCCTTTGAGTTAGAAGGTCAATTGACTTGGGATGGTTCGCCTTGGGGGATCAAAATGGATACCCTTGATGGCAACGTTAAAACCCAATTTGGTAAAGGTATTATCTCGGATGTGAGTGGCGCAGCTCGATTACTGGGGCTGTTTAGCCTAGATTCGATTATCCGTAAGATGCAGCTCGACTTCTCGGACGTATTTGATAATGGCATGGCATTCAACAGCATCACAGGAACTGGCGAGATTCAAAATGGTATCTTTCTGACTAATGATCTGAATATGGATGCGGTCGCCGGTGAGATGAAAATAAAAGGGATCGCCAACCTCAATACACGCGAGGTCGATGCTGAAGTGAACTTCACCCCAGATATCACCTCCGGGATTCCAGTATTAACGGCTTTTGCGGTAACGCCTCAAACAGCGCTATACGTGTTAGCGGTGACTACGGTTATTTCTCCGGTTGTTGAAGTCTTTACCCAAGTTAATTATTCGGTGAAAGGGCCGTTGGATTCACCAACAGTGAGCGAGCTTTCTCGCAGTTCTGGAGAATTTCAGCTACCAGAAAAACTCAGAAAATTAGCCGAATAAGCCTTAAATTAGCCAAATAAACCTTAAATTAGCCGAAAAGACCTTAGTATCCTAATCAGCTAATATACGGTGAAATGCTGATTTCTGAATCATAATGAATGGAGGAGCGATACACATGGATTGTGTTGGGTTGATTCAAATGACATCAGGCCCTCGCCCTGACTTGAACTTTGATTATCTTGCTCAAGAAGTAGCAAAGTGCAAAGAGTTGGGGGCTAAGTGGGTTGTGTGCCCTGAAAACGCGTTAGTCTTTGGCAGTAAAGCCGACTATCACCAGTATGCTGAGCCTCTAAATGATGGCCCACTGCAAAAGAAAGTCTCTGAGCTAGCAAAGCTTTACCGAATTTGGATTGTTATTGGCAGTATGCCGATAAGCACAGCTAAAGGCGTGACTACCACAACCTTGGTGATTGATGATTTTGGTTGTCTAGTGGCCCATTACGATAAGTTACACATGTTTGATGTGGATGTTGCTGATGCACATAAGTGCTATCGAGAATCGGATATTTTCACGCCCGGTGACCGAGTGGTAACAACGGAAACGCCTTTTGGTCGCTTAGGTTTGAGTATTTGTTATGATGTGCGCTTTCCGCACTTGTATTCAGAGTTACGCAAGCAAGGTGCACAAATCATAGTGGTACCGGCAGCTTTTACCGCAGTAACAGGGCAAGCTCACTGGGAAGCATTATTAAGATGCCGCGCGATCGAAACGCAATCGTGGATTATCGCGGTAGGGCAAGGCGGAAATCACCCTTGCCAAAGAGAAACATGGGGACACTCAATGGTGGTTGATCCATGGGGGCGAGTGGTTGCACAGCTAGACCAAGATCCTAAAAGTATGGTGGTTGAGATAGACACATCCAGTTGCGAATCAATCAGGCAAAATATGCCAATCGCGCAGCATTCTCGATTTACCAATCAATTTTAATTACAAATAAGAGCCATTTATGAGCATCAATCAAATTGAAGAAGCGCTACTGAACCCAACAGGGCTGACGGAGCAAATTATCGCAGATACATTGGCGAGCATTGCTACCCGCCAAATTGATTATGCTGATATCTACTTTCAGTCAAGCTGGCATGAATCTTTAGTGCTAGAAGACAGCATTATTAAAGACGGCTCTTTCAATATCGATTGTGGTCTTGGTGTACGAGCGGTATCTGGTGAAAAAACCGGTTTTGCTTACTCTGACCAAATCCAATTGGATGGCCTTAAACAGAGTGCAATCGCGGCTCGCGGTATCGCTAAGCAAGGGCAAAACGGTAAGGTACAAGCTTTCAAACGTAACTCTAACCAAGCTTACTATGATGCAGTTAACCCGCTAGCAAGCTGGGAAAAGCAGCAAAAGACAGAATTACTTAAAGCGCTTGATGCTTACATTCGCACTAAAGAACCGATGGTAACTGAAGTATCGGTGAGCCTAAGTGGTGTACATGAACAGATGCTCGTTGCGGCAACTGATGGTACTTTCGCTGGTGATATTCGCCCGTTGGTTCGTCTATCAATTAGCGTACTTGCACAGAAAGGCGATCGTCGTGAACGTGGCAGTGCCGGTGGCGGTGGTCGTTTTGGTTACGATTTCTTCTTAAGTGATGCTAACGGTTCTCAAGTTGCTTACCAATTCGCTGATGAAGCCATTCGCCAAGCATTAGTTAACCTTGAAGCGGTTGCTGCGCCTGCTGGTGCAATGCCTGTGGTTCTTGGTTCTGGTTGGCCGGGTGTTCTACTGCATGAAGCGGTAGGCCACGGTTTAGAAGGTGATTTCAACCGTAAAGAGTCTTCAGTATTTTCTGGCAAAATCGGCGAGCAAGTTACATCAAGCCTATGTACGATTGTTGATGACGGCACATTAACAGATCTACGCGGTTCATTGAACGTTGATGATGAGGGTGTTAATGGTCAGTACAATACGCTAATCGAAAACGGCATCCTAAAAGGTTACATGCAAGATAAGCTAAACGCTCGTCTAATGGGTGTAGCGCCGACAGGTAATGGTCGTCGTGAGTCTTACGCGCATCTTCCAATGCCACGTATGACTAATACATACATGCTGCCAGGCGAACACACACCGGAAGAGATCATTGCAACGGTTGAGAAAGGCATCTACGCACCGAACTTCGGTGGCGGTCAGGTTGATATCACATCAGGTAAGTTTGTGTTCTCAGCTTCTGAAGCGTACATGATTGAAAACGGTAAGATCACTCACCCAGTGAAGGGCGCGACGCTGATCGGTTCTGGTATCGAAGCAATGCAGCAGGTGTCTATGGTCGGTAATGACCTAAGCATTGACCGTGGTGTTGGTGTTTGTGGTAAGGCTGGTCAAAGTGTACCAGTGGGTGTTGGTCAACCAACATTGAAACTAGACTCGCTAACGGTTGGTGGTACTGAGTAATTCAGGTCAGCAGCACGAGTTAATTTCAAAATCTCTCGTCATAAAATAGATTGAAAGCGCCTCTATTGTGAGGCGCTTTTTGTTTATAGGTTACTGGTTCTGTGAGCGCGCAGAGTCTACATGTTCTCTTCCGCGAACTCAGCCAGTCGGCTACGCACCACACCATTGAGGTGGATGTTGGCACTGCCTTCGAAGTTTTTAAAACGCTCAACCATGTAGGTGAGCCCCGAGGTCACAGGAGTTAGGTAGGAAGAATCTATCTGCGCTAGGTTTCCTGAGCAGACGATCTTGGTCCCTTCACCACAACGGGTGATGATGGTTTTGATTTGTGAAGCGGTCAGGTTCTGACACTCATCCAAAAGCACAAATGCATTCTGAATTGAACGGCCACGCATAAAGTTAATCGATTTGAACTGGATGTTGGCTTTATCACAGATGTACTTCATCGAGCCTTCTGTGCAGTGATCGTTCTTGTGCAGCGCTTCCAGTGTATCAGTCACTGCAGCTAACCAAGGCAACATCTTCTCTTCCTCTGTACCCGGAAGAAACCCTATCGACTCACCTATATCAGGTGTGTTTCGGGTTACGATGATCTTATCGAACTGTTTACGTTCAATAGTTTGTTCAAGTGCAGCTGCCATGGCTAACAGTGTCTTACCACTCCCCGCAGTGCCAGTGAGAATCACCAGATCAATATCAGGGTCGAGCAGGGCATCGATCGCCATACCTTGGTATACGTTTTTGGGTGTGATGTCCCATGCTCTGCGATTCATTAGTCTTTCGCGACTGAGGTCTCTTAGTGTAATGCTTTCAGTTTCAATCTCTTCGACTCGAGCGGCAAAGTCACTTTCTTCGTCAATCACATACTGGTTGAGAAAGGTTGGCTCGAACGGCGCTCTTGCTAAGGTGTGCAGCGTCTTTCCGCCTAAACTTCTGCTCTCGACATTATCGATACCATCCCAAAATGAGCCTTCCAGTTGTTGGAAGCCTTTGGTGAGGTATTGGATATCATCAATCAATTGGTCGGTTTGATAGTCTTCAACAAAACGGACACCGGCGCCTTTGGCTCGTAAACGCATGTTGATGTCTTTGGTGATAAGAACCACTTCGCGTGGCGCGCGTTTATTTTGAAGATAGAGGACTGCGTTGAGGATTCGGTTATCGCCAGCTTTGTCATCGGCGAAGGCTTTGATACTTTCTTGAAGTTCGTAGTCAGCGAGTATTGAAATACTGCCAGATGCGTTTATGTCTTTAGAAAAAGGGATGCCTTCCGATATTTGGTCTGGTGTGGCTTCCCTGAATAAGTCTTCGAGCGTTCGAATCGCAATTCTCGCATCTCGAGCAACATCTCTTTTACTGTCTTTGATTCTGTCGAGTTCTTCTAGCACTGTCATTGGGATAACGACATCGTGCTCTTGGAAAGAAAATATAGCGAAGGGTTCGTGAAGTAGGATATTGGTGTCTAAAACAAATAGCTTCCGGTTGGTCTCGCCCATAGCATCTCCTTGCCGACGTGCGGCTTGCCTTGCATTCATTGAACGTAGATTAAGCTCATATAAAGGTTAGTATCTGATTCTAGTGATAGTCAACAACTCACCTAAACTTCATTTGAGAGCTGAATTCTGCTCTCCATAGAATAACCATGATTTTTTGACAGTTTGATTGCACTTATGAAAACAGAAAAAAAGTATGAAATCGTCTCCTTTAGGCGTGACCTAAATCACAGCATCGAGTAAGATTAGCGACCTTTTTCTGCACCATTTTCTCAAGATATTTATTATTAAGAGCGCACTTAAAAAGTGGCTGCAAACTAGGCATTTTTGGCTATATTTTTAGTTCAAGAGCAATAACGTTCTTGTTTGAAATTGCAGTTAGAAAGACCAAATTCCAACTATAAGATTGAGGTAGTCGATTCATGACATTTGCTTTGGGGCAACGCTGGATAAGCGATACGGAGAGCGATTTAGGTTTAGGTACCGTTGTAGCAATGGATGCTCGCACAGTAACAATAATGTTTGCTGCGTCAGAAGAAAACCGCGTCTATGCACGCACAGATGCTCCCGTAACCCGAGTGGCGTTCAATGTAGGCGATGTCATCGAATGCCAAGAAGGTTGGTCTTTATCTGTTGAAGAAGTTATCGAAGATAAAGGGCTACTGACTTATTTGGGTACTCGTGAAGATACTCAAGAGACAGAGGTGACTCTGCGTGAAATCTTTTTAAGTAACCAGATCCGCTTTAACAAGCCACAAGATAAGCTGTACGCAGGTCAAATCGACCGTATGGATAACTTTGTGTTGCGCTACCGTGCTTTAAGCAACCAATACCAACAACATAAGAGCCCAATGCGCGGCTTGTGTGGTATGCGTGCAGGTCTTATCCCTCATCAGCTTTACATTGCTCATGAAGTGGGTCGTCGTCACGCTCCGCGCGTTTTACTGGCTGATGAAGTTGGCCTAGGTAAAACCATAGAAGCGGGCATGATCATCCACCAACAGGTGTTGTCTGGCCGTGCTGAACGTATTCTGATTGTGGTTCCTGAAACTCTACAACACCAGTGGTTAGTAGAGATGATGCGCCGTTTCAACCTGCACTTCTCGATCTTTGATGAAGAGCGTTGCATAGAATCTTTCGCAGAATCAGATAATCCATTCGATACACAGCAATACGTTCTGTGTTCTTTGGATTTCCTACGCAAGAGCCGTAAGCGCTACGAGCAAGCACTTGAAGGTGAATGGGATTTGTTGGTTGTCGATGAAGCGCACCACCTTGAGTGGAGCCAAGACAAACCGAGCCGCGAATACCAAGTGGTTGAAGGATTAGCTGAAAACACGTCTGGTGTATTGCTACTGACAGCGACCCCTGAACAGCTGGGTCGTGAGAGTCACTTTGCGCGTCTGCGTCTGCTTGATCCTGATCGCTTCTACGATTACGAAGCATTCGTTGAAGAAGAAGACCAATATGCGCCAGTTGCTGATGCAGTAACGGCATTGTTCTCTGGCGTGAAGCTTGAAAACAGCGCGAAGAACCAAATTACAGAACTTCTGTCTGAGCAAGATGTTGAGCCACTGTTCCGTGTTATCGAAGGTAACAGCAGTGAAGAAGAACAAGCACTCGCACGCCAAGAGTTGATTGATAATCTTATGGATCGCCATGGTACCGGCCGTGTTCTATTCAGAAACACACGTGCAGCTATCAAAGGCTTCCCTAAGCGTAACGTAAACCTATTGCCGATGGACATTCCAACGCAGTACACCACCTCTATACGTGTATCAGGTATGATTGGTGGCAAGATGGCACCAGAAGCTCGCGCGATGAAAATGTTATACCCAGAAGAGATCTTCCAAGAGTTTGAAGGTGAAGATTCAAGCTGGTGGCAGTTTGATTCGCGTGTTAATTGGTTGCTTGAAAAAATTCAAGACAAGCGCAGCGAAAAGATCTTAGTGATCGCATCGCGTGCAAGTACCGCGCTTCAATTAGAGCAAGCACTGCGTGAGCGTGAAGGTGTGCGTGCAACCGTATTCCACGAGGGCATGTCGATTCTAGAGCGTGATAAAGCGGCGGCTTACTTTGCTCAAGAAGAGGGCGGAGCTCAGGTTCTTATCTGTAGTGAAATTGGCTCTGAAGGTCGTAATTTCCAGTTCGCTAACCAGTTGGTGATGTTCGATCTTCCATTCAACCCAGATTTGCTCGAGCAACGTATTGGTCGTTTGGACCGTATCGGACAGCTTCGTGATATCGACATTCATGTCCCTTACCTAAAAGGCACGTCACAAGCGATTCTAGCGCGTTGGTTCGATGAAGGATTGAATGCGTTCGCAGAGACTTGTCCTACTGGTCGTACAGTTTACGATAAGTATTCTGATGTACTGATCGAAATGTTGGCTTCTGGTAACACCGAGCAGCTTGATGAAGTGATTGAAGAGTCAGCGAAGCTCAATCAAAGCCTGAAATCGGATCTAGAAAAAGGCCGAGATCGACTATTAGAAATGCATTCAAATGGTGGCGATAAAGCCCATGAGATTGCTGAAAAGATCGCGTGTACTGATGGTGATACTAACCTAGTTTCTTTTGCACTGAGCCTGTTTGATACCATTGGTCTGAACCAAGATGACAAGGGTGAAAATGCGTTAGTCGTGACACCTTCTGAACATATGATGGTGCCAAGCTACCCAGGCTTACCTTATGAAGGTGCAACGATTACGTTTGACCGTGAAACCGCGCTTTCTCGTGAAGACATGAATTTTATTAGCTGGGAACACCCAATGATTCAGGGCGGTATTGATCTGCTATTGAGTGAAGGTGTGGGTGCGTCTGCGGTATCTCTACTGAAGAACAAAGCGCTGCCAGTGGGTACGATTCTACTTGAGTTGGTTTACCTTGTTGATGCACAAGCGCCAAAGCGCAGCGGTATCAGCCAGTTTCTGCCTAAGACGCCGATTCGCTTGATGATGGATGGTCGTGGTAACGATTTATCTGCTCAGGTTGAATTCGATAGCTTTAACCGTCAACTAAGCCCGGTAAACCGTCATTTAGCTAGCAAGCTAGTGAACTCGGTACAAGGTGAGATTCACAAGCTAATCGAAGCAGGTGAGACGCATGTACTGCCGAAGGTTGAAGAAGTTCGTCAACAAGCTCAGAAAGATATGCAAACTAACTTGAACGGTGAGTTAGAACGTCTACAAGCGCTTAAAGCGGTTAATCCTAACATTCGTGATGAAGAGTTAGAGGTTATCGAAGCTCAAATCAATGAACTGACGGGTTACATCAGCAAAGCTCAAGTTCAGCTGGATTCGTTACGCTTGATTGTGGTTTCTCACAACTAGTTTTGAATTAGCTAAATGCTTTAACGAAATAAGGCCTTCATTACGAAGGCCTTATTTGTATCTGTAGTTTGGTTAAGAGCTTGGAGAGCAGATTACATCAACCATTTCCACCAAACGAACAGAGCTAAGAAGCCAAATAGGTAAATAAGGCCTGCCACAGACAACCATTTTAGCTTAGTGCCAATCGCCAGTGCTTCAGGAAGCTTAGTTTTGCTTACTAAGATGAAGTTAAGCAATGCGAAGAATGGCGTAGTCGCAAAGGCAAGCACCATCGCAAAATCAAGCATTGGCATCAGTGCTGCGCTGAAGAACATCACAATTGCGAGTGCCGCGAGAGAGACAATGATGATCCAGCCTTGCAGCATTTTTGGGCTCGATTCTTTTTTCAATAACAGGCGCTGTGATTCGGCAAGCACGCGTGAGTAACCATCGATAACGGTAATGGTACTGCCAAAGATACAGAAGAAGGCGATAAGAGCGATCAGTGGGCGAGACCATTCACCAATCGTGGAAGCGTAGATGCCGACCAATTGATGGGTGAAGCCAACACCAGAGCGAGACAGTTCAACGCCTGTTCCATGAAGTACTAGTGCACCTAAAGCAACGAATACCAAAGCAAGCAGTGCCGTACCAATGTAGCCTACGTTGAAATCGAACAGTGCAGATTGAGCGGTCACTTCTTGTTTCTCTTTTTGGCTTTTTAGCCACATAGAGGTGATGCTTGATATCTCGATAGGCGCGGGCATCCAACCCATAGTTACAACGATAAAGCCAATAGCTGCCAATGACCAAGGTGATGGTGGAACAAAAGCCGCATCAGGTTCAACTGGAGAGCCGATAGCAATGGCGACTGCAGCCAAGGTTGTGATAGTCAGGATCGCCATGATCGCTTTAGACAGTGTATCGAGCGCGCGATAATGGCCAGCGAATAGAATAATCAAGCACGTAGCTAAAACGATCATGCACAATGTGCTGGTGGCCAAATCAAAAGGAATAAAGTAACTAAGTAGGCTTGCACTGAATAGCAGTAAGGCTGCGGTATTTACCACTGCGGAAATGGCACTTAGTATCGAAAAGATAACAAGGTAAGGTCGACCGAGGTTAGAATATCCTTCCACCAAGCTTTGCCCAGTACCAAGGGTATATTGGATGCCGGCTCTAAAGAATGGGTATTTAAATACGTTAACTAAAAGAATCAGTGTGGCTAGTTGCCAACCATAAATAGCGCCAGCTTTCGTTGAAGCGACTAAGTGAGATCCACCGACCGCAGCAGCGGCCATCATGATTCCTGGGCCAAGAGATTTAATCAGGCTTGAAAGTGGTGCGGAGGTTGGTGTTGAGGTGGTTTTAGCCGTACTTTCCATCGTTTTTCCTTTGAGGCTTAGTTCTTATTTTCCGTTACCTTATCAATACCATGTTTCGTAATTTCGTCAACTTTTATGTACAAAAGTGTTTAAAATTGTATTTTTTAATAAACGATTCGACCATGAATTATTTATTAACCAGTAATTAAGAGGCTCTAATGGCGTTAGAACAGTACACGCCCCCACGTGAACCGTGGACTGATATTGTCTATCAAGATGATGATATTCTTGTGGTGAACAAGCCAGCAGGCCTACTTTCGGTGCCGGGGAGACTGCCAGAACACTACGACAGTATGTGGAGTCGGTTAGTTGTCGAATTTCCAGAGATTCAAGTCGTACATCGATTAGACATGTCGACATCGGGCTTGATGCTGCTCGCTAAACACAAACAAGCTGAGCGTCATTTGAAGAAGCAATTTCAATATCGACTGACACACAAACTTTATTACGCACGAGTGTGGGGTTCAATGGAAGACAAGGAAGGTTTGATTGATCTTCCTCTTATTTGCGACTGGCCGAATCGTCCTAGACAGAAAGTGTGTTTCGACGAGGGTAAACCATCTCAGACTCGCTATGTGGTTGAGCAACAAGAGGCTCAAACGACCTTATTGAAGCTACTGCCTATCACCGGCCGCTCTCATCAGTTGCGTGTGCATTGTATGGAAATAGGGAATCCAATTGTGGGCGACGAGTTTTACGCAACGCCTGAAGCTTTTGAGTATAGCGATCGGCTAGCTTTACATGCGTGTGAACTGAGCTTCTATCATCCAGCGAACAACCAACTGTTCAAAGCCTTCGTGCTTTGTGATTTTTACCCTCAAGCATCGCCACAAATCGAGCAGCACTTTGAAATTGCGCCAGAGCTTCCAGACTACAGTAAGCTAAAAGCTTAGAATGGTGCCATCAATACCAATGCAAGGACGTACAATGCCGAAGTTGAAAGTGGTCTTTCTCGACAGAGCTACCATCCCATCTCAAATACATTTAAAACCCCTTAGCTTTGAACATCAATGGGTTGAGTATGACTTCACTTCGCCAGAACAAGTGTCTGAACGAATAGAAGGCGCTGATGTGGTTATTACCAACAAGGTCGTGCTTAACGAATCGAATTTGGCTCAAGCACAACAACTTAAGCTAATAGCTGTTTCAGCAACGGGTGTGAACAATGTCGATGTTGGCTACTGCAAGAGTAACAACATAGCGGTGACAAACGTGCAAGGCTACGCGACTCAATCGGTACCTGAACATGTTATCGCGATGCTATTTACGCTAAAGCGAAACCTCGTTGGTTATCATCAGGACATCAAGGCGGGCGAGTGGCAAAAGGACAAACAATTCTGTTTCTTTACTCATCCGATTCAAGATGTTGCAGGCAGTACATTGGGCTTAATAGGGAGTGGTAGCTTAGGGCAAGCGACCGCGATATTAGCAAAAGCGATTGGTATGAACGTCATCTTTACTGAGCGTAAAGGGGCAGATTCTTGTCGAGAAGGGTATCTACCTTTTGATACGGTGTTACAGCAAGCGGATGCGATTAGCTTACATTGTCCATTAACTGAAGCGACTCGAAATCTGATTTCAGAGCGAGAGCTAACCATTATGAAATCAAGTGCGGTATTAATTAATGCTGGCCGTGGTGGACTTGTCGATGAGCAGGCCTTAGTTGAAGCTTTGAAAAGTAATGAGATTGCAGGTGCGGGCATGGATGTGTTTACACAAGAACCTGCAGACAATTCGAATCCACTATTGGCTAACAGCCACTTACCTAATTTACTGCTGACACCACATGTGGCGTGGGGCAGCGACAGTTCAATTCAAAAGCTGTCTGATATCTTAATCGATAATATTGATGGGTTTGTTGCAGGTAATCCGCAGAACTTAGTGAGTTGATTGAAGAATTGAATGGTGCAAGCACAAAATAAAAAAGGTTGGCTTTTAGGCCAACCTTTTTAGATCGTTGTGTCGATTAAGTGATTTAGCCTTGCGGCTTAACTACCAGTACATTGATTGGTGAGTTCTGTACTACTTTGCTTGCAACAGAACCAAGTACAACCTTGTCGATTTTTGAACGCTTATGACTAGGCATCACGATAAGGTCTGCCCCTAGTTTCTCTGCGCAATCAAGAATCGTTGTGTAGGTCTTGCCTTCGGCAACGTGAACTTTATAGATCACATCATCGTCGATATGCTTATCAGCAAATTCTTTCAGCTGATTTTTAACATCAAGCTTCATTTGGTTTGCTGCATCTTTCGGGAAGTAAGACGCTACCATCGACATGTGGATGCCCGGTAATACGTTCAGAATGTGGATCTCAGCATTACTGTGTTTCGCGTGCCATACCGCTAGCTCGACCGCTTTATCAGAAAAGCCTTTGTCGTTCAGATCAACGGGAACAAGGATTTGTCTATACATGTATTCGTCTCTTTTTGAGCAGCGCCGAGTACATACCAAGCGCTGTAATTATCTTTTCCATGTAGTAAAAAAGCCAAATAGAGTAGAGCGCTATTTGGCTCTATCCATTACGCGCTAATCTCATCCTTACGAGCACGCCTTCTTTGGTTCATCGCTAAACCAATCAAAATTAATAGGGCAGGTAAGAATACCCACTCTTTCATTGGTCGTTCTGCATCTTGGATAACGGATTTAATTTCCCAATCAAAGTCAATGCCAGCAGCTTCAGCAGGGCTACCAAACTCAACCATATCAACAATCATCTTATCGTCAGCTTGGGTCAGCATTAGGCCCATTGAAGCAATGCGGTCTTCACTTGTTGTCGCAGAATCTTCAAACGGAAGGCGAACTGTTTTCTCAGAATAGTTACCTTCTAAGTTTTCGCCACCGACTCTCAATTCAAGTGATTGTCCCACAGATAGATTTTCTGTGATTTGAGCGATCTCAACTCCAGGTGAAAGAACTTTCTCTGGATAAATCATGTCCCACCAGAAGCCAGGGCGGAAGAAAGAGAAGGTCAGAACGATAAGCAGTATAGTTTCCCACCACTTGTTCTTAGTGAACCACCAACCTTGTGTCGCTGCTGCAAAGATAAGTACCGCAGTAACTGAAGAGAAAATCGTCAGTGCTAAGTGCCACCAAGAATCAATGCCCATCAACAGTAGTTGGGTGTTGAAGATGAACATGAACGGCAATATCGCGGTCCGGATATCGTAGGTAAAACCTTGAATACCGGTACGAATCGGGTCTGATTTAGCAATCGCAGCGGCCGCAAATGCAGCCAAACCTACCGGAGGTGTATCGTCCGCAAGAATACCGAAGTAGAACACGAATAAGTGAACCGCAATCAGTGGAATGATCAAGCCGTGCGCTGCACCTAAGGTAACAATTACTGGTGCCATCAATGTTGATACAACGATGTAGTTCGCCGTTGTTGGCAAGCCCATACCTAAGATCAAGCTGATTACCGCAGTGAATAACAACATTAGAATGATGCTACCGCCTGAGATGAACTCAACAAAATCGGTCATTACAAGGCCGATACCTGTCAGCGTTACCACGCCTACAACCGTACCTGCTGCAGCTGTCGCTACACCGATACCGATCATGTTACGTGCGCCTGAAACTAAGCTCTCTGCTAGATCAACGAAGCCTGCTTTTGTTTGTTCTGCGAGATCGTCTGATTTGTTCATCAGAGTCATTAAAGGACGCTGCGTGATCAAAATGAAGATCATGAACACGGTCGCCCAGAATGCCGATAGACCTGGAGAGAAACGTTCAACCGTTAAACACCAAACTAGAACTACGATAGGCAGTAGGAAGTGAAGGCCAGACTTAATCGTTGGGCCTGGATCAGGTACTTCTGTTAGGTTCTCGTCGATTTCCATTCCACCTTCAGCTGCGTATTTAGCAGAAACACGAACCAGAGCGACATAAGAGACTAATAGAGCAACAGTCACAATTGGTGTGGCTGCAGCGCCAAAGACATCTTTTGTCCAGCCGACACCGTAGTAAACCGCAGCACTGATGACGCATAGGCCTAAGATAGTACCAGTGAAAGAGAGTAGGCTTTGCACGATAGTTGGTGTGTGACGACGAGGTAAGCCCGTCATACCTGCTTTACATGCCTCTAAGTGAACAATGTAAATCAGGGCGATGTAAGAGATCAGAGCGGGCAGTAGTGCTGCTTTGATTACTTCTACGTAAGAGATGCCCACGTACTCAACCATCAAGAATGCTGCTGCACCCATGATTGGTGGTGTTAATTGACCATTGGTTGAAGCTGCGACTTCTACTGCACCCGCTTTTGTTCCCGGGAAACCAACACGCTTCATTAGCGGGATAGTAAAGGTACCTGTGGTTACTACGTTAGCAATCGAAGAACCTGATACCAGACCAGATAACCCCGATGCTACAACGGCTGCTTTCGCTGGGCCGCCTTTCATGTGGCCAAGTAGTGAGAATGCTACCTTGATAAAGTAAGCACCCGCGCCAGCACGCTCTAGCATTGCACCAAACAGTACAAACAAGAATACGAATGACGTTGATACGCCAAGAGCAACACCGAACACACCTTCTGTTGTTAACCACAGATGCGACATTGCCTTGTTCAGGCTTGCACCTTTATGGGCGATAACGTCTGGCATGTGAGGGCCGCCAAAGGTGTAAAGTAGGAAGACTGCTGCCACAACCATAAGAGGTGGACCTAAAGCGCGTCGTGTTGCTTCAAGCAGTAGAACCATACCGAATACCGCAGCAACAATATCAAACGTTGTTGGAGCGCCTGAGCGTTCAGCGAGTTGAGTATAGAAAATATAGATATAAGAAGCTGAAAAGCTACCTACAAGCGCCAATATCCAGTCGACGGCGGGGATGCGATCCCTAGGCGAATTCTTCATGGCTGGATAAGCGGTAAAGGCTAGGAAAATAGCAAACGTAAGGTGAATTGCTCGAGCTTCAGTGTCGTTTAAAATTGCGAAGTTAAAAATGAATGGCAGCGGAGATGCATACCAAAGTTGGAACAGTGACCAACATAGAGGCACAAACCATAAAATACGGCCTTGGATACCACGAGGGCTACGCGCACCAGTATCTGATTGTGCCACCATTTCTTGCACATCTGGAGACGGTGATGTTGTCTGCGTCATGTACTTTATCCTTATTATTGATGGTCTGCCTTTTGTTACGAACAACTAAACGTGATTTCTTTCCTATCTAGTGTAGTGAATGGATAGAGAAATGCGCTCTTTGTTCGTCTTTGTCTTAGGCTTGATACGAAGGTAAGTCCTCCAAATTGGAGAAACTTAAAGGGTTGTTCTTTTCACTTAAATTATTTTTATAAAACGTGAAAAGCCAATAAGGAGGACTAGCCTCCTTATTGGTTTAGTAGGCTTAAAGTAGAGTTACTTTAGAAGACCTACTTCTTTGTAGTATTTTGCGGCACCTGGGTGAAGAGGGATAGAGATACCCGCTTTAACCATGTCTTCTTTTTTCAGGTTAGCAAATGCTGGGTGCAGACGTTTGAATGTTGCGAAGTTTTCAAATACTGCTTTAGCAACGTTGTATGCTACTTCATCTGAAACGTCTGAAGTTGTTACCATAGTTGCAGCAACACCAAAGCTATTTACGTCAGCATCTGTACCGCGGTACATACCAGCAGGTACTGTGCTGTATGCGTAGTATGGGTTTTCAGCTACGATCTTGTCGATCTGTGGACCTGTTGCAGAAACCAGTTTTGCATCACAAGACGTTGTCGCTTCTTTAATTGATCCGTTCGGGTGACCAACCATGTAGATGAATGCATCAATCTTGTTATCACAAAGTGCTTGTGAACGCTCAGAACCTTTCAGTTCAGAAGCAAGCTTGAAGCTATCGTTAGTCCAGCCCATAGAGTCCATTACAACACCCATCGTTGCACGGTCGCCAGAACCCGGGTTACCAATGTTGACACGCTTACCAGCTAGGTCTGAAACATTGTTAATACCTGCATCGGTGCGAGCGATGATGTTGAACGGTTCTGTATGTAGAGAGAACATAGCACGAAGTTTCTTGTATTCGCCTTGGTCTTTGAACTTACTTGTACCGTTGTAGCCGTGGTATTGCCAGTCCGATTGAACAACACCGAAATCTAGTTCACCAGCACGGATGGTATTAACGTTGTAGATTGAACCGCCAGTAGACTCGACAGAACAACGAATGTTGTGGTCTTTACGGCCTTTGTTCACTAGCTTACAAATTGCACCACCAGTCGGGTAATAAACACCCGTTACTGAACCAGTACCAATTGTGATGAACTCTTGAGCGTTAACTGCGCCAGCGCCCATTACAGCAGCTGCAATAGCCCCAACTTTAATCAGTTTGGTAAATGCCATGAATTTCCCTTCCTTTATTCATTATTAACCCTGAAACAAGTGTAGTCGTTTCTGGAGTTTCCTATTTGGAAACGGCACCTTTTTCAATCCATGTGATGAAAAAGTGGCTGAATAATATCAAAAATTGGCAGAAAATTACTCAAATGTTAAAAGATATAGCGAAAAAATCTAACAAATGACGGTTGGATCTCGTGTTTGATTTGCTATTGAGTTTTTTAAAATCAATGAGTTAGTGATTTTTGGGAGAGGCGGGATAGATATCTTAGGATGTGATTTGGATCACGAACTAAATAGGTGTTTGTGATCCAATAGTAATGGCTGATAGTTATGAAACTGTGAGCAATTATCCTGCGTATTCAAACAGTTCGCATACAGAATCGAACAGTTGCTTAGTGGTAACTGATAAGGTTGGAGTAATGAAGATAGTATCATCTCCAGCAACTACCCCCAGTATGCCTTCTGACTTACCTAATGAATCTAATAAGCGAGCAATAAGCTGCGCGGCACCAGGGCCAGTGTGTATCACAACCAATGCATTGTTGTGATCAATATCTAACACTAACTCTCTTAAAGAGCTCGAAACCGTCGGAACACCAAGTTCAGCAGGAAGACAATAAACCATCTCCATTTTTGCATTGCGTGTTCGCACGGCGCCAAACTTAGTTAACATACGCGAAACTTTAGATTGGTTGATACTTTCAAAGCCTTCATGCTTCAGGGCATCGACAATCTCGCCTTGCGAACCAAAACGTTCTTCTTTTAGTAGTGATTTAAAAGCTCGAACTAAGTTGTCTTGTTTTTCTGTATTGCGCATATGTCATTCTTATTCATTAACAAAGATGTTTGCATATTCTCGCATACATATTCAGTTCTCGCCAAAATATCACGGTAATTTGTTAGTCATATCACTGTAAAAATTTAATAGGATAATGTGTTATTTAAGACGAGTTGTTTTGTCATTTCAAATGATTATCGCCATAATGCGAACTTGCTGTGTAGCACGGTTTTATTGACTTGCGCGAAGTCGCAAAGCTAGCGTTAATTGATTGTAATCACTTTGTGATTAATATAGTTTTTTAACTTAAATTTAGCTCAAGAATTACCCTACAAAGAATCTATAAGAGAAAGCTCTCAAGGAGAATAACAATGAAAGTAGCTGTTATTGGTGCCGCTGGTGGCATCGGTCAAGCCCTAGCCCTACTACTAAAGAACCGCCTGCCTGCTGGTTCAGATCTTGCACTTTACGACATCGCTCCGGTAACCCCGGGGGTTGCTGCCGATCTTAGCCATATCCCAACGCCTGTTTCGATCAAAGGTTACGCGGGTGAAGATCCAACTCCAGCACTTGAAGGTGCGGATGTTGTGCTTATTTCTGCGGGTGTTGCTCGTAAACCTGGTATGGATCGTGCGGATCTTTTCAATGTGAACGCTGGCATTGTTAAGTCTCTAGCTGAAAAAATTGCCGTTACTTGTCCTACTGCTTGTGTTGGTATCATTACTAACCCAGTAAATACAACAGTGCCAATCGCTGCTGAAGTACTTAAGAAAGCGGGCGTTTACGACAAGCGTCGTTTATTCGGTATTACTACTCTTGATGTCATTCGTTCTGAAACGTTCGTTGCTGAGCTGAAAGATAAAGATCCAGGCGACATTCGTGTTCCTGTTATCGGTGGTCACTCAGGTGTAACGATCCTTCCTCTGCTTTCTCAAGTTGAAGGTGTTGAGTTTACTGACGAAGAAATCGCAGCGCTAACAACTCGCATCCAAAACGCGGGTACTGAAGTAGTAGAAGCTAAAGCGGGTGGCGGTAGTGCGACCCTATCTATGGGTCAAGCGGCTTGTCGCTTCGGTCTTGCTCTAGTGAAAGCACTTCAAGGCGAAGAGAACGTGATTGAGTGTGCCTACGTTGAAGGTGAAGGCGAGCACGCACCATTCTTCGCACAACCAGTTAAACTTGGCAAAGAAGGCGCTGAAGCGATTCTTAGCTACGGTGAACTGAGCGACTTCGAACGCAATGCACTAGACAGCATGCTAGAAACGCTAAATGGCGATATTGAGATTGGTGTTGAATTCGCTAAATAAGCGATAGATAACTGAACTCTGCTAAAACGACAGTTAACGAAAGCCGATCATTGCGATCGGCTTTTTTGATCCTTGTATTCAATCCACTCGTAATCTTTTTCTAACCACGAAGAATTAGGGTATTGAACGATGACTAGAGTACAAAAAGGGATGAATGTTAACTATCTAGGTCGCTTGGGCAAGATATTGGTTATCGATGAGCAAGAGCAGTTCGCGTTGTTTGAGTCTTATAATAGTCATAAGCAATATGCAGTTCCGTTGGTAGAACTTGAAGAGATCGAAGCGCAACTACCTCTATCGTTAGAATCGAGTCGTTATTGAGACCCAGAGTATTATCTAGCAGGATCAAAAAAAGAGCCAACAGGCTCTTTTTTATTATATAGCTGTCTATTTACTACTTAGCTTCTATTTACTTGCTACGTTTTACTGCAAGGTGAGCTAGCGTAGTTAAAGCCTGCTTGTATTCTGACTCAGGAAGAATAGAAAGCTCAGCAATAGCTTTATCAGCTTCTTCATAGGCTTTATTGGTCGTGTACTCTAACGAGCCGGTCTCTTTCATGACAGACATGATGTCGTCGAGACGTTCCATACCATTGGCTTTTTCAATCGCTTCACGAATCATGCTTGCTTGGTCTGGCGAGCCATTATGCATAGCGTAAAGTAATGGTAACGTCGGTTTGCCTTCTGCTAAGTCATCACCAACATTTTTACCCATCTCTTTACCATCAGCGGTGTAGTCCATCACATCATCAATAAGCTGGAATGCTGTTCCTAGGTACTTACCGTAGTTTTGCATCGCAGTTTCGATCTCAGGTGAAGACTCTGTAAGAATTGCGCCGATTTGGGTTGCGGCTTCAAACAAACGAGCGGTCTTTGAATAGATCACCTGCATGTAGCTTTCTTCTGTGGTGTCTGGGTTGTTACAGTTCATCAATTGTTGAACTTCACCCTCGGCAATCACATTTACTGATTCGCTCATTAGCTCAAGGATCCTTAAAGATCCAAGCGTCGTCATCATCTGGAATGAGCGGGTGTAAATAAAATCACCAACCAAAACGCTAGCTGCATTACCAAAAGCAGCATTGGCTGTCGCTTTGCCGCGTCTCATGTCCGACTCATCGACGACATCATCATGGAGAAGGGTCGCTGTGTGAATAAACTCGATAAAAGCGGCTGAGGTGATGTGAGCTTCACCTTGGTAACCAAGTGCACGAGCTGATAAAAGAGCAAGCAAAGGGCGTAGGCGTTTGCCACCACCGCTAACGATATAAAAACCAAGCTGGTTGATTAAACTTACGTCAGAATTAAGTTGGGCTTGAATTGTTTCATTCACTTTTGCCATATCATTGGCAGTAAGCGTTTGGATAGCTTTAAAATCCATTGTTCATCCGGCTGAAGTTAGACCCTGTAAGGCTTATACGTTGTATTTAATTGTTGAATAATACACTAAAAAACGTTGATTAATACATCACTTAAAGGCATCATTGCCGCACTTTTCTTTGGCGAACATGTTTTCGCCAATATTTTAAAAATATGGCTTGTCATAGCGGCATGATTCCCGTAGAATCTGCGCCCTATTGATTAGTTTAGCGCACACCCGAGTTGTAGAATTAACAACCATAGGCTGTGCGGAAAAAGCGGAGTAAAATATGTACGCTGTTTTCCAATCTGGTGGCAAACAACACCGAGTAAGCGAAGGTCAAACACTTCGTTTAGAGAAATTAGACGTTGAAACTGGTGCAACTGTAGAATTTGATAAAGTTCTTCTTGTTGCTAACGGCGAAGAAATCGCTGTTGGTGCACCTCTTGTTGAAGGTGGCAAGGTTACTGCAGAAGTAGTACAACACGGTCGTGGCGATAAAGTAAAAATCGTTAAGTTCCGTCGTCGTAAGCACTCGCGTAAGCAAGCTGGTCACCGTCAGTGGTTCACAGAAGTGAAAATCACTGGCATTAACGCTTAAGTATTAGGAGAGTTTAACAATGGCACATAAAAAAGCTGGCGGTTCTACTAATAACGGCCGCGATTCAGAAAGCAAACGTCTTGGTGTTAAGCGTTTTGGTGGTGAATCTGTTCTTGCAGGTAACATCATCGTTCGTCAACGTGGTACTAAGTTCCACGCTGGCACAAACGTTGGCATCGGTAAAGACCATACTCTTTTCGCTCTTACTGAAGGTAAAGTGAAATTTGCAGTAAAAGGTCCTAAAAACCGTAAGTTTGTAAGCATCGAAGCTGAGTAATTTAATCTTTTATTAGATTATTTATACTAGCTTTCAAGCTGAATTCAAAAGCCCTGCCGATTCGGCAGGGTTTTTTATTTATAGCGAGAATAAAAAAGTAGACGCTCTGGCTTTAGTTTGAGAAGCAATTTGGTGTTTGATAAGCAGTTTAGTTTTGAGAAGCCGTTTGTTTTTTAAGAAACAGAAAGCAAAGAACCTCTCCTTATTTGTTCCTTGGTTGCAGATCGATCTAGATCTTAGGTGATCGATCTAAACACGGATCTGCTAGAATTTATATCACTCCTTGATGAGTGGTAACGCAACGTAAGTGCGGAGTTAAAAAATGAAATTCGTTGATGAAGCATCAGTAAAAATAGAAGCCGGTGATGGCGGTAATGGTACAGTAAGCTTTTGGCGCGAAAAATTCGTCGCTAAAGGTGGTCCTGACGGCGGTGATGGCGGTGATGGCGGTGATGTTTACATCCAAGCGGATGAGAACTTAAACACACTGATCGATTACCGTTTCCAACGTTTTTACAATGCAGAGCGTGGCGAAAATGGCCGCGGTGGTAACTGTACGGGTAAACGTGGTAAAGATATGACCATGAAAGTACCTGTAGGTACTCGTGCTGTTGATATCCACACTAATGAAATCGTTGCTGAAGTTGCTGAACATGGCAAAAAAGTAATGGTTGGTAAAGGTGGTTGGCACGGTCTTGGTAACACGCGTTTTAAGTCGTCGGTTAACCGTGCTCCTCGTCAAAAGACAATGGGTACTAAAGGTGAAGTTCGCGAACTGCGTTTAGAGCTTCTTCTATTAGCGGATGTTGGTATGCTTGGCTTGCCAAACGCTGGTAAATCTACGTTTATTCGCTCAGTATCTGCTGCGAAACCAAAAGTGGCTGATTACCCGTTTACGACGCTAATCCCTAGCTTAGGTGTGGTAAGTGTTGTTCCTGAGAAGAGCTTCGTTGTTGCCGATATCCCTGGCTTGATCGAAGGCGCAGCTGATGGCGCTGGTCTTGGTATTCGTTTCTTGAAGCACCTTGAGCGTTGTCGCGTTCTTCTGCATATGATCGATATTTTGCCGATCGATGGTTCTGATCCTATTCAGAATGCACTGACGATCATCGATGAGCTTGAGCAATACAGTGAGAAAGTTGCACAGAAACCTCGTTGGTTAGTGTTCAATAAAGTTGACCTAATGCCTGAAGAAGAAGCTGACGAAAAGATTCAAGAAATCGTCGAAGCTTTGGGTTGGGAAGGCGAGTACTTCAAGATCTCTGCTGTAAACAAGATCGGTACCAAAGATCTTTGCTTTAAACTGGGTGAGTTCATGGAGAACCTACCTCGTGAAGTTGAAGCAATTGAAGAAGAAGAAAAAGTTAACTTTATGTGGGATGACTACCATAAAGATGCGATGGCCGGTAAGAATGTCGTTACTGAAGATGACGACGACTGGGATGATTGGGATGACGAAGAAGATGACGGTCATGTTATCTATGTTCGTGATTAATAATCCTCGTAGTTTCTTATAAGCACTTTGGTCGCTTTTTCTAAGATACGCTGATAGTTTTATTAAACCGCAATGAAAATTGCGGTTTTTTTGTATCTAAATCATGACGTCTTGCTGTTTTTTATGCAAAATTTATCTTTAGATAATTAACGCCTATGGGAAGGAAATCATGGCATCAAAACAAAGAGCGATCTCAAGGTTAGTCGCTCAATCAGGACAAATGTTATTAGCTCATGGCGCCGAGAGCACATTGGTCGGTGACATAATGCGCCGTATCGGTATTGCTTGTGGGGTGAATGAGGTTGAAGTTGCACTGTCAGCCAATGCATTGGTTGTGACAACAGTAATGGATGATCATTGCATAACGACGACTCGAAGTTGCGCTGATCGTGGCATTAATATGCAGGTGATAACCGAGATTCAACGTGTGTGTATCATGATGGAGAAAGGGATTCTTGATTATGATTTAGCTTATAAGAAGATCCAAGGGATCAGTCCCGAACGCTACAACCGTTGGTTAGTTGTCGTAATGATAGGGCTATCGTGTGCTTCTTTTAGCCGTCTTGCTGGCGGAGATTGGCATGTCTTTATGATGACGTTTATAGCTTCGGCTTGCGGTATGATCGTGAGACAAGAGATTGGTCATCGCCATTTCAATCCGTTATTAAATTTCGCTATTACCGCTTTTGTCACCACCACCATTTCAGCTCAGGCAGTGCTCTACAATATTGGTGGTCAACCCACTATCGTGATGGCTTCGTCAGTATTGATGCTAGTGCCCGGTTTTCCTTTGATTAACTCCGTAGCAGATATGCTTAAAGGCCACATTAATATGGGTCTCGCACGCTTCACCATGGCTAGTTTATTAACGTTGGCTACAAGCTTAGGTATTGTCGCAGCGATGAGCCTATCTGACGTATGGGGCTGGGTGAACTAATGACTATTTTTGAACTTTTTGTTGGGTTACTCAACGACATGTTTTTTGCTGCGATTCCTGCGGTTGGTTTTGCATTGGTGTTTAACGTCCCGCAACGAGCGTTGATCTATTGTGCTCTCGGAGGATCCATTGGCCACGGTAGCCGTTACTTAATGATGCATTTCGGCATTCCCATTGAATGGGCGACGTTCTTTGCTGCTACATTGGTCGGCATGATAGGGGTGCATTGGTCGCATAAATTGTTAGCACACCCGAAAGTATTTACGGTTGCAGCCTTGATTCCGATGGTCCCTGGCGTGTTTGCCTTTAAGGCGATGATTGCCATGGTTGAGATTAACCGAGCAGGATACAACCCAGAACTATTGGCATTGTTGATGGAGAACTTTTTGAAATCGATGTTCATTATCGCAGGGCTTGCGGTTGGCTTAGCAGTGCCTGGGCTGTTATTCTACCGTCGTAGACCTATCGTCTAGCTTCAACTTCATTTTCAAGTAAGGACAGGACTTTCGATTTATGATCATCAGCATGATAGCGGCAATGGCGAACAACCGTGTAATTGGTAAAGACAATCAGATGCCTTGGCATTTACCTGCAGATTTCGCATGGTTTAAACGTTCAACTATGGGTAAACCTGTCGTGATGGGACGTAAGACTTACGATTCAATTGGACGTCCTTTACCGGGGAGGCTGAACGTTGTAATCAGCCGCGACGAGAGTTTAGAAATCGGAGGCGTCACGACGGTAACTTCGATTGAAAAAGCACTAGAGCTGGTTAGTGATGTTGATGAAGTGATGATCATCGGTGGCGGTTCAATCTATGAAAGCTGCTTACCAAAAGCGAACAAGTTATACCTGACTTATATCGATTTTGATGTGGATGGTGATACTCAATTCCCAGACTGGGGAGAAGGTTGGAAGCAGAGCTTTAATGATACTTATCAGGCGGATGAGAAAAACAAGCACAATATGGAGTTTGTGGTTCTCGAGCGTTAACGGTGGTTATTAAGCGTTAGGCTCTGAAAATGCTTGCGTTACTGTGCCCAGCTAGCGCAAGCTTCTCGTATCTCGTATCTCGTATCTCGTATCTCGTATCTCGTATCTCGTATCTCGTGTTTCTATAGCGCTTTTTGAGTGAAAAACTGTTTGTCTTCCCAGCGAAGTATCGTCAAGTCTCCCCCCCACACACACCCAGTATCAAGTCCAATTACATCTTTTCCGTTATAGCCTTCAAGCGCAGCCCAGTGTCCAAAAACAACGGTTTTATCGAGCTTTATGCGTTGCGGAAGGTCAAACCATGGCACTAGTGGTTCATCGGTAATTTCATTCGGTGGTAGCTTACATGCCATGTCGAGTCGGCCATCTTCAAAACAGAAGCGCATTCTTGTCAGGCTATTGATCGCATAGCGATAACGTTCGATGTCTTGCAACTCGTTGTTCCAGAGATCTGGCGTGTTGCTGTACATGTTCTCAATAAGCCACTGCCAACGGTCCGATTTCAGTAATGACGTTATCTCTCGATTCTCTGTACGTGCTTGTTCTAAGTCCCATTGAGGTGAGATGCCCGCATGTGTCATGACAAACTCAGGGTGTTCTTGCATCAAGGGTTGTTGTCTTAACCATTCCAGCAATTGGTCACGGTCTTCAGCATCAAGAATTGGTTGAGTCTTGTCTTTTGGTTTGGCTGAAAAGAGGCCTAAGGATACAGCAAGTAGATGTAAATCATGGTTACCCAATACCACCTTCGCTGAACTGCCAAGGTTACGAACAAAACGTAACGTCTCTAAGGATTTAGGGCCACGAGCAACTAAGTCTCCGGCGACCCATAAAGTATCTTGTTGTTTATCAAAGTTGATGGTTTCAAGCAGTAACTGAAGCTCGTCGAAGCATCCTTGAATGTCTCCGACAATATAATTCGACACAGTATTTTCCTGTAAGTGGTAGAGATGCGTACTAGTTAAGGATATTGGGGATAGCCAGTCTAAATGGGTCGACTTCTGTTATGAAATCAATGCCTTTATGATCGGTCATCACATAGTGACCTTGCATAACACCCACAGGGGTTTCGATGACCGTACCGCTGGTATATGTGTATTCGTCATTGGCTTCAATTACAGGCTGCTGTCCAACCACGCCATCACCTTCTATGGTGAGTTGTTTACCGTTAGAGTCGGTAATCAACCAGCGGCGAGACATAAGTTGTACCGTTGTTTTACTTAGATTTTTGATGGTAATGATGTAAGCGAAAACGTAGCGACTCTTAGATGGCTCTGATTGTTCTTCAATATATTTAGAATGAACTTGGCATTTGATACAAGGCGTAGATATATCCATATTCGCACCTTTTGTTGTTGGTATGCTTTAAGTATTACATAAAAAATAGGCTCCTCACCGAAGTGTAGGAGCCTTTTTCGATTATTTATCAGCGTTGTGACTGTCGTGCAACCAGTTCGCCATATCGACAAACTGTTCGAGCGTCAGGTTCTCAGGGCGCATGCCAGGGTTTACACCTAGCTCTTCAAGCACTTCCTTGTCGATTAGGCTCTTGTAGCAGTTACGTACTGTTTTACGACGCTGGTTAAAGCCTTCGCGACATACGCGATCTAACCACTTAAGATCTTTTGCCGGGTAAGGCAGTACTTCATAAGGCTGAAGGCGAACGACTGCAGAGTCTACTTTCGGTGGTGGAACAAATGCTGTTGGTGGCACTTCTAAAACAGGAGTGACTTTACAGTAATATTGAGCCATAACCGTTAGACGACCGTAAGCTTTAGTACCAGGACCCGCTGCTAATCGGTTAACGACTTCTTTTTGAAGCATAAAGTGCATGTCTTGCACGTCTTTATGGAACTCAAAAAGGTGGAACATCAATGGTGTAGAGATGTTGTATGGCAAGTTACCGAAGATACGCAGCTTGTTGTTTGGCTTAACAAGTTGTTCGAAATCGAACTTCATTGCATCGCCCTCATAGATCGTTAACTTTTCAGAAAGATCAGGGTGATTACGCAGACGTTCAGCAAGATCTCTATCCAGTTCAATTACTGTGAACTTGTCGACAAGCTTGCCAACAGGCTCAGTAATCGCACCAAGACCAGGGCCGATTTCTACTAAGTTCTGGCCTGGTAGTGGGTTAATACTCGATACGATTCCATCAATAATATATGGATCGTTAAGGAAGTTTTGACCAAAACGTTTACGCGCTTTGTGCCCTAAGTGGACATCATTTCTCATTGCTTTTTCTCTACTAATTCAATGGCGTGCGTGAGCGCTGTTCTAAAGCTCCCTGTATCGGCTTGGCCTTTCCCTGCCAAGTCTAAGGCGGTACCGTGATCGACTGATGTGCGAATAAACGGTAAGCCAAGCGTGATGTTCACTGAGCGACCAAACCCTTTGTATTTCAATACTGGGAGTACTTGGTCGTGATACATACCTAAAACAGCATCTGCATCTTGCAAATATTTTTCATTAAAGATGGTGTCTGCTGGCAATGGGCCAACTAAATTAATACCATCTTTCTGGCGAATTTTTTCTAGCGTAGGGGTGATAGTTTCTATCTCTTCACGACCCAAACAACCATCTTCACCAGCATGTGGATTCAAACCACACACGTAGATAGTTGGTTTCTCAATAGCAAATTTTTCAACCAAGTCTTTATGCAGAATAGTAATGATTTGCTCTAATCTGTCTTCGGTCACTGCTTGAGATACATAAGCTAGCGGGATGTGCGTTGTTACTAGAGCAACACGCAGCCCTTCTGTTGCCAACATCATCACCACGAGCGGTGTGTTGGACTTCTCTGCAAAAAACTCGGTATGGCCGCTAAAAGCAACGCCAGCTCGGTTAATTACACCCTTATGAACAGGGCCGGTGACAATAGCATCAAATTCATCATTCATACAGCCAATTGCTGCGGTTTCTAGTGTATTTAATACGTAGTGGCCGTTCGCTTCATTAAGTTGACCCGCAACGGCAACTTCAGAGAGTGGAACATGTTTCACAACCAATGTTCCAGAGCGTTGAGGTTGCTTGGGCGCGGTTGAGTCGTAGTCCAACAGCTCAACCTCAATCCCTAACATTTCAGCTCGCTCTGCTAGTAGGGTTTTGTCCGCACAAACGACGAGCTGATGTGGCCAGCTTTCTTGAGATAGCGCTAGAGTTAAATCTGGCCCAATTCCCGCGGGTTCACCTGCCGTAATGACAAGGCGTTTAGTTGTCATCTTGGTCATCCTCAACCACTTCAACAAAGGCGCTAGCTCTTATTTCTTGCAGCCAAGCACCGACTTCTTCGTTGAACTTACGGTTAAATAGAATTTGATAAGCTTTGTTTTTCAATGCTGAATCGGTACGGTCTACTTCGCGACGGTCTAGTACTTCAACAATGTGCCAACCGTGAACGGTTTTGAATGGCGCACTGATCTTACCTTCAGGTAGCGTTTCTACTTGGTGTTTGAACTCAGGAACGTATAAATCTGGAGTTTGGTAGCCTAACTCACCATCTTGTACTGCTGAACCTGGATCTTGGCTGTATTGCTGTGCAAGATCACCAAAGCTCGCTTCACCTGCGTTTACACGACGCGTGATTTCTTCAAGCTGCTCTTTCGCACCGTCATCACTCAAGATAACCGTTGGCTTAATCAAAATATGACGTGCATTAACTTCGGTAACTGCAACGGTTTCCAAACCTTTTACGTCTTCAATTTTTAGAATATGAAAGCCAACACCACTTCGGAAAGGGCCGATGATGCTGCCTTTGTTCTGCATTTTTATTTGATCTGCAAAAATCGTAGGCATCTCTTCTTTACGCATCCAACCCCAATCACCACCTTGTAGTGCTTTAGGGCCTTTAGAGTAAGTATAAGCCATGGTGCTGAAGTCTTTGCCGTTGTTTAGCTCTTCCACTAAATCTGTCGCTTGTGCTTCTAATTCTTCTTTGGTTTGGTCATCATTGAATCGAAGTTGGATGTGGCCAATTTTGTATTGAACCGTCGCATTGGTTTCTTGCGCTAAGATGTCCGCTAGGTTGTCGACTTCTGCAGGAAGGATATTAATACGACGGCGAACCAAGGCATTACGAGCTTCACTTGCAGCAATCTCTTTTCTCACTTGCTCACGAAATGCGTTGTAGCTAAGGCCTTCTTCCGCAACCGATGCGGTAAGTTGTTGTACTGTTTGGTTGTTATCTTTGGCAATGCCTTCAATCGCTTGATCCAGTCGAGCATCATCAATTCGAACCCCAATACGTTCCGCTTCTTGGGTCTGAATTGTATCGATGATCAGTTTTTCTAGAACTTGCTCATTCAATACATCTTGTGATGGTAATGTTTGTCCGCTTTTCTTCGCGTTTGCGCGCAGTGTTTTCATTGAAGTATCAATGTCACTTTGTAAGATCACGCCCTCGTTGACGATTACTTTTACGCTATCGAGTTCAACTGGTGCGGCATAGCTTGTTGATAAAGTACAAGCCGCTGCGATAGCTATTAATGTGCGTTTCCACAATGTCATGTGTAATCCTTTATATTTACCGATGTGTTATCAATAAAGAAAATTAGTTGTTTAAGAAGAATGGGCGACCATAGCTGAGTGCGTTACTTGAGCTTGTTTCACTTACTTCGCTTGAGTTTGAGCCTATGTTGGTACCAAAGCCAACAATACCGAAGTTAAAGCCAAAGTTTTTCTCGTATACTGGTGTCGCATTCGATGTGTTGATGTAATCACCTTCCCATCTACGCAATTGGTTACTATAGGTGAAGCCGATATACCAACAATCGGACTTGTAATTGAGTTTAGCTAACCACTCAAGGTTCTCTTCGGTTGTTAAATCATAGAAGTACTGAGCGCTGGCACTCCACTTACGTGAAATCTGGTAGGCTCCGAGTAATCCTGCTTGAGATATACCATCTTTAGTAATCGATCCAACATTAAAATCAACAGTGTCTTCGATATACTCTTTGGTTACGTAGCGGTAGTTGGTTTGGATATAACCACCAGAAAAACGGTACTCAATGGTGCTGTTGGCTAGTTGCATTGCTGTGGTATCGATGTCGTACTGAACCCCACCATGATAAAACAGGTAGTCGTCGTAATTAAAGTCGACTTCTACAGCCCAAGATGAGTAATTCGAGTTCTTATCTTTAGTATCAAGTGTTAGATGTTGTTTCGTATCTTTGTCGATATAAAAGATCTGTCCAAACGACACATTGAGTCGCTCTTTATACTCATCATCAAAGAAACGAGATGATGCACCGTAGCTTACTTGGTTAGCTGCAGCGATACGGTCTACACCACTGTATTTACGGCTTCTAAACAGGCCATAATAATCAGTCTGCAGAAGTGTCGTATCGTAAAGACCAATGTTGTTTTGATCTTCTTTTGGTACATACAGGTATTGAACTTGGGGTTCTAGAGTTTGAGTGTAGTTACCAATAACCTTGGTATCTCTTTCTAAAACGATACCAGCATGACTCCTAAATTCTGGGACAACTCGACTTACTGACTTTTCTAAATCTTTATATTTGTCACTTGTGGTATCAACACCATCAAGATCTTGTTGGTAGTAAGTACCAAGAAGTCGGGCTTCTGTGGTCCAAGTACCCCAAGTGTTGCCTACTGGAATTGTAATTCCCGGCTCAACGTGAATACGAGTTGCCGATGGTTTCCCTTTTGCATCTGTATCAAACAGAGACACATGGCTGACCAAGTCGAAATCTAAATACTCCATTACCTCCGGGGCATAATAGTTATATTCCAGCTGTGGGAGCAGGCGGTATGGAAGGTTGTTTGTCGTATTTGTGAGGACCTGAAAATCTCGCACAAGTACAGACGCATCCCAATTTTGAGAACGGTATGTAGCCTGCCCTTCTTGAAGAAGCTGGCCATCTTCACGGTTACCAATGCCGCTTCCGTTGACATCTGTGAAGTACTCGATATCGCCAACTTTTGAGTAATCAATTTCAAACAACCAAGATTCTTGGAATATTCCTGAGTGATTAAGTTGAGCCCCCCAACGTTTGCCTTTCTCTGGGTATTTTTTGTCATCAGGCAAGTATTCAGACTTAATCATCCCGGAACCAAAATCGCTTAAATATCTAAATTCACTGTTAAGCTGAGTACCACGCTCTTTCATGTGCTTAAAAGTGGTTTTGAGGTCATACTCTGGTGCCAAATTCCAATAAACAGGGATCTCAAATTCAAAACCATCACTTGAGCCATATGATACCGTTGGATATAAGAAGCCTGTTTTACGCGTATCACCAATCGGAACGGTTAAGTACGGCAGATAAAAAACAGGGACGCTCTGAATTTCAAACCTTGGGTTGTAGAACGTAGCCTCTTCTTCATTTTGGTCGACATCGATACTTGACGCTCTTAGTCGCCATGCATTGTCGCCGATAGGGCAAGAGGTGATTGAGCCATCTTCAATCTCATAAACCGCTTTTCCGGTTTTTGCGATGTAAACCGCATCTCCTCGCCCTTGCTCACAGAGGAACTCATAATCGGTATTTTCGAGCGTCATTTCATCGGTGGTCAGATTGTTAGTGGCTCTGTCTGCCACTGACTTTATTTGACCATCGCTAAAGTTTACGTTGCCTTCAGCTACAACGATATTTTCTTGTTGGTGAAGCGTTACATTGTCGGCAAGGATGGTTTTGTTTCCTTGGGTAACTCTTACATCACCTGAGTAGATTGCCTTGTCACCATTGATAGCCTCTAAGCGATCGGACTCAACATGAGCGGGAAGTTGTGTCTCGTTTTCTGCAGCGGGCTCGATCAAGCATTGATCTATAGAGGGCATTTCCTGCACACTACTATCTGTGATTGTTTCAGCTTGAGTTGTCGATACGTATAATGCCGTACTTATAGACGCGGCTAACAAGGTGCGGGAAAAAGATTGCATGAAGTTGAACTATCCTGTGTCACTAGATGAAGGGTTGATCTAGTATCAATCCAATTAATAAAGCATTTTCCTTATGATAAAGGAAATATTAGCATTCAGCATCATCAGACAGCATTACTCAGACAAAATTCATAGATAGAGAACACATAATGCAAATATTTGGCAAAATTTTGGGCGCTTTTTTTGGTTTTTTATTTGGGGGGCCGCTCGGTTTAGTTTTTGGCCTATTTTTAGGGCACCAGTTCGATAAAGCTCGCCGATTGAACCAATCGGGCTTCAATAGCTCTGGTTTTGGCCGAGGTCCAAGCCAAGCTGAAAGACAAAACGAGTTTTTCAAATCTGCTTTTGCGGTTATGGGACACGTTGCTAAAGCTAAGGGGCAGGTTACACCAGAAGAGATTCAGCTCGCTTCTACAATGATGGAGCGTATGAACCTGCATGGCGAACAACGTAAAGCGGCTCAAGATGCTTTCCGTGGCGGCAAGGAGAGTGACTTCCCGTTAAGCGATGTGCTTGAGCGTGTGAAGATCTCATCGGGTGGCCGTTTTGATCTCCTGCAGTTTTTTTTAGAGCTACAAGTATCTGCTGCATTTGCTGATGGAAGTTTGCACCCTAGTGAACGTCAGGTTTTGCATAAGATAGCGCAAGGCCTTGGCTTTTCAGCAGAGCAACTAGAGCGTCGTTTGCAGATGCAAGAAGCTGCATTCCGTTTTCAACAGCAGGGTGGAAGCTTTGGTGGCCATCAAGGGCATGGGCAATCATCGGGTTGGCAACAGGCTTCGCAACAAAACCAACTGGCCGATGCGTTTAAAGTTCTCGGTGTGAGTGAAAGTGCCGACGGTAAAGAGGTGAAGAAAGCTTACCGCAAGCTGATGAATGAGCATCACCCAGATAAACTGATGGCGAAGGGTTTGCCACCAGAAATGATGAATGTCGCGAAAGAAAAATCGCAAGAAATTCAGAATGCTTATGATCTGATAAAGAAAGTAAAAGGTTTTAAGTAATCGAACATAGACCGAGTCATACTATTAAATGATTCGGTTTTTTATTAAAGGGAATTATATGACGGTAACGTATCAGGATGTTCTAGAGTTTTGGTTCGATGAATTGACGCCAAAAGACTGGTTTACTGGCGGCGAAGAAATTGATGCTTTAATAGAATCTCGTTTTGCTGAACTGCACAAAGCAGTTATCCAAGGTGAGCTATTTGAATGGCGACAAAACGCACAAGGGCGCTTGGCAGAGATTATCGTGCTTGATCAGTTTTCTAGAAATATTGGCAGAAACAGTCCGACAGCTTTTTCGGCTGACCCAATGGCGTTGGCTCTAGCCCAAGAGGCGGTAGCGGGTGGTTTTGATCACAAGCTTAACGAGCAACAAAAAAGCTTCCTGTATATGCCTTATATGCACAGTGAGTCTTTGCTGATGCACGAACAGGCTGTGATGCTTTTTTCCCAGACAGGCTTAGAGAATAACTTGGATTTTGAGTTTAAGCATAAGGTCATTATTGAGCGTTTTAGTCGCTACCCTCACCGTAATGAGGTGTTAGGTAGAGCTTCGACTCCTGAAGAGGCTGAGTTCTTGCAGCAACCGGGTTCAAGCTTTTAATTGTAGAAATACGGTTCAATAGATAAAAAAGAGGCAAGTGGTTAATAAAAACCTCTAGCCTCTTTTTGTTTAGCTTCATTCATGAGCTTTAATGTTAAAACTAGTTCGCTTGGTTAAGTGACCAATTATAGTCATAGCTGATTTTGTGAGTATTCGTGATAGGTTGAGTTCGATATTGGTCTAAGTGCTGAATGAGCTGTTTCTCTGTACCAAAATCCACAGCAAACCATTCGTAAATCGATGATAGTTGGAGCTTATTACCTTTAACCCACACACCTTTGTCACTATTAACAAACTCAGAGGCTGCTTGTTCTAGTAGAGTCTCGGTGTTGTCAGTCGTAAATGCTTGAAGTTGTAAGTTAGGGCAACCCAAACTCGCACAATTCACCGCATAATGAGTGCGCGGATCTTGCCAAATCGGTCTTAAAATTCGATGTTCAATGTCATTGAGTGTCAGTGACTTCCCGTTAACGACGACGACATCATCTCCCCATGGCCCAAAACTAAATAGTCCGCCAAGTTTAGTGATGGATTTGATCGGGTAGGCATCAAGAATCAAATCGACAGTCACGGCGTTATATAGATTAACCCAATAGGCATACTGTTCCGCTTTTGGATAGTAGAGTGGGTCAATCTGTTCAAGTCGGCTTATGTACTGCTTCAGTTTGGTTTTGTCTGAAGAACTCACCGTTTGATATCTAACTAAGGTGTGCTGACCTTGTTTTACTAAATAGTTATCGAGGAATTGTTGCCAATCTTGATGAGATACCTGTTCTAGATTGGTTTCGTTGCTTTGATTCCAGTATGGCCAAAGATCGGATTTAGGCGCAGACCAAGCTAAGGTTGAGAAAAGTAGGCTGACAATAAAAAGTAGTTGTTTCATGGCATTCTCCTGATGACTGACTACTAAGACCTTAAGGCTTACCATTTTCTTTCATTGCTCTTCATTTAAATAAACATATGAAGTTAAGTTAAAAGCTTAGCCAAATAAAAAAGGTTGGCACTTGGCCAACCTTTGGATTTATTCAGAAACGTCTCATTATTTCAGGAAGCTAGGAATCTTAGCTTCAAACTCTGAAATCTTATCGGCGTGTTGAAGAGTTAGGCCGATGTTATCTAGGCCATTCAGCAAACAGTGACGACGGAACTCATCAATCTCAAACGAGTATTCTTTTCCATTCGCACTGACTTTCATTGCTTCTAAATCAACGTCGATCTCAGCGCCTTCGTTTGCCTCAACGAACTGGAATAGTTCATCGACTTCCTGTTCTGTCAGACGAACTGGCACCATCTGGTTGTTGATCGAGTTACCGTAGAAAATATCGGCAAAGCTTGGCGCGATCATCACTTGAATACCGTAATCGGCAAGCGCCCACGGTGCATGTTCACGAGATGAACCGCAACCAAAGTTTTCACGAGCCAGTAGAATTGAAGCGCCTTTATAGCGGGGTGCGTTCATTACAAACTCAGGGTTTGGCTGTTGGCCTGCATCATCAAGGAAGCGCCAGTCGTGGAACAAGTGCTTACCAAAACCGATACGGTTCACTTTCTGTAGAAACTGCTTTGGAATGATCGCATCAGTATCGATGTTGGCCGTATCTAGAGGAACGACTAATCCGGTGTGTTGTTGAAAACCTGACATGTTAAATCCTCTAATTAAAGTTCACGAATATCGACAAAGTGACCAGCGATTGCTGCTGCGGCTGCCATTGCTGGGCTAACTAGGTGCGTACGACCATCACGGCCTTGGCGACCTTCAAAGTTACGGTTTGATGTAGAAGCACAGCGCTCTTGTGGACCTAAACGGTCGTTGTTCATTGCAAGACACATAGAGCAACCCGGTAGGCGCCATTCAAAGCCTGCTTCGATAAAGATCTTATCTAGGCCTTCAGCTTCAGCTTGTGCTTTTACTTGCTCAGAACCCGGAACGATTAATGCTTGAACATGTTTCGCTACTTGGCGGCCTTTCGCTACTGCTGCAGCTGCACGCATGTCTTCTATACGCGAGTTAGTACAAGAACCTACGAAGACTTTATCGACGTTGTAATCCGATAGAGATTTACCCGCTTCAAGGCCCATGTACGCCAGAGCCTTTTCTGCTGAAGTTTTTTCAACAGGATCTGCAAAGCTTTCTGGTGCAGGGATTGGTGTGTCTACCGAAATAACCTGACCTGGGTTAGTGCCCCAAGTAACTTGCGGTTTGATGTCTGCTGCTTCTAGTGTAACAACCGCATCGAATTCTGCATCAGCATCGGTTTTCAATGTGTCCCAGTATTCGATTGCCGCTTCTAAGTCTTGGCCTTGTGGAGAGAACTTACGACCTTTGATGTATTCGTATGTCGTTGCATCAGGGGCAATTAGACCCGCTTTCGCACCTAGCTCGATTGCCATGTTACATACTGTCATACGACCTTCCATCGTAAGGTCGGTAATTGCCTCACCACAGAATTCAACCACGTACCCAGTACCGCCAGCAGCCGTTGTTTTACCGATGATTGCTAGCACGATGTCTTTTGCTGTGATGCCCGGAGCAACCTTGCCTTTTACTTCGATCTTCATGGTTTTTGCGCGAGCTTGTTTTAGCGTTTGAGTGGCTAGAACGTGCTCAACTTCTGAAGTACCGATACCGAATGCTAGTGAACCAAATGCACCGTGTGTAGCCGTGTGCGAGTCACCACATACGATGGTCATACCCGGTAGCGTAATACCTAGCTCAGGACCCATTACGTGCACAATACCTTGGTATTTGTGGTTTAGATCGTAAAGCGTGACACCAAACTCTTCACAGTTCTTCGATAGCGTTTCCATTTGGATACGAGCCATCTCACCAGAAGCGTTGATGTCTTTAGTTTGCGTCGATACGTTGTGATCCATGGTCGCAAAAGTTTTGCCTACTTGGCGAACTTTACGGCCTTTTTCACGCAGACCGTCAAAGGCTTGTGGCGACGTTACTTCGTGGACTAAGTGGCGATCGATATAAAGAATTGGCGTTTCGCCCTTCGCTGCAACCGCAACGTGAGCGTCATAAACTTTTTCGTATAAGGTTTTTGCTTGCTGGTTTGTCGACATAGCTTTTCTTCCTTGGGAGCATCAGTCCCAGTGTTTGTTTCTAGCCAAGTCATACTGTCTAAGCTGACTTGGCTTGATATTATTCTTATGTACTTGCTTTTAATCTAAGCATCTAGCTTATGAAGCTAAGATGTACTCAGCGATCTTGTCACCCATTTCTGAGGTAGTCAGCGCTTGGTTCTTGCCTGCAAGGTCTGCAGTTAGCTCGCCTGCAGAAAGTGCTTTAGAGACCGCTGTTTCGATGTCTTGCGCTGCCGCTTCTTCGCCTAGGCTGTAACGAAGCATTAGCGCTGCCGAAAGAATTTGCGCGACTGGGTTCGCAATGTTCTTACCTGCGATATCTGGAGCGCTGCCACCTGCAGGTTCGTATAGGCCGAAGTTACTTTCGTTCAAGCTTGCAGAAGGAAGCATACCCATAGAACCCGTGATCATTGCGCACTCATCAGAGATGATGTCACCGAAGATGTTTGAACATAGCATTACGTCAAACTGAGATGGGTCTTTGATTAGCTGCATGGTCGCGTTGTCGATGTACATGTGGTTTAGCGTGACATCTGGGTAATCTTTTGCGATTTCTTCAACCACTTCACGCCATAAGATAGAGCTCTGCAGAACGTTTGCTTTGTCGATTGAGTAAACGTTTTTGTTACGTAGACGTGCAGATTCAAACGCAATCTTTGCAATACGTTCGATCTCGTAACGGTGATAAACCTCTGTATCAAAAGCTTTCTCAGTTGCGCCTTCGCCTTCACGACCTTTAGGTTGGCCGAAGTAGATGCCGCCTGTTAGTTCACGAACTACAACGATATCGAAGCCGTTACCTGAGATGTCAGCACGCAAAGGAGAGAAAGACTCTAGACCTTTGTGGATTTGTGCAGGACGTAGGTTACAGAACAGTTGGAAGTGTTTACGTAGAGGAAGTAGGGCACCACGCTCTGGTTGATCGTTTGGTGGGAGATGTTCCCACTTAGGTCCGCCAACCGAGCCAAATAGTACTGCGTCAGATTCTTCACAGCCCGTTACTGTCGCTTCTGGAAGTGGACAGCCGTGATTATCAATTGCGATACCACCAACATCATACTCTTCGCGAGAAAAGCTAATCGCGTGCTTCTTTTCAATCGCGTCTAGCACTTTATGTGCTTGCTGCATTACTTCTGGGCCAATGCCATCACCAGGTAGTACGGCAATCTTGTATGATTTATCTGTCATGTTAATCCTTTAATTCTTGTTACTGAGCTTTTTGGCTCGTTTTAAATTTTGTCCCTAAAGCCAACAACATCGACTCTAGGGCTCTGTTATTGGGGTATTAAACTGTCGCGAATTTTTGCTGCTTCATTTCAGCAATGGTGTCTGCGCGTTGAATGCTATTGATAACGTGTAGTAACGCTTGACCAGAAGCTTCAACGATATCGGTTGAAACGCCCGTACCGTGGTACTTACGGCCTTTATAGTTAGCAATGATGTCAGCTTGACCTAAGCCATCTTCGCCTTCACCTTTTGCGGTTAGGTCGAACTTATCCAACGCGATTTCGTAGCCTGTTAAGCGGTAGATACATTGGTATAAAGCATCAACCGGGCCATTGCCGACAGCCGCTTCGCATTTCTCTTCATCACCACATTGCAGTTTGATGCTGGTGGTAGACATAACACTACCAGATTGTACGCTTAGGTAGTTAAGTTTATAGAAGTCATCTTCATCACGTAGATTCGCGAAGTGCATTAATGCTTCTAGGTCGTAATCGAACACTTGTCCTTTACGGTCTGCAAGCTTCAAGAAGTCTTCATACAATGAATCTAGGTTGTACTCATTGTCTTTATAACCCATAGCGTCCATATGGCTCTTAACAGCCGCTCGACCACTACGGCTTGTTAGGTTTAAGGCTTTGTTTTTCAAACCAATAGACTCAGGTGTCATGATCTCGTAAGTGTTCTTGTTCTTAAGCATGCCATCTTGGTGAATACCTGAAGAGTGGCTGAATGCGTTAGCACCGACGATTGCTTTGTTGTCTTGAATTGGCATGTGGCAAAGCTGGCTTACCAACTTACTGGTACGGTGAATCTCTTTGTGATCCAAGCCGGTATGAACACCCAAAAGCTCTTGACGAGTTTTGATGATCATTGCGATTTCTTCTAGAGAACAGTTACCTGCACGTTCGCCAATACCATTGATTGTGCCTTCAATTTGGCGAGCGCCCGCTTGCACAGCAGCAATTGAGTTTGCAACCGACATACCTAAGTCATCGTGACAGTGAACAGAGATGATCGCTTGGTCGATGTTGGGTACGCGATCGAATAGCGTTTTAATAATGCCACCAAACTCATTCGGTACTGTATAGCCTACCGTGTCTGGAATGTTGATGGTCTTAGCGCCTGCGTTAATCGCGGCTTCAACCATACGACATAGGTTGTCAATAGGGGTACGACCGGCATCTTCACAAGAGAATTCAACATCATCGGTATAGTTACGCGCATGTTTGACAGCTTTTACTGCCATCTCCACTACGTCATCGTAGCTACGGCGTAATTTGTCTTGTACGTGAACCGTTGATGTTGAGATGAAGGTATGAATACGGAACTGGTCAGCCACTTTAAGCGCTTCTGCAGCGGCATCGATATCTTTCGCTACGGCACGAGAAAGTGCACAAATACGGCTGTCTTTGATGTGCTTAGCGATGGTTTGTACTGACTCAAAATCACCTGGAGAAGAGATAGGGAAGCCAGCTTCGATAACATCTACACCCAGTCTCTCAAGAGCATAAGCGATCTGTAACTTCTCTTTTACCGTAAGGCTTGCAGCCAATGCTTGCTCGCCGTCACGTAAGGTAGTATCAAAAATTATTACTTGATCGTTCATGGGTGCTTCCTTATATCGATAATGAATCGATTGCTATCCAAATTATTATTAAGAATGATGTTCTTTTAAAAGTGCCAGTTACAAAAAAACCCGCTCAGTGCGGGTTTTAATATTTGTGTAGTTCTTGACCCACAACTTACCCGCGCGATTGGTTCACGATAAGGAGAAGTTTCAGCAGTAGAGAAGAAGAAAAAATCATTACACAAATATCCGTAAATAAACTGTTAACACCATATTTACCGTAATTTATTCTGAGCGTCAAACAAGAAAATCCAATATCAGCGTGCATTGGCAGTGTTTTGGTTTTGTTTGTGCTGTTTTTTGTTTAAGTGTTAGCGATATCAACTAAATGGTGGTTTTGTATTGGCGGGTTAGTTTATCGTTTGGCTGATGTGTAGGTTAAAACTTTGTAGTAAATATTTTTAATGGAACGATTCACCAAAAAAATCACAAGCGTGACTAAAGTAATTAATCAATTGATTAAATAGTGAGTAATTAATCTTCTACTGTTATGCCTGTTTATCTCTATAATTAATCGAATGATTAATTATAGAGATAGGTTGATGCCATGACAGCACGAAAAGCGGGGCGACCTCAACAGAACTTAGATGTTCGACAACTATTGATTGAGCATGCTCGTGATCTGTTTGTCGTTCAGTCATACGACAAGGTCTCGACACGCCTGATTGCTGATCGTGCGGGTGTGAACATTGCGATGATCCGTTATTACTTTGGCAGTAAGGCTGGATTATTTGAGGCGATGCTGCGTGAAACGCTACGACCGATGCAATTGCAAATGCAGAGATTGGTTGAAGAAAGCAGCCATGAGAACTTTCTTGATTTAATGCGGACTTACTATAAAGAGATGGTCAAGGTGCCCAAGTTTCCTCGCTTGATTGCTCAAGTGATGAATATGCCTCCCTCTGAAGTGCAAAGAGAGTTGCTCGAAAAGGTTTTTCTCGATGTCGCCAAGCCAGCCCAAGATGTCATTTTTGAAAAGCTGGTTGAACAAGGCATCTTAAAACAGAACATGGATCCAAAATTGTGTCGAGTTTCGTATATAAGCTTGATGGTGTTCCCCTTCATTGCTCCGCCCCCTCTATTAGCAATCCATGGTATTGAGATTAATGAAGAATTTCTTAACCGTTTAATCGAACACAACATTCAATTGATGACCGAAGGCTTTATCAACGCACCGAGCCCTTCTGCAGTGCAGGACAAAAGATAATGAAAATAAATAAAAAACTACTCTTCTTCCCAGCACTTGCGGTTGGTGTCATCGGCCTTGTGACTGCGATTAGCTTAAAGCCGGATCTGCCGACTAAGCCCGCGGGAGATAGGGCTCGTCTAGTCGAAACAGTTAGTTTAGAACAACAAATGATCGCGCCGTTGGCGGTGGGCTTTGGCAAAGTAGTCCCTAAAGTTGAATGGAAAGCCATCGCCGAGGTGACAGGGCAGATTGTTTATCGACATCCAGACCTAGAAAAAGGGCAGATCATTCCAGCGGGAACTGAGGTACTTAAGATCGATCCTTTGGATTATGAGTTGAAGTTGGTACAAGCTGAAGCGGATCTTAAATCAAGCCAGACTTCATTAGCGAAATTGAATCAAGAAGAAGACAACCTGAATCAGACTCTTAAGATCGAAAAGAATCGCTTAGTGATCAGCAATAAAGAGCTGCAACGTAAACAAGATCTGCGCAAGAAAGGGCTAACTTCTCAATCCGATGTTGATCTCCAGCAGCAAAGTGCGTTGTCTCAACAGAAGCTTGTATTGGATATTGATAACCAAATTGCATTGATGCCAGATGAAAAACGTGTTGCGGAAGCGGTGATAAAGGTCAATGTATCTAAAGTGAAAGAGGCGCAGCGCTCTCTCGATAAGACCACCATCATTTTGCCAAGAGCGATGAGAATTGCTCAGGTTGATATCGAACAAAGCCAAGTGGTTAACCTTCAGCAAGAGATGTTTGTTGCTCACGGAATTAATGTCATGGAAGTGGAGGCGCAACTTTCTATTCACGATATGCAAACTTTAGCCTCGAGCTTTAATCAATTCCCTCGCGATGCAGCAGGGATCCCTAATCCTTATGAAGTGCCAATCAAAGCGACGATTCAACTTAACAGCGGCAACCTGAAACTGAGTTGGCCTGCGAAGGTGGCAAGAATCAGTGAGACGGTTGATGAAAACCAAGCGACAGCCGGAATTATTCTTGAGATCGCTCAAGACTATTCAGCTCTGCAGCCAAGCAGTGCAACGCCTTTGGTCAATGGCATGTTCGTCAAAGCAGAGATTGAAGGCTTGGCCAACCTTAGTTGGGTTGTCCCAGAGCGCGCTTTGCACGGTGATAAGGTTTATCTGATGGATGACAGTCAGCGCTTACAAGTGGTGAATGTTGAAGTGCTTTATCGCAGAGACAATCAAGTGGTTGTGAGTGGTGAGCTACAAACGGGAGATAAACTAGTTCTCAATGATGTCCTGCCAGCAATCGAAGGCATGTTACTGAAAGAGTCGAACTCTGAAGAGGCTGAGCTTGAATCAGATACTCAGGAGAGTGCGTCATGATCAAGTTTTTCTCTCGGCACCCAACAGCAGCAAACTTGTTGATGCTTGGGTTGTTGATTTTGGGTATAAGCTCACTATCAACCATCAAACGTGAAACCTTTCCTGCCTATGATCCACCTTACATTATGGCGGCGATCGTTTATCCCGGCGCATCACCACAAGAAGTGGAAGAGAGCTTATGTGTGCGAATGGAAGATGCAGTAGACGGCTTAGCCAACATTGAAGAGACTCAGTGTGAAGCCATCGAAGGCAGCGCTCGTTTAATTCTCAAGTTAAATGAGAAAGCGGACATTGGCCGAATGCTGGTGGACGTTCAAACTCAGATCAACTCGATCAATGATTTCCCTAGTGAGATTGAATCTCCGGTTGTTCAAGAGTTGGATTGGAATGAACCGGTAGTTGATATCGCGATTACAGCCGAAACCTCATGGCCTGAACTCAAAGCTTACGCCGAAGATCTCAAACGAACCATGAAGCTCGATTACGACGTTTCTTTAGTCGAAGTTAGTGGTTTTTCCGATCACCAATATCGTGTCGAACTGGATACCCAAGCCATTCGCCAGTTGGGTTTGAGTGTCGGTGATATCGCCGACCAAATTGGTCGTCAGAATGTAAAGCTGCCGAGTGGTAACGTTGAAACACCAGACAAGAATTTTTTGATTCGTTTTGATGAAAGACGAATTACACCGGTTGAGCTGGAAAGCATCGTGGTTGGCTCTGCGCCTAATGGATCAGTGATTCGTTTGAGAGACATAGCCAAAATAACCGACCGCTTTGAGCTTGATGAACAGAAGGTGTTGTTTGATGGCAAGCCATCGGCTCTGTTGAAAATCAGTAAAAACAAAGAAGATGATGCGCTGCGAATCAAAGAGAACGTAACACGATTCGTTGAAGATCAAAGCGCGATTGCGCCCGATGGTGTGACACTGCAAATGACCAATGATCTCTCGTCTGTACTTTGGGATCGCCTAACCATGATGGTGCGCAATGGCTGGCAAGGTATTGTTCTGGTATTTGCCACCATGTGGTTGTTCTTCAGTTTGCGTTATTCATTCTGGGTAGCTGCTGGTCTGCCGGTAGCCTTCCTTGGTGGCTTGTTCTTAATGGCTAACTTGGGCTTGTCGATTAACATCATGTCATTGGTCGGTTTATTAATGGCGATTGGTATCATGATGGACGACGCCATCGTGATAGCCGAATCGATAGCCTCCCATTTAGATAGGGGACAAAGCGTTGATGATGCGGTGTACAACGGCGTAAAGAAAGTGCTTCCCGGAGTACTGTCTTCTTTCCTAACCACGGTGTGTATTTTCGGTAGCTTACTGTTCCTTGATGGGGAAATGGGCGCGGTGCTTAAAGCGGTGCCTCAGGTGCTTATCTTGGTGTTGTCGCTGAGCTTAATCGAGGCGTTTCTTATTCTACCAAATCACTTATCTCATTCATTACACAAAGAAAAAAATGATAAGCCAGCGCTGCGCTTTAAAGTTGTGTTGTTAGAGAAGTTCGAGAACTTTCGTAATACCATCTTGATGAACATGGTTGAGAAGGTCGTGACGTTCCGCTACGCCTTTATGGGTGGAGTGATAACCTTATTACTTCTATCTATCTCCTTGATTGCTGGTGGTGTTGTCAAATTCCAACCATTTCCTGAGTTGGATGGTGATATTGCCGAGGCTCGCATCATTCTTCCACCGGGCGCATCACTGTCTCAAACCGAGAAAGTGGTCCATAAAATAGTCGCATCTGCTGAACGTTTGAATGAGCAGTGGAGTGAAGACGTCGAGGACGGTAATAGATTGGTTGAGCATATCACCAGCCAATTCAATGCAAACGCGGATGCCAATGAATCAGGCCCACATTTAGCCACTGTGCGCTTAGACTTGCGTGGTGCAGAAAGTCGCAACACGGTGATCGATGATTTCATTGATGCATGGCGGGAAGACATCGGCGATTTGGCGGACCCTATCTCGCTGGTTTTCAAACAACCGACGATGGGGCCGGGTGGTCGTGCTATCGAAATCCGCGCCAAACATGATGATCTTGCTGCATTGAAATCGGCTTCTTTGGATATTCAGGAGTACCTTAATCAGTTTGATGGTGTGCATGGTGTTCTTGATGACATGCGCATGGGTAAGGAAGAGATCTTAGTTAAACTTCGCCCAGGTGCGGAAACCTACAATGTGAATGGGCAGATGATTGCTTCCCAATTGCGTGCGGCCTTCTTTGGTCAGACTGCGGATGAAATCCAAATTGGGGTTGAGAACATTTCGATTGAGGTACGCCTTGATAAAGAACAGGCAGGTGATTTACAGCAGCTGGCTAATTTCCCAATCATTACTGCAGATGGTAGCCAGATTCCGCTAGCGACATTGGCAACGCTAGATTTCCAACGTAACTATGTACGAATCCAACGTATCGATGGGCTGAGAACCATCAGTATCTTTGGTGATATTGATAACAAGAAAGCGAGCTCATCAGCGATTTTGGCTCAGTTCCAAAAAGATGAAGCAGCCAAGCTTATTCAGAAATACCCGGGCTTACGCTTTGATTTCGAAGGGGAAGCCAAAGATGCGGCTAAGACCGGAGCTTCGATGGGTAAAGGTTTCTTGTTAGGCTTATTCGGTGTGTTTGCGATTTTGAGTTATCAGTTCCGAAGCTACTTGGAACCGGTCGTCGTAATGTTAGCGATTCCACTGGCCTTCATTGGTGTAGTTGTTGGTCACTGGCTGTTAGGGCACGCGTTAAGTATGCCAAGCATGATGGGCTTTGTGTCGCTTGCCGGTATTGTAGTTAATGATTCCATCTTGTTGGTGCAGTACATTCGTCACCATGTCGATGAAGGAGATAGCGTGCATGACTCGGTGGTGAAGGCCAGTCGCGAGCGTTTCCGGGCGGTATTTTTGACATCAATGACGACCGCAGCTGGTTTGCTACCGCTGTTGACGGAAACCAGCTTACAGGCACAGGTTATTCAACCGCTGGTTATCTCGATCGTATTTGGTATTTTTGCCTCGACCTTATTGGTGCTGTTCATGATCCCTGCCGCTTACGCGATATTGGCTGACTTCGGGTTGGTGAAGAAGCATGAGCCATTAGCGCTATAATCTTTAGCGCTATTATCATTAGTGAGCACTATTATCATTAGCGAACGCTATAACCATTAGCACGATAGAAGTAGCGTTTGTTTGCTTATATAAAGAAGCAAAAACATAGAAGAATAAAGCGGCCTTGGGTCGCTTTATTTTTATCGGCAGCTTCTTGGCTCCCATCATCTTACTTAGTGAAAGCGGTTAATTCGCTTCAAAATTCATTTTAGTTCATTCAAAACGTCACTTAACTGTCATTTCAGGGGCATACCTTGAGCCTTAACTGAATAAGGATTGTTAAGGAGATCGTATGCGTACTATCGAACCTGTTGTCCGCTGGGATGTGGCATTTTCTGTTTTCTGTTTGAAGAACCGTTATAGCGGGCAACATGCAACATTGAGTAAAGCGGTGTCTCATACCGGGGATGGTCATCTATATGTGTTGATCGCTCTGATTGCGCTGTTAGCTGATGGCTACACAGGTCGTGAATTTTTAATGGTTGGTCTAGCCGCTTTTGCGATAGAGCTACCGATTTATTGGTTAGCCAAAAACACCCTAAAGCGCCGCAGACCCGCTGAATTCTCTTCATTGCTTCACTCTCACATTGTGCCATCAGATAAATACAGCCTGCCTTCTGGGCATTCCGCTGCTGCATTTGTTATGGCGACTCTAATCGGACATTTTTATCCAAGTCTCTATCTCTTTAGCTTGATTTGGGCGACAGCGATTGCAGGCTCTCGAATCCTACTCGGTGTGCACTTTTTAACGGACGTACTGATTGGCGCAGCGCTAGGTATAGCGTGCACAAGCCTAGCCATTTACTTCATTTTATAGCGCTTAGTCGTATGGCTGTTTGTTCTGTTGTTCATATTAAAAAGACACAGGCAAAGACAGCAGAGCTCGAATTATTAATCTTCAAGGAACCTGAATGAAAATTTTATATGGCGTACAGGGCACTGGAAATGGGCACATCGCTAGAGCGAGAGCAATGGCCGTCGCTTTTCGTCAGCAAAATATTGATGTCGACTTTCTGTTCTCTGGGCGAGACGAGAGTAAATTCTTTTCGATGGAAGCGTTTGGCAACTATCAGACCCGCAGCGGTTTAACTTTTTACAGCGAGCAAGGGAAGGTTAAATACGGCAAGACATTCATCAAGAACAACATCTGGCGATTTCTCCGCGAGGTTAACCAGATCGATCTTGCGCCTTATGACTTAGTGCTTAATGATTTTGAACCTGTGACGGCATGGGCGGCTAAGAGACAAGGTGTGCCGTGTATTGGAATAAGCCACCAAAATGCGTTCCGTTACGATGTGCCTAAGGAAGGGGGCAACTGGATTGAACATTCCGTGATTCAACATTTCGCCCCAACTGAGCACTCTATTGGTTTGCACTGGTATCACTTTGAACAGCCAATATTGCCACCTATCGTTCACACGCCTGCGTGTGATGAGCGAGCTAAAGCAACACAAGACTTCACCTTGGTTTATTTACCATTTGAGGATCTTGATGCGATCTCTGAGTTGTTGATGAAGTTTGTTTCTCATCACTTTGTCTGCTATCACCCGAATGTTATTGAGTATAACCGAGTCGAAAATATTGAGTTCAAACCACTCAGTCATGCCGGCTTCCAATTCGATCTCAATCAGTGCTCTGGTGTGGTGGCCAATGGCGGTTTTGAATTGCCATCAGAAGCCTTAACTTTAGGTAAGAAGTTGCTTCTCAAGCCTCTTGAGGGACAGTTCGAACAACAAAGTAATGTGGCGACGCTTGAAGCGCTCGGGTTGGCTCAAACCATGAGTTTTTTAGACGCGGCTATCTTGCGTAGTTGGCTCGGTGAAAAGCAGGCAGAAAGGGTCACTTACCCTGACGTGGCAAGTGCACTTGTTGAGTGGGTTTTGGCGGGCAAATGGTCCAACCAAGATGACTTGAGAAAGCAACTTTGGGATAAGGTGGATTTTCCTAGTTATGCATCACTCACGTAACCTATAAGTGTTATTTCTGAATTGCCTAGCTGAACGATTCACGAGTTCAATAATTTGTAACAAATGTAACCAAAACGATAGAACAGCTAAATAAGTCGAAATGAAACTCATAAGTGACGCATTTTATGTTTTTTTATAACTCCATAAGCAACTGATTTTTAGGTGTTGTTTAATCATTAAGGTAAAATTAAATTATTCTTTATCAATCTTGTTGGTAGCTCGAGATTTATTGGTTAATAGTAATGGCAATCCGAAAAACATCGGTCTGATAAATATAAGAATTAGTGGTTATCTATTCCCACACCATTACCAATTTAACCCTGTCGAACCGACAAGAGGCAACTTGAATGTTAGAGAAAAAAGACGCAATGAGTGCAATTGCAAGCTACAGAATGGAAAGCACACTTCGTGGAGTCGACTTAAATCTTTTGACTGTATTTGATGCAGTTATGCAAGAGCAAAATATTACACGTGCAGCTCATAATCTGGGCATGTCTCAGCCAGCGGTAAGTAATGCTGTTGCTCGTCTAAAAGTAATGTTCAACGACGAGCTATTCATGCGTCAAGGTCGTGGTATTCAACCGACTCAACGTGCTCGTCAGTTGTTTGGCCCAATCCGCCAAGCGCTGCAGTTAGTACGCAACGAATTACCAAGTTCTGTATTCTCTCCAGAGTCGTCTTCTCGTCTGTTCAAACTTGCAATTTGTAGCCCTTGCGACATGCGTTTTGCACCTAAGATTATGTCGACAATCAACGACCAAGCACCTAGCGTTAATCTGCACATGGATGCGGAATTTGACCGTCAACTTTCTGAGCGCATGCGTTACCAAGAAATTGACTTCGTTATTGATTACTCGCGTTTTGATGAGCAAGGTTTCTCAAGCACTGAAATCTTCCAAGATGAATTGGTTGTGGTCGCTTCTGCTTCTCACCCACGCATCAACGGTGAAGTTTCTGCGGCAGAGTTGCTTAACGAAAAGCACGCTAAACTGTCTCGCATCCATGGTCAACGTAGCTTCTCTGAGCAAGCTTACCGTGACCTCGATTGCACGCCTTTCTACGAAGGTACGAGCTTGAGCAACGTTCTTTACGTTGTTGGTCAATCTGAATTAGTAACAATCGCTCCTCGTTGGATGGTAGAACATGCAGCAAACAAAGAGCAGCTTCAGATTTTAGATTTCCCATTCGATAATGCGGCGATTTCTGGCTTCCTTAGCTGGCACGAATCAAGTGAAAAGGACAAAGGACACATCTGGTTACGAGATCAGTTAATGATGATCTGTGGCGAAGTAGTGGCGCTTAACTAGACACTAATTTCTATGATTTATAAGCCCTAAGCTAGGAGTCTAGCTTAGGGTTTTTTTGTACCTGCTATTTTTGTTGATAGAAAACTTAGCGTGAGACGTACTATTACTTATAACTTTGAGCTTCATCAGTTGCCTTTTCCATGATCAGAGGTACACTTGTGCGCTCAAAAAAGCTTACAGGTGTAAGCCAAAGGTAAAGAGATGGCCAATTTAGATTTTCATATCGTAAAAAGACTTCGTGACCAAATTGCCCAAGGTGGCAACCGTACAGCTTTGAAGCACAAAGTAGGCAATGTATGGCAAGGTATTAGCTGGGAACAATTTGGACAACAAATCGATACGCTTTCATTAGCGCTATTGGCTCAAGGATTGAGAGTTCAGGATAAGATCGGTATCTTCTCGAACAATATGCCTCAGTGGACTGTGGCTGACTTCGCATCCTTACAAGCGCGTCTTGTAACGGTACCAATCTACCCAACCAACACAGCGGCACAGTCTTCTTACATTATCCAAAATGCGGATGTGAAGATCTTATTCGTTGGTGAGCAAGCTCAATTTGATGCGGCGGTTAGCCTTTTTGAAGAGTGTGAACAGCTAGAAGTTGTTGTGGCGATGTCTGATGATATCGATCTGCAAGGACATCGCTTTGCCGTCTCTTGGAAAGAGTTCATGGCTCGTGGTGTTGAAGAGCAGCGAGCTGAGCTTGATGTTCGTCTTGCGGATGCCAGCATGGATGACTTACTGACGCTTATCTATACCTCTGGTACAACGGGCCAGCCTAAAGGTGTAATGCTTGATTACACTAATGTTGGCTATCAACTAAAAGGCCATGATGAGCGTCTCAGCTTAAGCAAAGACGACGTCTCATTGTGTTTCTTACCTCTATCACATGTATTTGAGCGCGCTTGGACTTTCTATGTCCTTTATAAAGGCGCAACCAACTGCTATTTGCAAGACACCATGCAAGTTCGTGATGCATTGAGTGGTGTTAAACCAACGGTTATGTCTGCTGTTCCTCGCTTCTACGAGAAGATTTTCTCAGCGATTCACGAGAAAGTATCTAAAGCACCGTTTATTCGTAAAGTACTCTTTACTTGGGCGGTGAACATGGGCGCGAAGCTTTCTGTTTGTCATCAAGAAGGTCGTACACCATCATTCATGCTGAAGAAGAGCCATGCGCTTGCTGACAAGCTTGTGTTATCTAAACTGCGAGCTCTGTTAGGTGGTAACATCAACTTCATGCCATGTGGTGGCGCGAAGCTTGATGAAACCATTGGTCGCTTCTTCCACGCGATTGGTATCAATGTAAAACTTGGCTACGGCATGACAGAAACCACGGCAACAGTATCGTGCTGGGATGACCGTTGTTTTAACCCTGATTCGATCGGTATGTCGATGCCGGGCGCTGAAGTGAAAATTGGCGCTAAGGATGAGATCCTTGTTCGTGGCCCAATGGTGATGCGTGGCTACTACAAGATGCCAGAAGAGACAGCTAAGACATTTGACGAGCATGGTTTCCTGAAAACGGGTGATGCGGGTCATTTTGATGAAAATGGTAATCTATTCATTACTGATCGCATCAAAGAATTAATGAAGACTTCTGGCGGTAAGTACATTGCACCGCAAGTGGTTGAAGGCGCAATTGGTAAAGATCACTTTATCGAGCAGATTGCTGTTATCGCTGATACGCGCAAATTCGTTTCTGCACTGATTGTTCCTTGTTATGATTCGCTAGAAGAGTATGCCAAAGAGCTTAATATCAAATATCATGACCGTGTGGAACTTGTTAAAAATCACCAAATAGTAGAGATGCTAGAGAAGCGTGTGAATGACTTACAACAAGAGCTAGCGAAGTTTGAGCAAGTGAAGAAGTTTAAGTTGCTGCCAAAAGCATTTTCTATGGATGATGGTGAGCTAACACCGACCCAGAAACTGCGTCGTAAGGTTATTAACGATAAGTATCAAGACGAAATCGAAGAAATGTACAACGAAAAGCCTAAAGATAAGTAGTTTTCTGTTTAGATAAATTTTCAGTTGTTTAAAAATCCCCCTACGAATGTGATTGCATTTTTAGGGGGATTTTTTGTATCTAATGACACAGCACAATGTGCGAAAGCGCACACCAACAAGCTCGTTGTTTATCGATAAATAGCGAGCTGTTGAAATATTAAGTGCTTTTTTTTATCAAGTAGGCAGTGTTTAAGCCTAGTATAAAAGCCTGTATTGGGTTTTATTTGATGCTTTGAGCTAATAGTTGGTTTTTTGGCACAGTTGCCGAATAACAGGCGTTAGACCAGATGATAATAAAGCGTTAAAGTTGTTTCGTATTACTGTTTGTTGTTATCACTACAGACAGCCATAGCCGAAAAAGTGGAAGTATTTCGAATTAGGCTACGAATAAGCCCTAGACTATGAAAAACCAGCCCAACATGTTCACCAAATGTGATTGGAAACTGGTGAGGAGAGCAATATGACAACAAAACCTGAAACAGCCATGTCATCCGGCGCTGAAATGTTATCCGGCGCTGAGATGGTGGTGCAGTCTCTAATTGAAGAGGGTGTAGAACAAATCTTTGGTTATCCAGGTGGTTCTGTACTTGATATCTACGATGCACTGCATGCTAAAACTGCTGAAATTAAACACGTATTAGTACGACACGAACAAGCCGCTACCCACATGGCAGATGGCTATACTCGTTCTACCGGTAAGCCGGGTGTAGTACTTGTGTGTTCTGGTCCAGGTGCGACCAATACCGTTACTGGTATTGCAACGGCCTACATGGACTCAATCCCAATGATTGTTATTTCTGGTAACGTACCAAATAACCTTATTGGTAACGACGCTTTCCAAGAGTGTGACATCGTTGGTGTATCACGCCCGATCGTTAAACACAGCTTCCTCGTTAAGAAAGCGGAAGATATCCCTGAAGTCGTTAAAAAAGCATTCTATATTTCAACGACAGGACGTCCAGGTCCTGTGGTTATTGATCTGCCAAAAGACATTTTAAACCCACAAATTAAGCTTCCTTATGAATACCCAGAAACGATCAAAATGCGTTCATATAACCCAACGGTTACGGGTCATAAAGGTCAGATCAAAAAGGCGCTAAAAGCCCTTCTTGAAGCGAAGAAACCGGTACTTTATGTCGGTGGTGGTGCGGTTATTTCTGAGGCAGATAAGCCGCTGTTAAAATTAGCAGAGGCACTGAATTTACCCGTGGTAAGTACCCTAATGGGGCTTGGCGCTTTCCCTGGTACTCATAAGAACTCTTTGGGTATGTTGGGCATGCATGGTTTGTATGAAGCCAATATGGCGATGCACAATGCGGACTTGATCTTTGGTATTGGCGTACGTTTCGATGATCGAACAACCAATAACCTAGATAAATACTGTCCTGATGCGAAGATCATGCACATTGATATCGATCCATCTTCTATCTCTAAGAACGTTAAAGTGGATCTACCGATTGTAGGTTCAGCGGAAAAAGTACTAGAAAGCATGGTTAACCTGCTTATTGAGCAAGGTGGAACTAACGATGCAGAAGCGATGGAAAGCTGGTGGAGTGAAATTAAACAGTGGCAAGAACGTGACTGCTTAGCGTATGACAAAACGTCGGGTCGAATTAAGCCACAACAAGTTATTGAAACGCTGCATAAAGTAACCAATGGCGATGCCTATGTTGCTTCTGATGTAGGTCAACACCAAATGTTTGCTGCTTTGTATTACCCGTTTGACAAGCCGCGCCGTTGGGTTAACTCTGGTGGTCTAGGCACGATGGGCTTTGGCTTACCTGCTGGTATGGGCGTTAAGTTTGCGAAACCTGATGAAGAAGTTGTGATTGTTACTGGTGACGGCAGTATTCAAATGAATATCCAAGAGCTGTCGACTGCGCTGCAATACAATATTCCCGTTAAGATTATTAATCTTAACAACCGTTTCTTAGGCATGGTAAAACAGTGGCAAGACATTGTTTATCAAGGTCGTTACTCTAATTCATATATGGACTCTGTTCCTGATTTTGCTGCTATCGCTGAGGCTTATGGCCACGTTGGCATGCGTATTTCATCTCCGGATGAACTGGAATCAGGTTTGGAAAAAGCACTAGCGATGAAAGACCGTTTGGTATTTGTCGATATTAGTGTGGATGACACCGAGCACGTATACCCAATGCAGATCAAAGGCGAGGGTATGGATAACATGTGGCTAAGCAAAACGGAGAGAACATAATATGAGACACATCCTTTCACTATTAATGGAAAACCAACCAGGTGCACTATCTCGTGTGGTTGGCTTGTTTTCTCAGCGTGGCTACAACATCGAGTCTTTGAATGTATCCCCTACGGATGATCCAACGCTTTCTCGTCTGAATGTCACCACTAACTCGAGCGAAATGCAGCTTGAGCAGATCCAAAAACAGCTACACAAGTTAATCGACGTACTTAAGGTACAAGAAGTGTCTGAGCTTGAGCATATCGAGCGTGAACTTCTGATGGTAAAAGTACGCGCTAGCGGCTTTGCTCGCGCTGAAGTGAAACGCACAGCGGATATATTCCGTGGTCAAATCGTTGATGTGACGGCTTCGCAATATACGGTTCAAATGGCCGGCACTAGCGAGAAGCTGGATGCTTTCATTCAGGCATTGTCTGAAGTAACGGAAGTACTTGAAGTGGCTCGAAGTGGGGTTGTTGGCATCGCACGTGGTGAACGAGCGTTGAAAGCCTAACGAAGAAAGATTTAAAGCTACTTTTAAGCTAAAACTGAGCATTTAATCGTTTGAAAAAAATAGCGATTTTACTGATACGAACGGCCCTTAATTTGGGCCGTTTTGCTTTCTGGAAGTAAGCATCGTTTGTCCATACTTTCTTATTGCCATTCATTTCTTTGTAGCTCTCCATTAGGGCGCTATTGCGCTTTTTATAGAGTGCCCTGTTATTTACTGTGCTTGATCCCCTTCAGTACCATGCATCCATATTTATTGGGAATCTCATTTTTGAGAGACTTAAATCACAAAGTTTATATGATTAGACTAAAGTCTAATACTCGCGGTGATTTGAGCTAAACTGAACAATAATCAAACAGTCTTGCTTCATGTCATCTCATGATAAAAGATGCAATTAATAGAGTGTTTGCTAGATGTAAAAGGATGGCACCGTTAACTTAATTCAACTGGTTAGCTAACCCTATCAAAGTCTTGAAGGGCATTAGTTGAATTAGGTTCGCTGAAGCAAGGGTTTAGGGATCATACAGTCTGATTGAAAGAGGCGTGGTATGTTTGTCGATTTTTTAGTGAGGTTAACCATAGGTATATTAGCCGTTCTTGGCTTTCAACTGAGTGCATTGTATTTTTTACCTATGGTTGTGCTACTCAATACTCATCACAAAGAGTTTTTTGGGTGGTAGTTCAGTCGTAATACTGGAAATAAAAAACGGAGCTATTAGGCTCCGTTTTTATGTGGTTAGAATCTATCTTGACATTATGCGGCTTCGATAACTTCTTCAATTCGCTTCATTGAACTTAACAGGTGTTGATCCAATAGTTCTGTCGCTTGATCGACATTTTTAGCAAGTACCAGCTTCATGATCATTTCATGCTCATCAATATTGAACAGATCATCAGATGCGCTTTTCGCTGACATCGCTAGGAAGCGGTAGCGTTTTACTTGATTGATAAGATCATCAAAGAACTTAAACATGTTCTCTGAGTCTGCGCCTTCAAGTAACGCTGCATGAAACTGCTGGTGACGTTCTTCCCACTCAACACAATCAAACTCTTTTGAGACATATTGTATGCGTGATAGCTTGTGGTAGGAGGTTAATACTTCCAGTTCCCAGCTTTCATCGCCTGCTGAAATTGCCTTTTTAAGCAGAACAGAAGAGACAACACGAAGGCTTTCATATAGGTCATTGAGTTCTTTCTTTGATACCGGTGATACCCAGCAGCCTTTTTGTGGCTCTAGCTTTACGTATTTACTCCAAGATAGTTGCACTAAGGCTTCGCGAATTGGAGATGCGCCGACGTTGTATCGTGCTTTGAGATCAGCTACAACGAGTTTTTTACCTGGGGTTAATTCACCATTGAGAATATCTTGGCGAATCATCTTTGATACTTTGTCAGTAAGCGTAGGACTAGACATTACAAACCTCATGTATATTTGATTTCTAGTCTGCTAATCCGTTTCTTAGGAAGAGTTTATTGGAGTTTAACAGTACGTAGTTCTAATGTGATTGATAATACAGCGTACTGAAAAGTTAGGCAAGATTTTGTTTCATAAAAAAAGAGGGCCGAAGCCCTCTTTTATATTTTATGCGAATCGGTTCATTCTTATAGAACGTGAACAGATGCTGTGTTTGTAGTACCAGAAGCGACTAGAGCACCAGAAACCATAACTACGATGTCGCCTTTGTTACCTAGGCCAGATTGTAGAGCGATTTCTTTACCGTTGATGTAGAACGCGTCTGTGTTCTCGATAGAGTCAACAAGAACTGGCTTAACACCTTTAGTAAGAACTAGCTGTGCAGCTGTCTTTTCGTTAGTTGTTAAAGCAAGGATGTTTGCAGTTGGGAAGTACTTACGTACTGAACGTGCAGACTTACCGCCTTCAGTTGCAACAACGATTAGAGGAGCAGCTAGCTTCTCTGCTGTGTCTACAGCGCCTTTACATACTGCTTCAGTGATGCGTAGACGTGGGCTGTCTAGACGAGAACCTAGCTCAGCTTTAAGAGCTGAATCAGTACGGTTCGCGATTTGAGCCATGATAGTAACAGCTTCAACTGGGTACTTACCTTTAGCAGTTTCACCAGAAAGCATTACTGCATCAGTACCATCCATGATTGCGTTCGCAACGTCACCCGCTTCTGCACGAGTTGGACGTGGGTTGCTGATCATAGAGTCAAGCATTTGAGTTGCAGTGATAACCATCTTACGTGCGCGGTTACACTTCTCGATCATCATCTTCTGAGCGAAGATTACTTCTTCAGCTGGGATTTCAACACCTAGGTCACCACGAGCAACCATGATGCCGTCAGAAGCTTCAAGGATTGAATCGAAGTTATCTACACCTTCTTGGTTTTCAATCTTAGAAATGATGTGGATGTTCTCGCCGCCATTAGCGTTTAGAAGCTCACGGATTTCTTTAACATCTTCTTCTTTACGAATGAAAGAAGCAGCTACGAAATCAACGCCTTGCTCACAACCAAACTTAAGGTCAGCTTTGTCTTTCTCAGAAAGAGCTGGAAGTTGAACAGAAACGCCAGGAAGGTTAACACCTTTGTTTTCGCCTAGAGCACCGTTGTTAAGAACTTTACACTTAACTTCAGTTTCTGTTGTTGCGATAACTTCCATTTCGATTAGGCCATCATCAACAAGGATAGTGTTACCTGCTGTTAAGTCCTTAGCGAAACCTAGGTAAGTTACTGCTACTACGTCTTTGTTACCAACAACTGTTGCGTCAGTTGTGAAAGTGAACTCTTGACCAGCTACTAGATCTACGTCGTTACCATCTTCAAGTTTGATAGTACGGATTTCTGGACCTTTAGTATCTAGAAGGATCGCAAGTTGCTCACCATTGTTTTCCATTACTTTACGGAAGTTCGCGATACGAGTGCCGTGCTCTGCGAAATCACCGTGAGAGAAGTTAAGACGCATAACGTTCATGCCAGCATCTACTAGTTCAGTTAGCTTCTCTACAGATTCAGTTTTAGGGCCAATCGTACATACGATTTTGGTCTTTTTCATGGAAGGTACTCTCCGGTAAGTATTGTTACAATTTGGAATTTATTTAAGTTCTGAAGATTGGTCCGCTACATCAACATTTTGTGCCTGTTGTGTAAAAGCGCGGGACTTCCAATATGTCCTTCAGAGTTGTAAGTCTTTCATCAATTTTAGTCATTTTATGACCAAAAGATTTTGATTCAATATCGGTTTTCTGTGACTTACCCCACTATATAAGCGGTAAGTTGCAAAAAAATAACAGTCAGTTTTGTAATTTTTTTTCTTTTCGGGTGCGGATTCTACCACCTAATGAGTTCAATATCACTGCTTAACAATTGTCTTAGGACAAGGTTTTATCGCTATTTATTAATTTTTTGGATCAAAATAAATGGACTAAATAGTTTCGTTGTAACTATAATATGTTTCACATCGAAACCTAATGGCCTTTTTTAAATGTCGAAACGAAATACCCAGCTCAGAAGACATGCAATTTCTAACCTAGTGAATGAAAAAGGGGAGGTTAGTGTTGATGAATTATCCGCTAAGTTCGAAACCTCAGAGGTCACGATTAGAAAGGACTTGGCGTCTTTAGAGAAAAACGGTCAGCTTTTACGCCGTTATGGTGGTGCGATTTCGTTACCTAAAGAGGTTGTCAACGAAGAGCTGTGTCCACAAGTTTCGACTCGAAAGATTTCATTAGCGAAAGCCGCTGCAGATTTAATTCGCGACCATAATCGCATTGTGATCGATAGCGGTAGCACGACAGGAGCGCTAATTCAGCAGCTCAATAGCAAGCGTGGTTTAGTTGTGATGACCAACTCGTTGCACGTTGCTAATGCACTTAATGAGTTGGAAAGTGAACCAACACTGCTAATGACCGGCGGCACTTGGGATACCCATTCGGATTCTTTTCAAGGCAAAGTCGCAGAGTCAGTACTTCGTGCTTACGATTTTGATCAACTATTTATCGGGGCTGATGGTATCGACCTTGATAGAGGCACAACCACGTTCAATGAATTGGTTGGTCTAAGTAAAGTAATGGCTGAAGTGTCACGAGAAGTGATCGTGATGGTTGAGTCTGAAAAAGTGGGACGAAAGATCCCCAATTTAGAGTTGGCTTGGAACCACATCGACATTTTGATTACCGATACAGATTTGAGCAAAGAATCTCAAGCAAGTATCGAATCACATGATGTTCGTGTGATCTTGACTGATCCAGCGTAAAAACAAATTTAAATATTATGCATTTACCTTCCTATAATTAATCTTAATAAAGATCTGGCCTTTGCTTGCTGCCAATAGGAATAAAACGAAATTGATGGAGTGAAACTATGTGTGGAATTGTTGGTGCAGTAGCACAGCGTGATGTAGCCGAAATTTTAGTAGAAGGCCTTCGCCGCCTAGAATACCGAGGCTACGATTCAGCGGGTGTCGCTGTAGTTGATAGCGAATCTAACCTAACTCGTGTACGCCGCCTTGGTAAAGTACAAGAGCTAGCAGACGCAGTCGATCAACAACATGTTATTGGCGGTACTGGTATAGCTCATACACGTTGGGCGACACACGGTGAGCCTTCTGAAGCAAACGCACACCCACACATGTCTGGTGATATTGCTGTTGTACACAATGGTATTATCGAAAACCACGAAGCACTGCGTGCTCTTCTTCAAGAGCGTGGTTATGTGTTTACTTCACAAACGGATACTGAAGTTATCGCTCATCTTGTTGAGTGGGAACTTCGCACGTCAGCTTCTTTGGTTGAAGCTCTGCAAAAAACAGCAAAACAATTAGACGGTGCATACGGCACAGTGGCGGTTGATCGTAAAGATCCTAGCCGTATCGTTGTTGCTCGTTCTGGTAGCCCAATCGTTATCGGTTTTGGTGTGGGCGAGAACTTCCTTGCTTCTGACCAACTAGCGCTATTAAGCGTAACTCGTCGCTTCATGTACTTAGAAGAGGGTGATGTTGCTGAGGTGACTCGTCGTGATGTAACAGTATTTGATGTAGCGGGCGAGCGTGTAGAGCGTGAAATCGTTGAATCAAACGCAGAACACGATGCAGGTGATAAAGGTCAATACCGTCACTTCATGCAGAAAGAGATCTTTGAGCAGCCAACAGCGCTGATCAACACAATGGAAGGTCGTATCTCTGACACTTCTGTAATCACTAATGCAATCGGTGTTAAAGCGGAAGAGATCCTAAGCAAGGTAGAACACGTGCAGATCATCGCATGTGGTACGTCTTACAACTCAGGCATGGCAGCTCGTTACTGGTTTGAGTCTCTAGCAGGCGTAAGCTGTGACGTAGAGATTGCCTCTGAATTCCGTTACCGTGATTTCGTTGTTCGCCCGAACAGCCTATTGGTGACTCTGTCTCAGTCTGGTGAAACGGCGGATACGCTTGCTGCACTTCGTCTTGCAAAAGAAAAAGGTTACATGTCGGCAATGACTATCTGTAACGTTGCGGGTTCTTCGCTAGTTCGTGAATCTGATTTTGCCTTCATGACTCGCGCAGGAACTGAGATCGGCGTTGCTTCAACTAAAGCCTTCACGACACAGCTAGCGGCTATGCTGATGATGGTAACGTCAATTGGTCGTCTACAAGGTCGCATCAATGAAGAGAAAGAAGCTGAGATCGTTCAAGCACTGCATCAACTGCCTGCTGATATCGAGAAAGCATTGGCGTTTGATAAAGAGATCGAAGCGCTAGCACCTGATTTTGCTGATAAGCATCACACACTGTTCTTGGGGCGTGGTGAGTTCTACCCAATCGCGATGGAAGCGTCTCTTAAACTGAAAGAGATCTCTTACATCCACGCAGAAGCATACGCGGCTGGCGAGCTTAAGCACGGTCCTTTGGCTCTTATCGATGCAGATATGCCAGTCGTCGTTATTGCACCAAGCAACGACTTGCTAGAGAAACTGAAATCAAACGTTGAAGAAGTACGTGCTCGTGGCGGTCTACTTTACGTATTCGCAGATGAAGATGCAGGCTTTGAAAGCGATGAGAACATGAAGATCATCAAGATGCCTCACGTAAGTGAAGTAACAGCACCTATCTACTACACAGTACCGATGCAGTTGTTGTCTTACCACGTAGCGCTAATCAAAGGTACTGACGTTGACCAACCTCGTAACCTTGCGAAAGCGGTTACGGTTGAGTAACCATAGCATTAGATATTAAGAAGCCCATCCAGTGATGGGCTTCTTTGTGTCTGTTAGTTAACGATCAGTGTTGGATCTAGCTTTAACGGCGTTCAGCGTTAAGCATTAAGTGCTTGCTCTAGGTCAGCCAAGATATCGTCAATGTGCTCGATACCTACTGAGAGACGAATCATCTCTGGTGACACACCTGCTTGCTTTTGTTCCGCTTCGCTTAATTGACGGTGTGTTGTAGAAGCAGGGTGACAAGCGAGAGATTTTGCATCACCAATGTTCACCAAGCGCTTGAAGATTTGCAGCGCATCATAGAAACGAACACCGGCTTCATAACCATCTTTCAAGCCAAAAGATAAAATGGCAGACGGCTTACCTTGCATGTATTTCTCAGCCAGCGGATAGAACTCAGACGTTGGTAAACCAGCGTAGCTCACCCAACTCACTTTCTCATTTTGCTGAAGGTACTCTGCTACTTTTAGTGCGTTCTCTGTGTGTCGCTCCATGCGTAACGACAACGTTTCTAGACCTTGCATTAGCATGAAGGCATTTATGGGTGACAATGCTGCACCTGTATTACGTAGTGGAACCGTTCGAGCGCGGCCAATAAACGCGGCTTCGCCAAAGGCTTCGGTATACACCACACCGTGGTAAGAAGGTTCTGGTTGATTAAATACTGGGAAGCGATCTTTGTGCTCTGCCCATGGGAATTTGCCTGAGTCGACAATCACGCCACCCAATGTTGTTCCGTGACCACCAACGTATTTGGTGAGTGAGTGCACCACAATATCAGCACCAAAATCGATAGGTTTACACAACACAGGTGTCGCCACCGTGTTATCGACAATCACAGGTACACCTTGTGCGTGAGCAAGCTCAGCCACACGTTCTAAGTCGATGATATTACCAGCTGGGTTACCGATACTTTCGCAGTAAACCGCTTTGGTTTTGTCATCGATCAGTGCCGCTAGGCTTTCTGGTTTGTCGTCTTTGGCAAAGCGAACTTCTATCCCTTGGTTTGGCAGCATGTGAGCAAATAGAGTGTAAGTACCGCCGTAAAGCTGAGGCGTTGAAACGATGTTATCACCGATTTGTGCCAACGTTTGAATGGCGTAGTTGATCGCCGCGCTGCCCGCACTCACCACTAAGCCTGCAATACCACCTTCTAAGGCCGCCATGCGTTTTTCCAACACATCGTTGGTTGGGTTCATTATGCGAGTGTAGATATTACCGGGTACCGCAAGATTAAACAGGTCTGCACCGTGTTGTGCGTCATCGAATTCGTAAGCAACGGTTTGGTAAATAGGGGTCGCAACTGATTTGGTTGTTGGATCAGTTTCGTAGCCGAAGTGAATCGAGAGCGTTTCGTCTTTCATGTTTCTTCCCTGAACGATTGAATTATCTATGTACTCTCATATTGCCGATTTTTTTATAAAAGAAAAGTATATTTAGTCACAGAGAGGGAATTGGAATTGCGTGTGGGACAATTCGTTATTTGTAGGAAATACAGCGGTGAGTTGTACAGCTTCAGAAAAGCAAAAAGCCAGAGCAGTGTGAACTGTTCTGGCTTTTCTAATTTGGTGGCCCCTCCCAGATTTGAACTGGGGACCGAACGATTATGAGCCAAGC
>NZ_JBGOOO010000018.1:0-100556 GCF_041439695.1 Vibrio sp. FF266
GTGTCCCGTCCTGAAATGTGTTTACACATTGAGGACGAATTATGACTACTTCAAAGCGGAAGATTACTCGTTGGTTAAACATCGGTGTTTGGCGTTAAGGCAAAAAAAAGCAGAGCTTAATCGCTCTGCTTTGATCTCTAAATGAATATGCTTTGGGACTAGTACAATCAGTTCGCTTATTTAGCGACGTTACCTGCCACGTTTAGCGCATCCCATGTACGTGAAAAAGGCGGGGCATAACAGAAATCCATGTAGCCTAGTTGTTGAGTAGTCATCTTGGCTGTGATCGCTACGGCCAGTGCATTGATGCGGCCAACGGCTCCTTTCTTACCTACGATTTCACCACCTAAAAGGACCTTAGTTTCTGGGTGATAAACCAACTTCACCTTGATGTCTTCCTGGCCAGGGTAGTAATCGGTTTGGTTCTTATCTGAAATGGTCGATACTTTCACATCCAAGTTATGTTCTTTCGCTAGAAGTTCATTTACGCCAGTACACGCCAGCTCGTAATCGAGTACTTTCAAACAAGACGACCCCAAGAAGCCCGACATGTAGGTATCTTTACCTGCTAGCTTGTCTGCCATCATACGCGCTTGCTTATTGGCTGTGGTTGCTAGAGCAACATAAACAGGTTTGCCTAGTGCCATATGATGGACAACGGCACAGTCACCGACTGCGTGGATGTAAGCATCTACAGTAGCACCATATTCATTTACCAACAGAGCGCCGTTTGCAGCTTTTGGCAGTTCGAATGCTTCCGTGTTTGGTTTGAAACCGAGTGACAGGATCACGACATCGGCTTCTACGTTGCCATTATCGGTTTCTACTATGTAACCACCTTGTTCCGCATCGCGAATTGCAGACACGCTGCACCCTGTTTTAAGGTCTGCACCTGATTCACGAATCGCACCTTCGACTACTTCAATGATTTCTGGGCTGAACTGACGGCTCATGATGTGTTGTTCACGTTCGATGATCGTCACGTGTTTGTCTAAGCCGTGCGCTGCATCGAATACTTCCAGGCCGATAAAACCAGCCCCAATAACACACACACGTTGCTTGTTAACATCCTTTAGCGCTTCTTTAACCGCCAAGCCGTCTTCCATGCTTGTTAGTGTGTATACGTGTTCTGGATTGAATTCACCTAATGGTGGAACGATTGGTCGCGCACCTGTTGCAATGACCAACATATCGTAATCGATGACGCTTTCTTCATTTTGGTGACGTACCGTAATTTGCTTTTCAGTGCGGTCGAATGACACCATTTCTGTTTCTACACGTACATCTAAGCCTGATTTTATGGCTTGATCTGGTGTACGGGAGATCATTCGCTCGGTGTCATCAAACATGCCGCCTGCAAAGTAAGGTAAGCCACAGGCTCCGAAAGAGATGTAGCTACGCTTATCTAAAACGATGACTTCGTCTGATGGTTGATTACGTTTGTATTTTGCTGCGAAACTCATACCCGCGGCGCTACCGCCTATAACAACAACTTTCATATTTACTACCTAAATAACCTGAACTCAGGAAAAACAGAAGAGCACTCACGTGGAGTGCTCTTAATTAAGTTTGAGAATTATACTGCTGCTTCTTTTGATACTGTCGCTGTAACGTCAGCGTCGTATTGTTCAGTATCCAATGAGCCATTCTTCTTCGCTGTAAGAACGCCTGACAACATAGAGCCTGAGATGTTCAGCGCTGTACGAGCCATGTCAATTAGTGCTTCAATAGACACTAAAATCGCGACTACTGTGATGTCTAGACCCATGATGGTGAGTACCGCTACTGCTGCGAACGTTGCACCGCCACCAACACCTGCGATACCGAATGAAGCAATCGCGATAACAGCTATCAGTTGTAGGATAAAGCTCAAGTCTACAGGCATGCCCATGACCTGTGCCGCCATGATTGCTAGCATTGCTGGGTAGATACCGGCACAACCGTTTTGACCGATACTAGTACCGAATGTCGCTGACATGTTTGCTGTTTCTTCGTCTACACCTAGGCGCTGAGTTTGTGTTTCAACGTTTAGTGGGATAGCTGCCATGCTTGAACGAGACCCGAAACCGAACACGAGTACTGGCCAGATTTTCTTCATGAACTTGGCAGGAGAAAGGCCGAACATTGACACCATCACGAAGTGGATGCCGAACATAACGCCAATTGCTACGTAGCTTGCTAGAAGGAAGCGGCCCATCTCTGCAAGTGCGAACAGGTCGTTTGTCATCATGAACGTGGTCATCAGAGCGAATACACCGTAAGGCGTTAGCTTCAGGATTTCACGAACCATTGAAAGCACTACTTCTTTTGCAGAGTTGATGAAATCAACGAAGTTTTGCACTTTCTCAGGCTTACGGTTTTTCACTTGAAGGATGCAGTAACCAAGGAACATACCGAACAGTACAGTTGATAGCGTAGAAGTACGTTGAGAGCCCGTTAGCATGTCGAAGATGTTGGTTGGAATGATAGACAGAGCCATACCAGACAGACCGCTGCTCGCCATCGCATCTTGTGTTGCGACCAGTGAATCACCGCGAGCTTCAATCGCACTGTTTGTGCCGATTGTGCTTACTAGCGCGTTCGCATCGATACCAAATAGGTAAATACTTGCGATACCAACGGCCGCTGAGATAGCACAAGTGAAAAGTAGAATACCGATGATTTTTGGTGCGATTCGAGATAGCGCACCGCCGCCTTCAACGTTCATGATCGAAGAGATCATCGCCACAAACACAAGTGGGATAACGATCATTTGTAGAAGTTTGATGTAGCCTTTACCGAACACCGAAATCAGTTCAGCAAAGCCAGATGTCGCAACGTTGCCGACACCGAAAACAAGTTGAATTGCGCCACCGAACAGTAAGCCAGCAGCAAGCGCACTCAGTACGCGGAAGTTAAAACTTTTCTTTTGCTTTTTGAAGTTCGACAGCAGTGCGTAGAACCCAAAGAACAGTATGCTTAATCCAATAAATGAAACGCTCATGAGAATCTCCTATGATACCCATTAATACCTAAGTCGGTTATTTTTTGTATGCGATGGCTTCAATTTCAACCAGTGCGTCTTTTGGTAGTCGTGCTGCTTCAACACAAGAGCGAGCAGGTGCGTTCTCTGTACCAAACACCTCTGTATACACTTCGTTAAAGGCAACGAAGTTCTCCATGTCTGATAGGAAGCAGGTTGTCTTAAGCACTGTGTCCAGTCCCGCATTACTCGCTTCTAATACAGCTTTTAAGTTTTCCAGAGACTGACGAGCCTGCTCTTTGATGCCGCCCTCAACAAACTGCATGGTTTCTGGAACGAGAGGTAATTGACCTGATGTATAAACCATGTCGCCGTAAGACGTACCTTGTGAGTAAGGGCCGATAGCTGCAGGTGCTTGTTCAGTGGCAATGATCTGTTTCACGATGTAACTCCTAATTATTGGTTTTATTCTGATTTAAATTCACGGATAAACTTGTAAACCGCCTGTCGGCTGATCCCAAGTTGCTCTGATACTTGTGTAGTCGTCTCTTTTAGCTCAAATACGCCGTTATCAAATAAGCAACGGATGATGGCTTTATTACGACCTTTGCAGGAAACCGACTCGTCTTGGTCAACCTCGTTAATGGCTGAACTCAATGCTTGCTGAATCACATCATTTGCATTGTTACTGAAGGTCTCACTGACAATGGTTTGTGGCACATTGCACTGCGGCATCAGCGTCTTGACGATTTCTGGAAATGGGAAAGATAAGTTCATGTTGATACACAGCATACCAATCGGCTTTTGTTGTGGACCAGCCAGTACACAGGTGGTCGATTTAAGTAGGGAACCATCTGCTGAGTTGGTGAAATAGCTTTTCGGAGAAACTTCGCCAGTTTTCTCGAATGTGCTCCACATGCGTAAACCTAAATCGGTGATTGGTGACCCAATTTCACGACCCGTATGATGACCATTGACGATCTTCACGACTGAGTTTTCTAAGCTTTCAAATGAATGGATAACCACTTCGCAGTAAGGACCAATCAAATCGGCGATAGTGTCTGCTAAGCGGAAGTAATTACTTAAGCATTCTCTGTCTTCATCGGTGAATCGAACTTGTTTTACATTCATGATTTCGGTTTACATTTTTGAACTCAATGACTGAAATCTACTCCTTTGGTGGTACTCCCACAAGATGCGGTAAACTTCTGTAAACCTGAAGTGAACGTTCAAAACATCAACAAATCGTAAGTTTTAGACCTATATCACGAGCGGAATTTGAACAAGATCACCAAAGGTAGCCAAATGAGGTTTAATTTCTTAAACCGCATCAAGGTTTACATATTTAAAACCAAAGGTTGCATTTTTGAACCCTTTGATGATCTAGGACAAGTTATAAGGAAAGGCAAAAAATTGAATTAATTGGTATTGTAAATGCATGGCAATCAAGCATTTACCTTGCGAATGTGGTGGTGAGTAAAGATAGGTGGTTAATTGAAAATGAGGTTGTATTAGAGAGTTAAATTCACAAAAAACAGCTTTTTAATAGGATGCAAGCTAGGATTTAGATCCTAAAAAAGCAGCTGAAGTTGCTGCTTTATTTTGGAGTGTTCTGTTTGATTATTCGCTTGGCAGTTTAAGCTCGACTTGTTTTAGCGCGCGCTGATACATAAACCATGCACAGGTGCCGGCAAGCACATTACCTGTCATTGCGCCCCAGAATAGGCCTTCAATACCCGCAAGCTGAGAGCCAACCCACAAGCTAGGTAAGAAGAAGGCGAACAGGCGCAGCGCTGAAATCGTCAAGGCGGTATAGGACTTGCCTAATGCGTTAGAGACGGAAACCATCAGCATACAGATTCCTAATGGCCCTAAGCTAATAGGTACGATCAGTAGGTGATAGTTTAAAATCGTCGAGACTTCGCTTTCACTGGTCATTAGGTTTGCTAGTCCGCCAGAGAATAACCAAGTCACTAGTGCGATCACCAACTGGAAACCCAATACAAACATCACCGCAATCTTAACGAGCTTACGTATGTTTTCGAGATTGTTCTCTCCCAACATGCGGCCAATCATCGGAGGCATCGACATCGTTAGTGCTAGCACAGCGACAATCGAGAAGAATTCAAAACGTGAACCCAATGCCCAAGCTGCAACGGCAGCTGTGCCATAGCCAGCAAGCAGCTTAGTGGCGAACATGGATGAAACAGGAGGCAGCAGCTGACTGATCATCGCAGGCCCCATGATGTTACCAATGGAGCGAACACTCTTGCTGATGTCGAGGTCGTGCCAGTCGAAGGTCATCCAATGCTTCTTGGTGACCTTTGGTGCAACGATAAATATACCCGCACCGAACGCCAAGATGGTCGCAATGGCGGCTCCATTGATGCCCATGTCGAGCGTAAAGATGAAAATCGGGTCCAATATTAAGTTGATGATACTGGTCGCGATCATCATTGAACCGGGCAGCATGGTATTACCATTGGCACGACACACACTGTAGAAAAAGTAGAGCAGTGCACCTGTCCAAGAGCTGGCTAGCCAATAGATCCAATAAGAATCAATGATCGGTAATACCGTCGGTGGCGCATCCAACAATTGTAAAATTGGCCCTCGCAGCAGATAGATGATGACGGAGAAAAACGCGACACTCACGCTGCCCATCGCAATCACTAATCCACCAAGCTGCTTAGCGTAGCGCGTTTCATTCGCGCCAATGGCTCTCGCGATTACCGCGGTTGTCGCGATACCTAACCCGACCTGAATACCGATGATGATCATCTGTATTGGAAGCGTGAAACCTTGAACAGCGAGCGGCAGTACGCCCAGTTGGCCAATAAAAGCACTGTCGACAAGCTGGAAGCTCATTAGGGAAAGTACCCCAAATAGCATTGGCCATGTCATTGTATAGAGTTGTCGGCCAAGAGAAGGCGAGGGAGTTGCGGTAGTAGAATTCATAACACTCTTATCGGTCTTGAAGTTAGGCTTGTTGTGATGACAAACCTCTCAATGAAGAATTGTGTAAAGGATAACGTAAGGTCAGCGCGATACCAATGCTTGTTATGATAGGCAGGTTATCTTTGTTGGCTCTCGGTGAACAAAAAAGCCAGTCGCGATGACTGGCTTTGTTGACTCTATATCTAGTTGTTGACTCTAAGCGTTACTTGTTTGCAACGTTACCAAGCTTCAACCACGTGTCGATAACCGTATCTGGGTTTAGTGAAACAGAGCTGATGCCTTGTTCCATTAACCACTCCGCTAGGTCGTCATGGTCTGATGGGCCTTGGCCACAAATTCCTACGTATTTACCCGCTTTAGCTGCTGCATCGATTGCCATTTTCAGCATCGCTTTCACCGCTGGGTTACGCTCATCGAATAAGTGAGCAACGTCACCTGAATCTCGGTCTAGGCCAAGTGTCAGCTGTGTCATGTCGTTTGAACCGATAGAGAAGCCATCGAAGTACTTCAAGAATTCCTCAGCCAAAATCGCATTCGATGGTAGCTCACACATCATGATGACCTTCAGACCTTGGTCGCCACGACGAAGATCGAACTTAGCCAGAATGTCGATAACCGATGCTGCTTCGCTTGGAGTACGAACGAATGGGATCATGATTTCAACGTTCTTAAGACCCATTTCGTTGCGAACGCGTTTGATTGCTTGAGTCTCTAGCTCGAAACAGTCTTCGAATACTGGTGAGATGTAACGAGATGCGCCACGGAAGCCCAGCATTGGGTTCTCTTCATGCGGTTCAAACGTTTTACCACCGACTAGGTTGCTGTATTCGTTCGACTTGAAGTCAGACATACGTACGATCACACGCTTAGGCCAGAATGCAGAAGCGATTGTAGCAATGCCTTCTGTTAGCTTGCTTACGTAGAAATCGATAGGATCTTTGTAGCCACGAATACGCTGGTTGATTTCTGCTTTGATCTCATCCGTTTGCTCATCGAAGTTCAACAGAGCTTTAGGGTGAATACCAATCATCTTGTTGATGATGAATTCAAGGCGAGCAAGGCCAACACCTTCGTTCGGGATTTGGGCGAAGTCGAAGGCACGATCTGGGTTACCCACGTTCATCATTACTTTGGTTGGCAGCATTGGTAGCTCATCAACCTCAGAACGTTTGATCTCGAAGTCGAGTTCGCCGTTGTAAACGTAGCCTGTTTCGCCTTCTGAACATGACACTGTTACGGTGTCGCCATCATTCAGGCTGCTTGTCGCGGTACCACAACCAACTATGGCAGGAATGCCTAGCTCACGAGCAATGATTGCTGCGTGACAAGTACGGCCGCCACGGTTAGTGACAATCGCAGAGGCTTTCTTCATCACAGGCTCCCAGTCCGGGTCTGTCATGTCAGTGACCAGTACGTCGCCTTCTTGAACCAGTGACATTTGGTCTAGAGAGTCAACCAAGCGAACAGGGCCTGAACCGATACGCTGACCGATAGCGCGGCCTTCAACCAAGACATCCGCCTTGTTGTTTAGCTCGTAACGCTCGATAACGTTTTGGTCGCTCTGAGAACATACGGTTTCAGGACGCGCTTGAACGATGTAAAGCTTGCCGTCGATGCCATCTTTTGCCCACTCAATGTCCATCGGACGTTGGTAGTGCTTCTCGATGATCATTGCTTGTTTTGCAAGTTCTTTGATCTCTTCATCGTTCAATGAGAACTCGTTACGTTCTTTAGTATCTGTATCGATGATATCAACTTGCTTGCCGATCTCTTGGTTGGTTGAGTAGATCATCTTGATCAACTTAGAACCAAACGTCTTTTTAACAACTGGGTAGTGACCCGCTTCTAGCATTGGCTTATGAACGTAGAACTCATCTGGGTTCACCGCGCCTTGTACGACCATTTCACCTAGGCCCCAAGAAGAGGTGATGAATACCACTTGGTCGAAGCCTGACTCAGTATCAAGCGTGAACATCACACCTGAAGAAGCTTTGTCTGAGCGAACCATACGCTGGATACCCGCAGACAATGAAATGCCACGGTGATCAAAGCCTTGGTGTACTCGGTAAGAGATAGCGCGATCGTTAAACAGAGAAGCGAACACGTGTTTCGTTGCTTCGATAACTGCATCGATACCTTTCACGTTAAGGAAGGTTTCTTGTTGGCCAGCAAAAGAAGCATCTGGAAGGTCTTCAGCTGTTGCCGATGAGCGAACCGCAACAGACAATTCTTCGTTGCCTTCAATCAGTTCACGGTAGTTATCACGGATATCTTGCTCTAGTGATTCTGGGAAGGGTGCGTCTAGAACCCATTGTCGAATCGTTGCACCTGTCTTACGCAGTGCGTCAACGTCTTCAACATCAAGTTCATCAAGGAGTTGGTGAATGCGCTCATCAAGACCTTTGTAGTCAAGAAAGTTGTTAAACGCATAAGATGTGGTAGCAAAACCATTAGGTACTGATACGCCAGCGTTGGCTAGGTTAGAAACCATCTCGCCAAGTGAAGCATTCTTACCGCCGACTTTGTCGACATCTTCCATGGAAAGGCCATTGAACCATAGGGTGTTATTTTGCATTTATTTCTCCAGAAACATAGCAAGCATTGTAGGGATTTAAAGGCAAACGATTACGTATCAGTTTAAAAAAATGTAAATTATTTTCTAAAGCTGTGGGGGACGTAATAGTCAGCAGGGTTTCGTTATATATATTATGGTTCCCATCCTACTCAAAATAATTTTAAACATTAAATAAAAAATGCAAATTGATATCCAAAGTCGTGATGTATTCTATGTTTCTGATGGAACGGCCATAACATGTGAGACTTTAGGGCATGTTGTTCTAGGTCAATTCCCATTCGAAGCTAATGAAAAAACCTTCCCGTTTGTCGAAAGTGAAGACAAACTTTCTGATTTATTGAAAGAGATCGAGATTTCATATCGAGCAACAGGCCATGAACCTTTGGTCTTTTTCTCGATTGTGATTCCGGAGATAAAACTCAAGCTGTTAGATGCGCCTGCGCATTGTTATGACGTGTTAGAGAGTATCGTGCAGAAAGTGCAAGATGATACGAAAATGGCGCCTAAGCCGAAGCTGCAGCGTTCTCGTAGCGTCAATAAAGACTCGGACAAATACTTCGACCGTATTGCTGCTATCGAATACACGTTAGCGCACGACGACGGCATTACTTTAAAAGGCTTGGAAGAGGCAGACATTATCTTGTTGGGAGTCTCTCGCAGCGGTAAAACGCCAACGAGCTTGTACATGGCAATGCAGTTTGGTTTACGCGTCGCAAACTATCCGTTTATCCATGATGATATTGCTCGCTTAAGGTTGCTACCGGAATTTGAGATATATCGTCATAAGCTGTTTGGTTTAACCATTGATGCAGAAAGGCTCACTGAAATTCGTGAGAACCGCTTAGCAGGCAGCGAATACGCGAGTGACTCTCAATGTTTGTATGAGCTGCAAACGGTAGAAGGTTTGTTCAGACGTGAAGCCATTCCATACATCAACACCTCGTCACTGTCTGTTGAAGAGATTTCGACACGAATCTTGGAACGTACAGGTTTGAGAAGGCGCTTGTTGTAGAAAAAGACCATTGAGTCATAAGAATCGAAGCTCGTACGAACAATGGTTCGGGGAGCTTCGATTTTTCTTTTAGCTGGTTGTTAGCTATTAACTGTTAACTATTAACGACTCAACAAATTAGCGAAGCAGCATGATGCTAAGCGTTTTGCTCTGTTTTTCGAGCCAATGTTCAAGTGCTGGTGGCCATTCGATACTTGGTTCGACACAGAAACCGCGAAGCATTGAGAAATAAAGAGCTTGATCAATCAAAGGTAGCGATGATTCACCATTCTCTAGCTCCAATAGAAGCTCTGCATCTTTCAGCAATGGGTTAATCAGTTGAACGTATTGTGGGGTCTTTTCTAAGAGCTCTTCAAAATTAAAGCCTTCGGTCTCTTTACTAACACGCCAAGCTTCTTTTGCTCCAGCCGAACGATATTCAGCCAAGTCGAGGTTCCACCAACGTGGGCGTCCGATCTGTTGAGTGAGAGGGAAAGTTCGGCTTTGGAAAAGAGTAGCCTGCTCTGAAGGTTCACGTTGCTCATTATTTGATTTCAAATCCATGAAATAAGCAATGATGTCTAGGCTTTCGGCCATGATAGAACCATCGTCTTTCTGTAAGACGGGCACCATTTTTTTACCGATCAGATCGATAAGGGTTTGGGCATCATCATAATCCACAGAAACAAGTTCGATATTCAAGCCAAGAGATTGAGCAATGTAGGCAACTCTTGCACAGAAAGGGCAGTGGTCGTAAATGTAAAGCTTCATAGCTTCCCTCATTTATGGTCATTACAAGTATAAGATAATGCTAATGTACCAGAAACTCTTACGAATACTAAGCATCAATAAATGCCAAGTTCCAGTAAACGCTTAGCACTAATAAACAGCATGCACTACCAGACAATAAGTATTTAGTGTAGATACTCTTTACTGAATTCTATTGTCCGTTGGATTGGACTTTATTGTAACGAGTAAATTAGTGGGGAAGCTGGTGGGTAAATCACGGGCACAAAAAAGGCTCTGGCTGCTCATTCTAATGCAGAAGAATGAAGTCAGCCAAAGCCTCAATTTTGTTACCTTTAGCAGAGTGACTACTAAAAGAGCGGAGCGGTTAAACTATGCTTTTTTAAGGTCTTTTGCAGGGTAAGTAAGCGTCATTATTGCGCCTTCTACTGTTGTAACATGAACGTAGCCACCACCAGCACTTAGGCCAATTACTACCATTTCACCTAGCTCAACACCTTTTGTTGCAACAACGCGATCATCAACTGAAAACACTTTACACACCTTCAATAAAATAAATAAATACGACAGATATCGAACGCGGATTTAAACAGATGGTATCCCAATCAACTAATCCGGTTATTTGTCGTAAAGATTAAATTTAGTTATGCATAAATCGGCATTTCTTAAAAATCAGTTGGTTAACATGCTTGGGGTGTTATTTGTCGGCGGGATAAACGACACCAACTTGTTGACGCATATCTGTAATCAACTTTGCAACGGTTAAAGCACGTAGTTTGGCTTGAGCTTGTGTACTTTTGTCACCAGCAATGCAGTTTGCAAAGGCTTGGGCCTCGTAACTCATGGAGTTTTCTCTTTGTGCTTGAGTAAGGTTTTCTACCGTGCCATCACGATAGCGAATCTTAACGTCGGTGCATTCTGCAATGTGATCGATGATGATCGCTCCCTGTTCGCCTTGGATCTCGCTTGGTACGTAAGAGTCGCTGACTTTAGAGTGCGCAAGGGTTACATCAAATTCTGGATACTGGAAGATCGCACAGCCATGCGCATCCACACCTGAGTCAAGTAGCTTTGCCGAAGCCTGTGCATTCTCAGGTTCACCAAACAGAGCAACAGTCGCGGCTACGCAGTAGAAGCCAATATCGACTAATGAACCATTAGAGAAAGCTGGGTTGAAGGTGTTTGGGTTCTCGCCGTTTAGGTATTTCTGGTAACGCGATGAATATTGACAGTAGTTGATGTGCGCTTTATGCACTTTGCCTATCTTTTTTAAGCCGAGTTGAACTTGCTCAAAGTTCGGTAGATACTGAGATTTATACGCCTCAAACAGCACCACACCGTTCTTCTGAGCGACCTCAAACATGTGTGTTGCTTCTTCAATATTCGATGCGACAGGCTTCTCACAGATGACATGCTTGCCGTGTTCCATCATCAAGATAGATTGCTCGCAGTGCAGTGAGTTTGGTGAAGCGATGTACACGGCTTCAACTGTGTTGTCATTTGCCAATGCGTCGAGTGAGTCATACGTCGTTTCAACGTCAAATTCTTGGGCGAACTGCGCCGCGCTGGCCAGATTTCGTGAATAAACAGCAGCCAACTGCATCGATTGTGATTCATGAGCAGCTTGAACAAATTTCTGTGTAATCCAATTGGTTCCAATTACAGCGAACTTAATCATAAGGTATCCAATAGTTAGTATATTAATTCTATGAAGATAGTAGCACTCAATGGCTAGCATTGTTTCTGAGATTTGCGGAACAATTCTCCAAGATCTTTAGCCTGATATTAATATTAACTCGTCTATACCTGAGCTTTCTAGAGCATCATAATAGAGTCTTTTGTTGTGCTGGTTCGGAGGTGGGAGGTGCAGGTTTAGTATCAGTGACCGATTGTATTCTCTCAATTGGTGGTTTATTGGAAGTGTTTAATATAAAAGACTCAATACCCAAAGAATGAAGATCTATTGATTATATCCTCTCGTCAATTCTTAAGAAATATTATACAAGCTGAATTGGTGTGCAATTGTATTTATATGCAATCGCGCAATTAACCTATGGTGTTTTAATATCACTTTGTTTAGTAATTGATAACATTTTAAGACAATAAATGTTATCGATTGGGAGCAATTTACGTTACAGAGTCACGAAGTTGAACATAATTGGAATAATGAACAACATTTGTTTTAGATTGGTTCTAATTATGAGAAATAGGGGGGTTACTTTTGTTGATATTTATATTAATTTCTTATGGGTTAAATTATTAGCAATAGGTGTTTTTTTACTGTGAAATCTCTTATTATTGCGCTAGAACGTAAATCTGAACGATTTTTATCCAGCCAAAAGCAACTTTTAAATATTAAGTCTCTAGATATTGAAAAGTTGAGTGCTGTTGATGCTATGTCCTCTAAACCTCATCCTTTGATGGATTTCTATGATGAAACCGCCTTTTATGCACTAAATGGAAGGATCGCTGTTCCTGGTGAGATCGGGTGTTATGGTAGTCACTATTTAGCGTGGGAAAGATGCATTCAGTTAAATCAACCAGTTATTGTCTTCGAAGACGATGTTGTTGTTGATGTCGATGTATTTGAAAAAACGGTTCAATTTGCCAGTAAGCATATTGAAGAGTGTGGTTTTATGAGATTGGAAAATTATTCGACTAAGAGAGAGTATAATTATGTCGTTGAAAATCTCGATGACGAACAAAGTCTAGTGCGACATATTAAAACACCACTATGCACCACTGCCTATATGATCACACCGCATGTGGCGAAAATTTTTATAGAAAAAAGTGAACGATTCCTCTACCCAGTAGATGTATTTATTAGAAATGTATGGCTTCATAAGCAACCAACTTACGGAATATCTCCTGCAGGATTAACCGGGGGAGAAGGTGGCTCAGTCATTGGAAATCGGTCTTCTAGAACAAAAAAATCACTCCGTATTAAAACTCTAAAATTCTTAAGTAAGTTTAGAGATGTCGCTATGAATGGTTTGTTCAATTTGACCTATACCGTAATAATCAAAAAAAGCAGACCCAAAATGTTTAACGGTTTTTAATCGTTTCTTATCTGATTGATTTTACGTCATTCGTTTAGAACGAACCGAGATTTAGATATAAGAACAGCTCCCAATTGGGAGCTGTTCTTCGTTATCGTGTCATGTAATTAGTGGTATCAAGCTCTAGCTCGAAAGTTTTGTTAAAAGAGTAGGACGGTGCACAGCTAAGCTATTTTTGCTAAGGTGTTATTGAATTTTAAAAGGTAGTGATATGCAAATCCGGAACGCTAAGGTAACTGATATTAGCTCGATCTTAGAGCTCTCTATGCAAATAAATCGTCAACATCATCTTGGTGCCCCTATGGTATTTGCTCCCGCTTCTCATGGCTTAGCTGATAGTGAAGAATATTGGTTGGGATTGATGCTTGATCCGGTTGGCACTTTCTTAGTTGCGGTTGACGCTCAACAGGTTGTTGGTTTCTTGGTGGGGAAGGTAACGCAGAATAAAGGGGTAAGCTTCATTCAGTCTCACAAAATAGCACGAGTGAATACGATTGTGGTAAACGATCAGGTTCAGAGCCAAGGCGTCGGCAAAGCGTTGATGAAGTCGTTTAATCAGTGGGCGCAAGCGAGCGGTGCTATTGAGCTTAGGTTAGAAGTGATGGAGTTTAATCAGCAAGCTAAGGGTTTCTATGAATCGTTAGGCATGGAAACTCAATCACGAACCATGTCCATGCGCTTTGAGGAGAACTAAAGGTGCGTCTATTTTTGCCTTTATCACTGTGTTTACTGTTTGTAGCTTCGAGTGTGCAAGCTGAAAAGGTTGTGGTTGAAAAGATAATTTCTGACGCGACGGCAATCGAAACCATTGTATTCGAGTCGAAACCGGCTCACTCTCAGCGTGTCTCAACGTCTTCCTCTAACTCAACCTCTTCAGTGATCTCTAATTCCAAACATGTGATTATTGTGGATGATGTTCTTAGCAGTAACTCTGGCGAACAAGTTGCCCAGCTGTCTCAAGGTTCATCTAAACGTCCCCCTCAAAGCTCTTCTCAACAGTCTTACACTCTAACCGGTCCCTCTTCTGAGGCAGACTCTCTGTCGCAAGTGGTTACTTTAGTCAAAGTTGATAAATCGAAGCGTAGAATGTACCTACTTAAGGGTGATGAGGTCATTCAAGAGTTTCGTATTGCGTTAGGGAAACAACCGAAAGGGCATAAACGTTTTGAAGGAGATAACCGAACACCTGAAGGGGAATACCAGCTCGATTATGTGATGGAAGAATCGGATTTTCACCGCTCGGTGCATATCAGCTACCCGCAACCTTCGGATATGCAGTGGGCTGAAGAAAATGATGTCGACCCTGGAGGGAACATCAAGATCCACGGTATTAAAAATGGTGAGCGCCGTTCACCGAGCTTTATTCAAAGCTTTGATTGGACGGATGGTTGTATTGCACTAACCAATCAAGATATGGATGAGTTCATCCAACTCGTAAAAATGGGTACCCCGATCCATATAGAATGGTAGTAATTGGTACCCAATTTTCTTAATCACTTTCGGAATCTATTCGCGCAGGCAATTAGCGCAGTCAATTCGTGAAACCAACTTCCGTAATTAACCGCTAAAGTCAGTTACAGTATGACTCGACCTGCACTGAATATCGCAATTACGATCAGCAACGCAATGGTGACTGGCTTAAATTTCGCTCCACCAAATCTCTCGAATAGTTTAGAACCCACATAACCGCCAAACATGCTGCTTGGTAACAGTGCAAAAGTAAGCCAGACCACCTCGCGGTCGACTAATCCTGCGATAGATGCCGATACAAACGCACTGGAATCTGCCAACACAAAGAACGCAATCAGGCCAGCTCTGGCTATATGCGGAGCAACTGGGCTTGCCAACGCGTGTGTACCAATCGGAGGCCCTGACATTGAAGCTGCGCCGTTCATTACCCCAGCAAGGCTACCTAGAATATAGGGAGCAAATCTAGGCTCTCTTTTGTACTGGAACCCTTTGTAGATCATAAGTGCAGATGCAAAAATGAAGGCGCTGATGATCAAGATGATCGTGTCTTGGCTAACGGATTTTAGCAGAAGTAGGCCGACCGGAGTGAAGGCCAAACAAGGGACAAATACCTTTGAAACCCAGCGCCAATTCACATGATGTTTAACCTTCGGCAGCAATTGGATATTGCCTAACAGGTCGATCAGCATGAAAACGGGAACCAGCTCGATTACAGGCACGAATAACGCACTTAATGGCAGTGCCACTAAGGTGAAACCGAAACCTGAGAAGCCACGAACAATAGCGGCAAAAATGAAGATTGCACCCAAAACAGGGAAGGTTGGACTAAAAATGAGATCCATAAATTAAGTAACCAATGAAGCTGTCTAAATAGAGCGAGCGATGAAACCAAGTGAGTAGCGGAATGTACTCCTACTCACTTGTGTTTGCTACCTAATTTTCAGGTTTTTCAGGGTTAATTTTAAAGTCTCTCGGGGGGGATTTTTGCGGTATTTACGAGGTCAATTTATAGGGTTGAATTGATTCGGAAAATCAGTAAATACAGCATCTACTTTTGAGAGAAATTTGAAGCGAGACGGATCATTGACGGTGTAGCACCATGCTTGAATGTTCGCTTCGTTGAGTGTGTCAATATCGCTCTGATCAACGTGTTCATAGTTCATGTGACAGCTGAACGCTTTGACCTCATTGATGAGCATAAGATCATCTTGAGTCAGTTGCTCTGTGATTACTCCCACTCGATATCTCGGTAAATGACGAGCCATTTCAGCAACCACCTTATGGCTGAAGCTCGAAAGTAAGACCTTATCAGTGTCTAGATTTGAGCGAATCAACTCGTCGTGCAGCAAATCAACCACATAAGGGGCTTGATGTCGGCTGTCGACTTTGATTTCGAGGTTGACGCTAAGATCATGCTGCTCAACGAGTGTGAGTAACTCTTCCAGCGTCAGTATTTTTTCTCCAGCGAACTGCTCAGACTTCCAACTGCCAAAGTCGAGCTGACGCAGTTCAGCAAGGGTGTGTTCATCAACTCGACCCTTGCCATCGCTGCAGCGCTCAAGCGTGTGATCGTGACAAACGACCAGTTGGTCATCCTGAGTGGGCTGAATATCAACTTCAATCCATTTCAAGCCGAGTTTAGCCGCTTGTTCAATGCTTGCTTTGGTATTTTCTGGGTGAGTACCAGCTACACCTCTATGACCTACGATGATAGACGACATAATTAATCCTTCTTAAAGACGCACCGTAAAAACGCATTAAATATCAGTGTACTCGATTAAGCGAGAGCCGTCGTTAAGCTTGTCGTATCTTCGTGTGGCTCCTGTGATGTGAAATTATTTGGGTGAATGCGTTTGCCATGATTGTCAAAAATATGCAGGTTGGATTTATCGATTCTTAGCCCTAGTGGGACGGCTTGGCACAGTGTCGTTTCTGGTGTTACTGCAATAAAGGGCTGCTCGTTCACCAGACCATGAACCAATTGATTTGGACCCAAAGGCTCAACCACACTGATACGCAGTTCAAGAGGCAAGGTGTTCATCATCAATTCTGAACCAATTTCAGAGTGCTCTGGACGAATACCAAGTGTGATAGCTGTATTTTTTACGTGGGCGTACTCGGGTAAGTACATTTGCTGATCACCAATCTCAAGGTATCCGTCATCGAGTGTTGCTGGTAAAAAATTCATTGCAGGGCTGCCAATGAAGCTCGCCACAAAAGTACTGGCTGGCTGGTGGTAGACCTCTCGTGGCGTCCCGACTTGCTCTATCTGGCCTTTGTTGAGCACCACGATTCTATCAGCCAGTGTCATGGCTTCGACTTGGTCATGAGTGACGTAAACACTGGTCACGCCAAGTTCGCGTTGCAGTTTTTTGATCTCTAATCTCATGTGAGCACGCAGTGAGGCATCTAGGTTAGACAAAGGTTCGTCAAACAGAAAAAGTTGTGGATCGCGAACGATCGCTCGTCCCATAGCAACACGTTGACGTTGACCACCCGAAAGCTTGGCTGGCTTGCGGTCTAGGTATTCTTCGATTTTCAGCGTTTTGGCGACTTTCTCAATTTTCTCTTCAATAAGGTGCTGACTAACACCTCGGTTCTTTAAGCCATAAGCTAGGTTTTTGTAAACCGACATGTGGGGGTAGAGCGCATAATTTTGGAAGACCATTGCGATATCACGCTGAGCTGGCTTTTCGTTATCAACACGGCGACCACTTAAGTGAATCTCGCCACCAGAAATGCTTTCCAAGCCCGCAATGGAACGTAGGATAGAAGACTTGCCACAACCAGAAGGACCCACCAAAACAAGGAACTCACCCTCATCGATATCAAGCGAGACTCCTTTGACGGCTTGATGGCCGTTTTCATACGTCTTTACCAAGTTTTTGATACCCAGCATGATGGGAGCTTTACGCGTACGATCGTGAGTGGCTTGGTTGTGCGCTAACGTTTGTTTTAACTTTGGCATCGGTGTGTCCTCTGTATTTTTGTGGATAGCTTGGTGAGAAGGCAGGTGAGACATCTTGTACTCAGCGAGTGATTGAACGCGGTTATCGTTCATTTGATTTTTGTCGTTATTATTTTTCACTTTCTACTAGCCCTTTTACAAACCAACGCTGAAATACAACCACCACTAAAACGGGTGGCAACATCGCTAAAATCACCATGGCAAAAACATAGTCGTAGCGCGGTAAACTGGTTTCATTGATGTTGTTGAGTACTTGTTTGATGCCCATCACGATGGTGTTGTAGCCTTCGTCCGTGGTCATCATGATTGGCCACAGGTATTGGTTCCAACCCACCACAAACATGATGATGAAGATCGCGGCGATCATGGTTTTAGACAGTGGCAATAAGATGTCGACAAAGAATCGAAACGGACCTGCGTTATCTAGCTGAGCGGCTTCTAACAATTCATCGGGGATGGTTTTGAAGAATTGCCTGAAAAAGAAGGTCGCGGTGGCTGATGCGATCAAAGGCAGAATCAACCCTGTATAGCTATTAAGAAGACCAAGCCCAGCGACAACTTCATAGGAAGGAATAATACGAACCTCTAATGGCAGTAACAGCGTCACGAAGATCAGCCAAAACCACGCCGTGGCATAAGGGAGTCTAAAGTAGACTAAAGCAAACGCGGCCATCATCGAAATGATGATCTTACCGATCGCAAAACCTAGCCCCATGATCATCGAGTTGGCGATCATTTTACTGGCGGTGACTTCGCCACTAAAGCCCATGCTTTTGTTCCAAGCTTCGCTATAAATGGCCGTAAAGTTATCGCCCGGTAGCCATTGCAGACCTTCGCTGACAATGGTGTTTGGGTTATGCGTAGAACTAGCGAAGATTAGCCAGATAGGGACCAACATAAACAGCATCCCTGCAATTAAAATTAGGTGGTCTGAGACCTTATTACTTTTCATAAATAACTCCTGTCGCGTTAAATCCTAGCGTGGAGGGGCTAGTAATGGACGCGCTTTTCTACAACGCGAAACTGGATAAATGTGAGAGTGAGTACCAGTAGTAACAACACAACAGACTGGGCGGAACTGCCGCCTAAATCTGCGCCAACAAAACCATCTCGATACACCTTGTACACTAATGAAGTTGTACCGCCACCTGGGCCACCATTGGTCATGGTGTCTATCACGCCAAAGGTTTCAAAGAATGAGTAGGTGAGGTTGATGACCAGTAGAAAGAAGCCAGTCGGGGCGAGCAGTGGGAAGGTAATGGTCCAGAAACGTTTCGAGTCACTGATACAATCCAACATCGCTGCTTCTTTTACGGCGTAAGAGATTGATTGAAGCCCCGCCAGAAAGTAGATGAAATTCACCGAAACTTGTTTCCACACGGACACCAAAATCAGAGCAAACGTGGCATCCACGGGATCGGTTTGGAAGCTAAAATCCCAACCCACAACAGCAAAGATTTCTGTGAACACGCCAATGTGCGGGTTAAACAAGAAAGCACCAATAACACCTGCAATCGCAGGGGCAACCGCGTAAACCCAAGTGAGAGTGACCTTGTAAGCGCCTTGTCCGTGAATGATGTTGTCGGCTTTCACGGCAAGCAGCAGAGCCAAGGCAAGTGATAAGAAAGAGACCACAATCGCGAACATCAAAGTAAAGCCAATCGAGTTCAGGTACTCGCTCGATTCGAATAGCATTTGGTAATTCTCAAACCAGACGAATATAGATGAGGTGCCCCAAGGGTCTTCCAGCATAAATGAAAGGTAAACCGCCTTTGCTGCTGGGTAGATAAAGAAAATGGCAATGATGAGGATCTGAGGTGCCAAAAATAGGTAAGGCAGCGGAGAGTGAAAGAATTGTTGACGTCGTTCCACAGGGTAATCCCTAAAAATAATTACAGTGGCCACTATGAGCGGCCGTTACCACTAGCGCGATATCAAGGCATGCATCCCGTTGAGTTATCGTTGTTGGAGCAAGAAATGGCGCTAGGGAAGAATCTCCTCACGTCTTGCCATAGCGTTTTTAGCGACGCAGTGACAAGTCGTGAGGAGTGATGAACGGCTCTGATTCGCTAAGCCTTAAGCTTGTGAACAGTTTCGTTTCATTAATCGATCCAGTTTACTGATCGATCTAGTTATTAACCGATCTAGTTCATCGTTCGAGCGAAGCGCTTTAGTAGTTTGCTGCTCTCATCTTCGACCTTGTCTAGGCTGCTCTCGACGCTAGATCGGTCAGCGAAGATGTTATCGAACTCACGGTGCATCACTTCACGGATCTGCGGGTAATAACCTAGGCGGTAGCCTTTAGTCCACTCGCCCGATTTGAGGCTTAGTTGCTTAACGCCCACTTCTGCGTCTGGCTGCTCTGTGTAGTAGCCGGACTTTTTCGCTAGTTCATAGGCAGCAGTTGTTACAGGTACATAGCCAGTGGTTTTGTGCCAGTAAACCTGAGTTTCAGGTTTGGTCAGGTAATCAAAGAACGCTGCAACACCTTTGTCCTGTTTCTGGTCATGGCCATTGAGTGCAAACAGAGCTGCACCACCAATGAAGGTTAAGCCAGCATCAGGGTTGACCGATTTCCAGTATGGAAGGTAAGTTGTGCCTAACTCGAAAGGTACGCGGTTACGCAAGCCACCGAACGAGCCTGAAGAACCCATCCACATCGCCACTTCTTGGCGCTCGAAAGGTGTTTGGTTCGCGTCCCAGTCGCTGCCGTAATACTTGTAGTAACCTAGATCTGACCACTCTTTCATCTTGCTAACATGCATCATCATGTCTTTGGTATTGAACATGATCTTAGTGGATAAGCCGTCGTAACCATTGTTTTGGTCTGCGACCGGTAGATTGTGGCGAGACTTAAAGTTTTCAAACATGATCCACGGCGTCAGAGATTGAGAAAACGCGATGTGTCCTTCGGCCTTCAGTTTCTTAGCAACCACTTCGAGTTCTTCATAAGTCTTAGGCGCTTCGGCTCCCACTTCTGCGAGAAGGTCTTTGTTGTAGTAAAGAACCGGCGTCGAACTGTTGAAAGGCATACCAACCATCTTGCCTTGGTTGTCGGCATAGAAGTTACGAACGCCAGCTAGGTAGTCGTTTGAATTAAAGTTGTAGCCCGATTCAACCAGAATATCCTGTACCGGTTTCGCGACACCTTTAGCGTTCATGATGGTTGCAGCACCGGCATCGAAGACTTGTAGAATGTTAGGAGCTTCGCCAGCTCGATATGCTGCGATACCCGCTGTTAAGGTCTCTGTGTATGAACCTTTATAGATTGGCGTGATCTTGTAATCATCTTGTGACGCATTAAAGTCAGTCGCAATCTTATTGACGGTTTCTCCAAGTTGGCCGCCCATTGCGTGCCACCAAGTAACTTGAGTCGTTGCGAACGCCGGCATTGCTGCTGTCGCAGAAAGAACGCCTGCCAAAATTAGCTTATTCATCTTCTTTTCCTTTTGGATGAAATCGATATAGAGGTATTGAATTTGAGTATTAACGAGACGGTAGGGGTATCGTTTGAAGCTATCTTGAACAGGGTATATTTCACTTACGTGGCTAAAGCGTTTCACTGATGTGAAAGATTCATTTCGATTTTATTTAAGAGAAAAGTTATTGATGGATTTGATGTTTGATGTATTTGGCTTTCAAGACGTTTTTCTGACCAAAAAAAAGCCTCTCGATGGAGAGGCTAAGAATAAGGTTCGATGTGGATACAGTTTTAGTGCGCGATGTCTAATTGGTTGTCTTTCACGCCGTTAATACGGAACCAACCTGCGATACTGAATCGCTCTGTGTTGGTTGGTAACACTTCGTGTGGGAACTGTTCAGACAAGAACACAAATAAGCGGCCTGACTTTGGTGGAATGGTCGCAATGTGGTTGTCTTTTAGATCGTAAACCACGAGCTCCCCTGCGTCTTCCTCAGACCATTCGTCATTCATGTAGAACACAGTGGTTAGGCGGCGGTTTTCATTGCCTTTAAAGCAGTCTAAGTGCTTCTGGTAAAAGTCACCTTTTTCGTATTTAGCAAAGTGCGCTTCGTACTCGAACAGACCCAAAAAGAACGCTCGGTTTGCCTCTAAACGAATTTGTTCCATTTTGTCTAGGAACAGAGATGTTGGTTCGCCCATATCACGGCGTACCCACTGAATTTTGTCACTACGAATCGTTGCTTCTCGTGCTACGTCATCGTTACGGCCGATCCTAGCCTTTTTCCAGTTCTCTGGAATGCAATCCCTCAATGCCACTACTTCCTCGTGAGTTAAGAAGTCATCCCAAACAAAGTAACCTTGGGTAGAAAGAGCATCGATAAGTTGGTTCATGTATAGCACTCAGACAATAAATTAGAGGCGCATATATAGTCCGAATAACTCAGGTCACCAAATCACATGTTTTGTCGTCACGACAAATGATGCTCAGTGCTTAAAGCGCAAGGCTTGTTGAGCAAGGTTTTCGGTAATGTGAGCATTCGATAATGCTGAAAAATATCGGATGAAATTGATGATCATCTTTGGAATGTGCCCTCATTATTCTGAGTTAAATTGGACTTGAGTAACGTTGGATTTGAGTAATTGAGTGGATACCAATGGAAATCTTGATTCGAGCTATATATCTGGTTTTAGATTGTTGTTTTTAACAAAATGATCACAATTGATGATGAGTTTGCTATTGTATAGGTCTGACCAGTTGTTTTGTCACAAGGAATGGATTTGCAACTTCATACCATCAAAGGCTATATCCAAGACATGTATCTCGTAGAGTACCCTGACAGGTTGCTCTTGCTGATGGTGCGTGTCGAGCCGACATCCCGCATTTGAAGGCTTTCATCGAAACAGAGCTTATGCGTGATTTTGCTGATCTACATACGGTTGTGGTTACGCACATGCATCCAGACCATGCAGGGGCAGCGCACAGGCTCAGAAAGCTAACGAACTGTAACTTGGTTGCAGCAAACCGAGATAAGGATTGGTACCACGGTATCGATGGCATATTGATGCATTTGACAGATCTGGCATTGGCACGATGGATGGCGAATCGATTGGGTAAGCCCAAAGCAAATCTATGGTATTCAAGAAAGTTAAAGCCGGACTACAAGCTGTCGGATGGAGACAGCATTCCGGGTTTTGATGACTGGTTGGTTCTGGAAACGCCAGGCCATACCGACAGAGATCTTTCCGTCTATTGCCCATCACACAGTGTCGCCTATGTGGCGGATTTAATGGTCGAGGTCAAAAAGAAGCTGATTCCGCCTTTCCCAATTTTTCATCCCAATAAGTATCGAGCGTCGGTATCTCGTATCTATGGCATGCAGTTTGACACCTTGCTGGTGGCGCATGGGGGACAAGTGAATTTGAGTGAGCAAGCCTTTGAACATCTGTTGATGAGTGCGCCAAGAAGGCCAGTGACACATTGGCGAGTGACCAAAATCAAACTCAAAGGTTTGCTAAAATCTGTTTGGCGATTTGGGTTTAACAATAAAAAAAATCGCCATAAATAATAAAGGCCAGTCTCAAAGACTGGCCTTTATTAGTACGCGTTGTTGACTCACTATTTGAGCTGTGGAGCAGTTCAATTAATGAGAAATTAGAAATTCACCCGCTGGGTCAACAATCACTTTGTCACTCATGCCTTGACGACCAAGCAGCATCATATAAGTCATATCTTGACGGTTGCTTAGTGTGATATCGATAGGCCATTCCTGACCACCAATTTTTAGCATGGTTTCAATCACACAACGGTGTTCAACTTCGCCGTTCGATGATTTGATTCTTTTACTTGTTTTCAGCTTCGCCTTGCAGCGCACTGTTTCTTCTAGGTGGTAAACGTCTGGGTGAAGATCGAACTCAACGAAGTTTTCACCGTCTGTTTTTACACATAGTAGATTGTCTACGTGTAGAGAAGAGGTTTGAGCCCCTGTATCAACACGCGTATGTAGTCCAGTTATCCCTAACTCTGGTAAGCAAAGTGCTTCTGTATTCCCTATGATCATTTTATTGTTCATGTTTTTTCCAATCATGAGTAAACGGCGTTTAATCAGCCTTTGCCACGAGTACGGTTAGCGTTTGGTTTTGCATTTTTCTCGATAAATCCGAAAATCATGTCTGCTACATCTTTACCTGTCGCTTTCTCGATACCTTCTAGGCCTGGAGAAGAGTTCACTTCCATTACAACAGGGCCATTCTTAGATTGTAGAATATCGACACCACATAGGTTTAACCCCATGATTTTAGCTGCATTGATCGCTGTAGCGCGCTCTTCTTTGGTTAGTTTAACCAGTTGAGCTGTACCGCCACGGTGTAGGTTAGAGCGGAATTCACCCTCACCAGCTTGACGTTTCATTGCTGCAATAACCTTGTTACCCACAACAAAACAACGGATGTCTGCGCCATTAGCTTCTTCAATGAACTCTTGAACCAAGATGTTCGCTTTTAGGCCCATGAATGCTTCGATAACGCTTTCAGCTGCTTTGTTTGTTTCTGCTAGAACTACACCGATGCCTTGAGTACCTTCAAGAAGCTTGATAACCAGTGGCGCGCCACCTACGTTTTTGATCAAGTCTTGAATCTTGTCTGGGCGGCTAGCGAAACCTGTTTTTGGTAAGCCAATACCTTTACGAGACAACAGTTGTAGTGAGCGCAGTTTGTCGCGAGAACGACTGATAGCTACTGACTCATTGATACAAAAAGTGCCCATCATTTCGAATTGGCGAACAACCGCAGTGCCGTAAAAGGTAATGGAAGCGCCAATACGTGGAATAACAGCATCGTATTGAGGTAGCTCTTCACCCATGTAGCGAATCTTCGGATTGTTACTCGCGATATCTATATCACAGTGCAGCGTGTCGATAACATCGACCTGGTGACCACGAGCTTCTCCAGCCGCTTTTAAGCGAGAAGTAGAGTATAGGTTTTCGTTGCGAGAAAGAATTGCGATACGCATGGCGTTTCCTTAGTTAATACCTGATTGGTAACTGCAAATAAATGAGTTGTTAGCTGAGCTTTCAGTTTTTCTGAGGCTCTTTGCTTGCTTCGGGGCGAACCTTAAGGCTTTTCGTTTAACTAAGAAAACGAATTAAATTTGTCGAGTCGACAACGGAAATTTATCGAATGTGTGAGCGATTGGTACAACTAGGTTGAGAGGGAGTTTGGAATGGAAAAGCGAGTTGAGACCTAACTCATATTGGGGGTAGGAGCCTATTAGGTTGTACTCAACTCGCGTTAACTCGGTGCTTAAAAGTGTACTAATAACGCCAGTTACATAGCTCTATAAGTGTTCGTAGTGCTTCTCTTTCGAGCTTGCTACAGGTGCTTTTTAGCTTATTAAGATAGTATTTTCTCATGATGATTACTTCTCTTGTATTAGGCTTTGGTGGGAGCTCAAAGTTCCTTGTTGACCCATTAATTATGGTCACTTAATAGGAAGTAATAAACAGATGGGTTTTTACTAGGTTGTTCCTGTTTTTGTCTTTTAGCGCTACTTTTGGGCTGATGTGTTTTATAATGAGCTTAATCAGGAAGGGTTGTTTCTAAAAAGGTTCATTATTTGTCTGATCTAAACATGATGCGTTACTACACAAGGCTAGATTCGTTTGAGCCTAACCTCTCACATTCGGTTACCTTAACTGAGGTCGCAGATAAGCTGTTCACCAGCTTGCGCCATGCACGAACCTTGTTAGGCAAGATGCATCAGGCTGAATGGTTGGTGTGGGAGCCAAAAGTCGGCAGGAATCAACGTTCTAATCTGACTTTACGTTTTAGCAATCAAGAATTGACTCAACATGTTGCCAGTAAACTGATAGAGCAGGGCAAATACGAAAAAGCACTCTCAATTCTAGACAATGACCGCGCTGTATTTGGCTCTCTCCTCCAAGAAACCTCTGGCGCGACGATGCGTGAAGGGCTGCTGCACGTTCAATTAACCTATAAACGTAAGTTTGAAGACCTATTCCCGCATCATATTCACCGCAGTAGCGAACGATTTTTGATCAGGCAAGTGTTCAGTTGCCTCGTCACTTGTAATGGCAAGGGCAAGTTGAAGCCTGAACTGGCGCACCATTGGGAATATGATGCTGAAAAATTAGTTTGGACTTTCTATTTGCGCCCGGGCTTAACCTTCCATGATGGTCAACCCGTTGACGCCAAGCAACTCGTGTCGTTATTTACCGCCTTACAACCGCTACCTTTCTATCAGACAGAGCTCGCCCATGTCGCTTCGGTTTACAGTGAACAGCCGTTAAGGATCAGCTTCCAATTGACCAAAGCAGACACTGGCTTCGCGGGCTTATTGGCTGGCGTTAAGTATTCGATTCAACCTGCTGCGCAAGTGACTCGTGAGCCATCGCCATTGAATTCAGTGTCTCATGCCGTGATTGGAACCGGCCCTTTCAAAGTGGTTGAGACTAGTAACGAACGCATCAAGCTTGCCGCATTTGAACACTATTATGGTTGTCGCTCGTTAACCGATGAGGTGACTATTTGGCAATTCGAAGAGTCGATGACGGGCAGTGCTCGCTTTGATGACAGCCAAATGCAGGTGTCACCTTATGAAGATTCATCTTGCTTCCATCAATTAGGGAAAAGCGACGCGAAGCTGGTGTCGGCTGAAACTGATGGCCTTCGTAGCCGAGTTGAGGATGGGTGTTTGTTTATCCTTTTCAATCAGAACTCAGCGGCTAGCTTGCTAACTGATGAGCAGCGTAAGTACATCTCAGGGATAGCTAACCCACAAGCGGTACTGTCTCAATTGGAACAAAATCAAGGCTTGTTTAGCGTCTCTTTTGCTCAGAACATACTGCCAAGTTGGCAGAAGTTGTATCGAACGCCTGCGAAAGAAGCACAACTACCGACAAAGATGAGCATTGCGGTTTATAATTACTACGCGCTCTATCGTTGTGCTATTTGTGTATCAGACATCCTTAAACGATATGGCGTGGAAGTTGAGGTGAACACCTACAGTTTTCGAGAATTGGCGCAGCTCTCTCAGAGTGGTGAGTTAAAGGAGGATCTGGTGTTGTGTAACCTGAATCTCGATGATAATGCCCCGTCTTCGCTGTTTTCGTGGATGATGAACGATCCTGTTTTGCACTCTGCTTTAGGAGAGGTGAACAGTGATTGGCTCAAGCAGCGCTTGGATAGTCATAAAGCATCCGTTGAACTGCCTAATTACTTGGCAGAGCTAGAACCCATCGCGTCTACTCTGATCTCAGATTATTGGTTAGTGCCTATGTTCCACCATTTACAGACCGTTCGTTTCCAAGGGATTCTGAAAAACGTGGCCATTACCAACTGGGGATGGCCAGATTTCAAGAATGTATGGTCAGCTGATTAGCCTTGCCTACCAAATAGAGTAACTCCTCTCCAAAGTCGATTTTGGCACGCTCACGTTTAGATAAAACAAAAATTACACTCATTGGTTTACTTTTTAATTTTGATATGTAAACTAGCCAGTGTAGTTTTTGCGTTGGGATAGACCCAATGATTAAAGAGATACCAATGAAAAAATATCTATTACCGATTTTAGGAGTACTTGCCGTGGTCGCTATCGTAAGCACAGGTTCACAATCAAACGACAATCTAGATAAGCTTCCAAAGAAGTTTGTAAACAGTGATCTGGAATACAAATCGGGTATGTCTGATATTTTTTCAATCCTGAAAGCTTATGTGACTGTGGAAAGAAACGAGCCCGTGCCGCGCGCTGCATTGCCTTTGATTCCAATGACTGCCGAGCAGCTGATCGAAGAACAAGACGACGTTGCTTACCGCTTAGGTCACTCCAGTGTGATGATGAAGCTGGATGGCAAGCTTGTGATGACAGATCCTGTGTTCAGTGACCGTGCATCACCCGTGCAATGGATGGGGCCAAAGCGCTTCCACCCAACACCAATCTCACTGCAAGAGTTACCTGACATTGACGTGGTTGTCATCAGTCATGACCACTACGACCATTTAGATAAAGGTGCCGTAAAGGTATTAGCCGATAAAGTAGGTACATTTTTGGTGCCACTCAGAGTCGGTGCATTGCTGGAAAAGTGGGGCGTGGATAAAGCAAAGATTATTGAGTTGAACTGGTGGGAATCAGCAACAGCCTCAGATATTGAGTTTACTTTGACGCCAACACAGCACTTCTCTGGTCGTGGCTTACTTGATCGTGACCAAACACTGTGGGGGAGTTGGGTTATTAACGCTTCAGATAAGAAAGTCTTCTTTAGTGGTGACTCTGGTTACTTCAACGGCTTTAAAGAGATTGGCGACCGTTTTGGGCCGTTTGATTTAACCATGGTTGAAACGGGCGCGTATAACTCACTTTGGGCGGATATTCATATGTTCCCAGAGCAGAGCGTTCAGGCGCACATCGACCTACAAGGTAAGGTGATGATGCCAATCCACAACAGTACGTTTGATCTTTCTATGCACGATTGGCAAGACCCAATGGAACAATCTTTGGCGATAAGTAAAAAACGAGATGTACAGATGGTGAGCCCTGTGATGGGTGAGCGTTTGGTGATTTCAGAACCCGTACCTGTTAAGGCATGGTGGAAATTAGCATCGAATTAGAGTTGTCATCCAAATAGACATAGCTAAACCACTAAGCTTTACAACCCAACTTATACAAAAAACGCCACCGATCTTACGATTCGGTGGCGTTTTTTCGTTTTATTTTTAAGATCAGCTTTCTAAGTTCTGCGCCATTTTCTTCGCAATTTTTCTGAATTGTTCTAACTCGTCTTCGGCCATGCCTTTGGTCATTCTCTTCAGCATGTCTCGATCGATATCCGAGACCTTACTCATGATCTCTTGACCCTTATCAGTCAGAACCAATAACTGGCTGCGCTTGTCTTCCGGGTTCGGAGACTTCTTCACAAGTTCCTGATTGATCAAGGCATTAATGAGCCGAGTGACCTGTGCTTTATCACGATCTAGGAAGTGTGCGATATCGATAGCGGTACATGGAGACTTCTTAGTAATGATCTTCATGACACGAATGTTCATAGGTGCGATCTCTGAGTCTAAGCTCTCAATCTGTTCGCTCATTTGACGTTTCAAAGAGTGCACTAAACGAAAGATAGACTCTAGCGATGTGTTATCAGACATAAACGATCCTTAGAAATATAGTTGACATTATCAACTACTGTATTTATGGTTGACATTATCAACTTGATTGTTCGTAAATTCAAGACAGGAAATAGATATGACGATTCAAGCAACTCTAACGCAAACTCTTCCTGAGCAAAAAGGCACACCGGTTTTATACAAAATTTTGGTCATGTTGAGCTTAATGCTGACGATTGGCGGCAGTTTAACGGCCGTGATGACCTACATGAATGTCGGATTCGGCGAGGCATTTATTGGCAACTGGCTTTCTTCGTTAGCCCTTGTTGTCGTGATCATGATGCCAATGGGCGCGGTGATGATGGCTTTAGTCACCAAAGCCGTTGCTAGAGTGTTCACAACTTATAGCGAGAAAGTTCGCAACCTGATCATAGGACTGATCATGGCATTCATAATGGAGTCCATGATGGCATTTGTAACAGCGGCAAATAATATTGGATTTTCGGATACATCGGCGTTTACCAGTGGATGGTTTAATGGATTTATTGCCGCGCTTCCTATTGGCCTTACGATCATGGTCGTAATGTCGATGACGGTTAAACCTAAGCTAGAACGATTCATGAAGAGCTAGCCAAAACATTTCACAGCATTGTAGGAGATCCACATGAAAGCATTTACAGGCAAACACAATAACTACCGCATCACTATTGAAGAAGTGAGCGTTAAAGAAGACCGCGAACTTCAAACCATGCAGTTTGAAATTGAAGACAGAGAAAACATGTTCGCGATTGTTGAGAAGATCAAACAAGACAGCGGCTTAGATGAGCAATCAGCAGCACGACTGGGTGTGAGTATCCGCTTACTCGGCCCATTGATGATGCAAGATAGAAAGCATCCTTTGTTTGTTAATTTTATGCCTCACTTCAGAGACTTCATGCAAAACCTTAAGAAGACCTTGAAAGGGCAGTAAAGCCTAACCATCAGCAACACATCGAAAAGCCAGTAACGAACTTACTGGCTTTTGTTGTCTTTAAATCAAAATAATTTCAGTTGTTTGCGTCTAGAATATGCGAAAATTTATAGCTGAATTTTCGGTGTAGCACCGTTGTTGAATTGTCTATTCAAGCTTTAAAAAATCCGATATTATACTGGTCATAAAACTAAAGGTGGTATTATATGACAAATGTATTTAAACAAGCAGCTGAAGAACTGTTGAGTCGTCGCGTTGCTGGCACCAAAGCACCAAGATTGGACGAACAGTACCGTCCGAATAACTTGGAAGATGCGCTAAAGATCCAATCTTCAATGATCGATTTGAAAAGCGATAAAGTCGGCGGTTGGAAGTGCTTACTTCCTCTGGCTGAAGACAAGTTTGTTGTTGCGCCAATCTTCTCGGGCAGCGTTCAACAAGGCGAAGTTTGTGAACTGTTTGCAGACAACGATGTAGTGCGTGTTGAGCCTGAAATTGCATTTACTCTTGCTAAGAGTCTGCCTGCAAACCAAGAAGGCTACAGCGAAGAGCAAATCAACGAAGCAATTGGTTCTTGCCACATGGCACTTGAGTTAATGCAATCTCGTTTTGCGGATGACAGCGGCGCTGAGTTCTATGAAAAACTGGCCGATGGCCTAGTAAACCAAGGTCTGTTCATTGGCCCTGAGATTGATCGCGAAAAAGCGTTCACTTCTGCAGAGATCAGTATTGAAGTGACTCAAGGCGAGCAAATTCAAGCATTCGACGGTAAGCACCCGAATACACTGCCACCAAGCCCAATTTACTGGCTGATTAACTACATGACACGTCGTGGTGTTGATTTCCAAGCGGGTGAAGCTATTATCACGGGCTCTTACTGCGGTATCGTGGAAATGGAATTCGATAAGCCAACGACCTTCCACTACGAAGGCATTGGCGAATACCAAGTGACGTTCCAACAAAAACGCTAACTTAGCAAAAGCGTTAAGTAAGCAAAAAGTTAGCTTCTGCGCATACGCTATCTGTTCTCAAAAGGCTATTTACTGGTGAGTAAATAGCCTTTTCTATTATGTGATGTTCAATGGCGTGCTTATTACTTTTCATTAAATTGGGCGTTTAGACGTCTAGACGTTGACAACCTCTAAGTGTGACATTAGTCTGCTCATCTTCCTGTTCTATTGCGTTGATGTTCCATGTCCAATTCAAAAAATTCTAATGCGGTAATTGCCCCTTCGGCAGTTGCGCTTATCCCTCTTATCGTGTTCCTATCGTTGTTTATTGGCGTAGGTACGTACTTGTCGCTGCAAGGCGTCGATTTTGCTTTCTATCAGCTTCCAGCTCCAATTGCAGCTTTGCCTGCTGTGATGTTAGCGTTGTTGCTAAGCAAAGATAAATTGAACCGCGCTATCGAACAATTCTTAGGTGGAGTAGGTCACAAAGACATTATCGCAATGTGTATGATCTACCTATTGGCGGGTGCTTTTGCGGCTGTGGCTAAAGCGTCTGGTGGCGTGGACGCAACGGTAAACCTAGGTCTATCGGCGATTCCGACAAGCATGATCCTACCGGGTATCTTCCTAATTTCAGCTTTCATTGCGACCGCAATGGGCACATCTATGGGTACTATCGCTGCGGTAGCCCCTGTTGCGCTAGGCATTGCTGACTCAGCTGGCATGAGCATTCCTCTAACCGCAGGCGTGGTGCTAAGTGGCGCTATGTTTGGTGACAACCTTTCAATCATCTCTGATACCACGATTGCCGCGACACGTTCGCAAGGCTGTGAGATGAGAGACAAGTTTAAAGAGAACATCCGTATTGCTCTGCCTGCTGCTCTTATCGCGATCGTTATCTTTGCTTTCAATAGCACGGCAACTCAGGTACCTGAAACAGGTCCAATTGAGTGGCTCAAAGTTCTGCCGTACATCACTATTCTGATTCTTGCGGTATCGGGTATGAATGTATTCGTCGTGCTGACGATTGGTATCTTACTGGCGGGTGGCGTGAGTTTAGGTTCTATTGAGAACTACGGTATGACGGATTACGCTAAAGATATCTATGCAGGCTTCGGCAACATGCAAGAGATCTTCTTACTGTCGATGCTGATTGGTGGTTTGAGTGAGCTAATGCGTCGTCAAGGTGGATTGGCGTTCCTGACTAATCTAGTGAGCGGTTTGATTCGTGCGTTTGGTTCTTCCCACTCTAAGCAAGCGAATGGCCGTGCGAGTGAGCTAGGTATTGCTGGCTTGGTATCTATGGTGAACCTATGTACGGCAAACAACACGGTAGCGATTATTGTGTCTGGTAGCGTGGCTCGTCAATTGGCGGAAGAAAACAATGTATCTCCACGTCGCTCTGCAAGCCTGTTGGATATCTTCTCTTGTGTGATTCAAGGTGTGTTGCCTTACGGTGCTCAGGTATTGCTATTAGGTTCTGTGTTCAACCTATCGCCTTTGGAAATCGTGTCTAACTCATACTACTGTTTTGCACTTGCAATCGTGGCTGTAGTCGCTGTGTTTAACAAACACCCAGCGCGCCAAGTGGCTAACGCTTAATAGCAACTGACCAAACTTAGTTATCACTGATTTTGATAGTAAAGGCTCCTGACTAGGAGTCTTTATTATATATGGCGAATGAATTACCATGAGTTCAAGTTATCATCGATACTTATTGAGCTATCGACGCTATATACTCTGTTATTAAAATGGAACTTTGATGCTCGCAATTCCCCTGCCATTTGTTGCTGCTCTGTTGTTATTTATCACGGCTGTTTTGCTTCGATATCGTTACCCACAAACAAGCCAAAAAACGTTTTGGTTTATTATGTTGTGTGCGTTGATGATTACTGTCGTTGGGCTACGTTGGACGTTTGATATTGCACTGTTCCGTTTCTTACAACCGGTTCTAGGGGCAAGTGTACCGGTGGCTGCATGGCTCTGCTTTGCGGGAGTTCATCGAAGTGAACCTTTGTCTCTTTTGCATTGCTTAGGCCCAGTGGTTGTTCTGGTTGGCTCCTTTTCTTATTCGTATATTTGGGATGGAACGATTGATCTATTGTTGATCTCGTTGTACCTCGGCTATGGCTGCTTGTTGTTGAAGTCATCGTTTAACTTTCCAGAGCACATCAGGCTGAGTGATGTATCGAATGTTTTGTATGCAGAGCGTACGGCTGGTATAGCCTTACTGTTTTCAGCTCTCGTGGATAGCATTATCTCGTATGATATTTTGCTACTCAACGCACAACACACAGACTTGATCTTATCTATTAGCTACTTAGTTCTTATTCCTGCGATTGTTGGGACTGTGATTGTTGTCAGCACCAGTACGTCTCCGATTCAGGAACAAAACCAACAGCAGAGTGAACTGACAACACCAAGCTATTCTCCTGAAGACATTGATGTATCTGCGGGATCGTCGAGAAGCTTAAAAGTCGATGAAGAAGTCCCGCAAATCGTCGCTAAGTTTGATGCATTAATGAAGGATCATCAGGTGTTCAAGGATCCTGATTTGTCCCTCAATCGAGTGGCGAGAAAGCTAGGTATCCCAGCTCGAAAAATATCGTCTGCGGTTAACCAAACTCATAATGAGAATATTTCGAAGGTGATCAATGCCTATCGAATTGAGCACGCTAAGACTCTCCTGAAGCAAAGTGATGAAGCGATAACTGACATCTTCCTTAGTTCAGGCTTTCAGACCAAGTCCAATTTCAATCGAGAGTTTTCAAGGATAACTAGGCAAACTCCGAGTGAGTACCGAAGTTCGCCACAAGTGTTAGATTAAGTGTGTTTGCTTTATGTTTATCAGTTCAGAAAGCTAATGATGTCGTTTAAGATCAATTGATGTAGCTGGTCGCGTGATGTACCAACGCCATCTTTACAAATAATGCCATCGCCTGGGACTTCTTCTTCAAGCATCGGTATTGCCCCAGGTTTACAGCTTTGAATGAAGCTGAAATGGGTGGCGCTTTCATAGACCTTATAGCGTCTTAAATTAAGAGGCATGTGCTCAGCAATGTAGCCAGACTCTAATGCCTGGGGTAAGTCGCCAATATCAATTCCTGCAGCCAATATTAAGGTTGGCACTGTAATGTTATTTAAGCTTTGTAGCGAAAAGCTACGAGCAAGCCCCAAATCAAGGCTGACAACGCGCTGAATTCTAGGGTCTGATAGGTCTTTTTCATTTGGTTCAGCTGGTTGGGCTTGTGATAGTCCTAATTCATCAGACAGTCCACAGGTACGCGGGTTAGAGTATATAAGACACTCGGCTTCAAAGGTCGCTCTATCTATTTTCGCTCCTGCCAATTGCATCACTGTCCAGCCTCCTAAAGAGTGCCCGATTGAGGTAACATTTTCAGCGTTAGCAAATTGCTTCCACGGGATTTCGGATAACAAGTAGTCCAGAATGCGTGACATATCTTGTGGTCTCTCCCACCATTTCGCTGCTTGCTTCGGGGATTGGTCGAAAGAAGTGGTTCCCGGATGGTCAGTGGCCGCTACGATGTAGCCACGACTCGCAAGTTCGGTTGCCAACCAGTTTTGGTTTCGCCAGTTTCCTCGGTAGCCGTGTGATAGCAGTACAACTGGAAAAGTGCCGGATTGAATCTCTCCATCTTTGATGACTTGCGTGCCGATGAAGGCTGGGTTATCGCCAATCAAGGTTGTGTCTGATACATCTTGTGTGGGATACCAAATGGTAGTGTTTAGCGGGCGATTAGGATCGTCAGCTAAGGTGACTTGAGTGAATCCGACACCGGAAGCGATGGATGAAGTGCAAAGGAAAAGTAGGGATGTGAACAGTAAATGTATCCATTTCATGGTTTAACTCCAATTGAGGTGATTGGAGCCAATATGCGCTAAAGCCAGTGAGGGTGAGACCTTAAACACGATCGAGTACGTCCTAAATCGTGTTTAAGTGCCAACTTAGCTATTTTGGATGTCCCTAATTCAGTTTCTTAGTCACATACTCTTTGTTTCTGACCATCAGCCACATCAAGCCGCCTAGGATTCCCACCGATAATTGGATAAAGCCTAGGTTTTCAATTAGCGAATCTGGTCGGATTGAAACCAACACCATGCCAAGCGAGCCACAAATCATGCTAAAGAACTGAATCAATGCGACGGCAGAGCCCGTGTCATGATCTTGCTGGTTCAGCATTAAGTTGGTACCCGGTACTCGCATGATGATAACCATCAGCGTCGCTGGTGCTGCGATAAACATAAAGAACCAAGGGGACAAGTCGCCGATGGTTAGGGTAAAGATTCCTGCTATCGCCAATAAAGCAAAACATCCAGAGATGACCTTTTGAACTGATATTCTGTAGGACAACTTCATATAAATTGTTGGGCCAAATGAGGCGCACAATGCATTGAATGCGAACGCGTAACTAAACTGTTGTTCGGTCAATCCAAAGTGATCGATGTAGATATAAGAACCCGCCGCAAGAAAGCCCATCAATGCCATCGGTATGATAGAGAAAATGACCAGCAGCTTGAGGAACGAGCGGTTTTTCATGACCACGCCCATTCTTCCCCATGAGCGGAACATAGAACCTTGGTATTTGGTTTCGAGTGTTTCTCGATAGCAGCAAGCTAAAACTGACGCAAATGCACCAAAAATGGCGAGGGTGACGAACATCATTCGCCAAGACGCAATTTTCAGTAAGAAGGCACCAAATACAGGCGCAACCATTGGCGCGATGATCACCAGTGACATGATAGTCGCCATGATCTTTTCACGTTCTCGGCCGTCATAAAGGTCTTTCACAATGGCGGTTGCGATAACGGTGATGGCACTGCCCGCAAAGGCTTGGGATATACGGGCACCAATCAACTGCTCAATGTTGTTGGTCATGGCACATAATACGCTCGCCACCATATAGCTTGCGATGCCAATGAGTAGAATCGGCTTACGTCCAAACTTTTCGCTGAGCGGTCCCCAGAACAACAGGCCAACCGCATAGGTCACGAAGTAGCTGCTCAGGGTTAGGTTGACCATCGATTGGTCGGTATTGAACACCTCAACCATTTGCGGAAGGGCTGGCAAATACAGGTCGATGGTCAATGGAGGAAACGCACTGATGATGACGAGGAAAAATAGCATACCGGTCTTACCCAGTATTGGTTGTGGTTTCTTCAAGGTATTTCCCCGCTATCCAATAAAGGGCTTTTAATGGATGTGATGTTGGCTTTCAGAAGGTTTAAGACACGCTAGACATGAAGGATGGATTCGCTCAAGAACTTGGCGGAAAATCTCTAATGGTTTGTCTTGGTACTTATTGTATTACAAAATATTATCACTCTTATAGTGAACGAGTTCAACCTGTTAGTGACTAGGTTAGATTGCAATGATGATCGATAGATTGTAGTGCGGATAGATAGTTTGTAATGCTCATCGAAAGCTTGTAGTAGCTGTGAGTTAGCTGGTTATCTTTTCTTTGGGCGCTTTTCTACCAAGCCGTTGCGTTCTAGGCCGCGTCTAACACTACTGCATAGCTTACCAAAACGGCGTAATTCTTCGAAGTTAGGGCCTTGGCCGATTGAAATACTGTGTTCCCAGTACATCAATTCACTGTCGACCATCTCCAGTAGTTTCTTAGAACAACCGGCGCAGTTTCCTTTTGGGCCACAGATAAACGTCTCCGACTCGTAAAGAGGGAGTTCGTTTTTCACTTCTTCAATTAGATTGAGCATTGCCGAGTTTAAATCTGGCTTTTTGTTTGTGAGTGGTTTCAAGCTTAGTGCTTGCGAAGCGATCACGGAAGACGTAGTTGTGTTGGATTGTATATTCCAAGCAGCTGATGACATATCAAAGGCCTCAAGGAAAGAAGAAGAGGCGCATGCTACTCGTCTCAAAAAAGTGGACCTTGATGTAGTGCAATAAGCGTGGAGAATTATCCGAAAGGGGTAGGAGAAAGAGGGAGGCAGAGTCACAAATGGCTTGTGACTCTGGTTTATCTCCTAGGCTCAACGCAGAAAGTAGTCTTAACGCTTAGAATTCGGCGTCGAACTGGAACTCCATCCACTCTTTGGTGACTGGGTGGTGTAGTGCTAGCCTTTCTGCGTGTAGGTGCAGTCGGTCGGCTTTGTTGCCATATAAGCCGTCACCAACGATAGGCATGTTAAGCCCTTCTTCATGTGAACAGTGAACACGTAATTGGTGTGTGCGGCCCGTTTTCGGGTGCAGATAAACCTTTGTTGTGTCTTGGCTTCGCTCAATCACTTCCCATTTCGTTTCAGCAGGCTTGCCGTGTTCGAAGCAGACAATCTGACGAGGACGATCGTATAAATCTCCACGTAGTGGTAAGCGAACATAACCTTCATCTTGCTCTAAAACGCCTTCTATCATTGCCACGTAACGCTTCTCAACTTCACGAGTAATGAACTGCTTCTGTAGGCTTTTGTTCGCACGTCGTGTAAGCGCAAATATTAGAATGCCAGAGGTCGCCATATCCAAGCGGTGGATAACAAATGGCCCTTCAACATCGGGATGCATTTCTTGAACACGAGTGTAGGCCGAATCTTTTATGGTTTTACCCGGTACGGATAGAAAACCTGCTGGTTTGTGTACCACAACGATGTGATCGTCTTGGAACAGGATATCGAGGTCTTTGCCTTCTGCTGGGTTCTCTAGCAATGGGTTGGGATCGACTTCCAAGCCTTTCATCATATGGCCTAAAATCGGTACACACTTACTTTGGCAAGACGCGTAGTATTTCTTGTGCTTACGGATTTCCGATTTCGGTGAACGACCCCACCAAAATTCAGCCAATGCCAGCGGTGTGTAACCGTTCAAATACGCGTATTGCAGCAGCTTGGGAGCGGCACATTCGCCAGAACCCGCTGGTGGTATCTTGTTTGGTGTGTCTTCAAAGATCTGGTTGAGATCCTCAATGTTTCCTTCCGCATTTTGGAAAGCGTATTGTGAAAACAGTTTGTGCTGAAGCTGATGAGAAAGGTGCGCTCTTTGCTCTTTGAGTTCAGCTAATTGATTAGTGAACACATCAACTTTGATTTGTAACTCGTTTAGGCTCTGTTCCCAGTTGAGCTTAAGATATTTCTGCTGATTCTTGTCGGCAACACTGGCTTTGTTTAGCTCGTTATTTAGCTGTTCGAAGGCTTGCTCATCAAGGTTTTCTCTACCTTGTTCACGCTGTTCTTTACGTGTTTTTCGGCCTTCGATAATTAATAAACGCTGAGCTTCAATCGCTTGTTCAGCTTGTGCTTTTTGTTGTGCTAATTGTTCACACAGTTCAAGGTATTCAGCGTTTGCTTGCAGCGCTTTAAATTTCGCATTCACAGCCATCATGTCGGCTGTATCTTGATGGAAAAAGCTGTCGCTGCTCAACATGTCGAATACGGGTGGCACAAAGTGAGGCAGTAGGTTTTGGTCGGCGATTTTTCCGGAGAAAGCAGAGAAGTAACCAAGCTCACCTTCTGGGCTTCTCACCAACAACACACCAAACATTTTGCCGCGACCAGCGTCAGAATCTAAGCCGAAGTCATGTTGCCAGTCGGTTTGTGTTTCTAGATATTGTTGAAGCTGATGGGAGGCGATTTCACACAGTGGGTGCGGTTCGTAGTAGAACGGGAATGTGAAACGCTCAGGCAACGAATATGACTCGATCGGCTGTTGAAAACGAGTGAAGCAATGCTCAGGTGTGTGGCTGTTTTCTGAGTCGTGCGTTGATTTAGATGAGTGCATAGTCGTATTAATACTTATATCGTGGTGATAAAGGGTTGTGGGTCTACTGTGTGAGAGTCTAAAAACTGATGCGCTAAAAACAAAAGTGAAGAAACACAGTACAAGGCGGCGATTCTACTCTTTATCGAAATACGCCTCAAATAAGAATCGCTCAATGACTGGGTACAAAGGTTGTTATTAGATATACAAACCTCAAGAGTTGCGCTTGATGTTTATAAATTGATGAGTGGCCTCTCGTTTTTAATCATAGAAGACAATTTAACAAACCAAGGGTGGTAGCCTTGCCGCCCTCTTATGAAAACTAAGGTAACGTTATGATTCCACTCAACACTTCGATTGTATCCGGTGTCGCTATTTCAGAGATCAACGGACAAATGAAAATGCTATTAATGAAGCGTGTTAAAGGTGAGTTTTGGTGCCACGTCGCAGGCTCGATTGAAGCAGGTGAAACAGGCTGGCAAGCTATCGTGCGCGAGTTTGAAGAAGAGACCCAAATTAAGGTGGAAGCTCTGTATAACGCGCAGTTTCTGGAGCAGTTTTACGAGGCGCATGTAAATGTGATTCAGCTAATCCCTGTGTTTGCAGTGCTATGCTCGCCCAACCAAGCGATTGAACTGAATGATGAACACACCGAGTACCGCTGGTGCAATTTAGAAGAGGCAAAAGCGTTAGCGCCGTTTCCTAATCAACATGCGGTCTACGATCATATCTGGTCGTATTTTGTCGACAAACCAGTAAACCCACTTTACCGAGTGAAATTGAGCTAATACTGGCTGTTTAGATCTAGGACTTACCAAGGTAAGGGGTTAAAAAGGCGCTCACTTGTGCTTGGCATAGCCCTACATCCACTTTCACGCCGTGCGATTCAAGTATCGCCACACCACGACCATTATTGCGAGGGTCTGGGTCTAGCATCGCCACTACTACGTGTTTTATACCTGCTTTAACCAATGTACTTGCGCAAGCGGGTGTTCTGCCAACAAATGAACATGGCTCTAAAGTTACGTAAGCGGTAACGCCTTCCATTTCTCCATCCGTTTCGCAGTCATAGCCATTCAGTGCTTCAACCTCGGCGTGGTTTCCACCGACCTTTTGCGTATATCCAACAGACACCACCTTATCGTTTTTCACCAAAATACAACCCACAGGCGGGTTTGGTTGGCAATCGGGTAGGGCTTGGCGCGAAGCTTTGAGTGCTTGCAGCATGTATTGTTGGTTCATGGTCGTTACTCAGTATGACGAGAGAGCGTAGCAGCTAGTCGCCACGCGCGGTTGATGAGCTGGTTAGTCACTAACTTACTAAGCTAATAAATTATTAAGCGAAGCAAGTGGGGGCATGTTCGATCTGATTGGGCTTTTAGTCAATGGTTTTAGTACAGAGGCAAAGTTTGATTCGACATAGGTTAACCATGCTAACTACGGTGTCATAAGGTAGAGTTGATGTTGTCTACGCAATAGAGCTCAATTATTGAATCACCACGATAATTAATTTAATAGGCTAGCCATAAATTCGCTGACCGGCTCTGACAATAAATCTTGTGGGTGGTCACCGCCAAAGGTAGCTAGCCCGCTTTTTCCTTCGATTATGCCAGACTTAATAATTACTTTTGTTTTAACATCAACAACTGTAATTTTTACGCTTACTTTATCTGGCTTTGCTGACCATTCAGTCGCGCGATCTTCCCAGTGTAATATGGTAGGAAAAATTAAGTAGTCGAACTCATTGCTTTTCGCATATTCAAGGACAAAATTGTAATCAGCTGCTTGGTTAGCGATTGCGACGTTGTTTAGTTTTGTGAATAACTCTGATTGAAGAGCTTTACTCACCATTAGTCCTGAGCCTGAATAATAGTGCTTCCCATATTCCCCATTCTTTGAGCGGCCGATTAAAACTGAATCACTTGTTTCAAATTTAGCTGTCGAGTTTACATCCGTAACCTGAAGTTTATGTGTATCAGCACACCCAATGATAACTAAGCTTATAAGTATCAGTAACGCACGTAAAATCGACATAATAGCTACCTTATATGGATGTGAGCTAATATTAACCATAGTTTATATTAAACATATTAATGTATAAAATTTGCGACTAATTAGTACGAGCGACAAAGGACCCTTTGAGACTCAAACAACCAATAGTTAACTTCGGCCAATGAGTTAACCAGTTTTTGGACTGAACTCGTTGATCAAACACGTCTCTGCTGCGATTGGGATTCGGTGTGATCTTTAAATCAAACAAACTCTCTAAACCAAAAGCCGAAATGCACTCGATTTCCCCTGTCGGGCTTTGCTTGACGGCGACTGTGGTTTCTTTCTCTGGCCAGTAACGCATCGCATCCAATGAGCCTTGGTAAGGTTCATCCCCATTTCTGGTGTGCATGTTGGCTTGATTGCGAACTTGCCAATTCAATTCAGGTAAGCGTTGTTTAAGCTGAGCCTCGTATCGAAGATCCGATTCGTAGGAGGTATCAATGGTATCAAAGTAGATCACATCAATATCATTGAGAGGCGTCGGGGAGTCAAAGTCATGCAAGTGATCCCAAACGAGGTTTCTCACAAAGCCCGCAGCAACATAGCACTGCGGCAAATCCAGCTGAGCGACACAGTCTAAAACCTGCATTCGTAAGGGATCTTGCTTGATCAACGTGACGATACTGTTGGCTAGCGGATGTATCATTATGATGTCGGAACATCGGTGACTTGGTAATGACGTGTCACGTTCTTGGAGGTTTCACTCCATTCAGACGTTTTTACTCGCTGTTGGTGCGCTTCGAATGCTTCTCGGCTAGTGAATTCTTCATACACTTCAAAGCGATTAGGTTGAAGCGTGCTCTGACTGACTCGAAACGCAATACAACCAGGTTCTTCCAGTGTCAGTTCTTTGTGTACAACCAAGGCTTGTGTGACGGCTTTTAGGTCGTTGTCTGGCACTAGAATATGCCCTTGCAGAATTACTTTACTCATAATTACGTCCATTTAATTACGCCTATTTAATTTTGTCCATTACGGCTTTTTTCTATCAAAAGCTCTATCCGTTACAAACATAATCCCATTTTGATGTTGTGACGTATAGGCTAATGTGGCGACTATTTGTTCACAGTGAATGTACATTTAGTTACGCTGTAACTTTATGGGTGGGGTGAGTAATAAAAGATAAGATGCTGGAACTAAATCTGTGTTAGTCCGGTATATGAAATACGTATCACTGAACTGTATTGATACTGAAATGAATTTGTCATCTGAGAGAACTAATCTAAATTTCGAACAACGGCTTAAGAGATTGAATTGAGCCATAGTTGATAACTAGGTCATACTTTGATGTAAATGGTACTCGAAACTCTATATATTTTGTGACTTGTATCATTGATCTGGACATCAAACACCGTTAGATTCGAATGGTTGGCAATAAAAATAGCTCATGAAGAGCAGTTAAAGAAAAGGAAATATCCCTTATGAAAAAAATGAGAAGAGCACAGCTTCATCGCGTTCGTATCCAATACTGGAAAGACACGTCAAAAGAAGCATCAAAGAAATAAGCTTTAAATCGTAAAGCTTAAAAGCTTGATAAAATGTAAAACGCTACAAACCGATTTCATTAGCACTCTCAAGGACCTTCATCTGGTCGGCGACTAAAGAAATTACCCCCCAAAGAGCTGGCAGGCATTAACAGTAATGCAATTCAATGTCAGCTCATTAATACCTCCTAGTTTATCTTTACCCGCTCAGCACTCTGAAGCAAAACCAAAACCAACCACCAATCCGTACCTTTGCCTCTATCACGAAAACCGTTGTTAGAATTCAAAGCACCTAACAATAAAACAGCGGCCAATAAAAAAGCTCCCGATTTCTCAGAAGCTTTGATTTAGATTTAGATTTTGATATCTGATTTGGTTACCCGTTGAGGGCTCAGAATAAGTGACTCTATCGTTGGAACAGCGTCTTCAAGCTCACATCGTCCGTTCTATTTAGCTTTAGGCTCAGCAGATAGCCGCCAACACCAATCAGCACATAAATACCCAAAGACAAAACCGGCGCTTCTGCAATCGCACTGAATGGGTTGCTCGCCGTTAGTACCTTTATTGGTAGTGATGCGATGAGAGAGAAGAAGTCATTGATGCCATAGAATCCAAATACGGCGACCGAGAGTAACTTAATCGCATAGCTTGAGATAAAAATGACAAGCAGTGGAGAATTCACTAACTGCGAAATTGCCAGGGTAACGGTTGCTAGTGGCAATAAAACCAGTGCAACTAACATCATTCGCCCAAAGAATACCAACCAATTGCTCAGCACATAAAACAGTGATTGCTGCTCTACTATCAATGCCAATTGTTGTTCGCTTGAGACGTTCAATATCCAGAATAGGAAGTCAGCGAATAGAACTAATAGCGCGCAGATAGCCGGAATAACCACTAGACCGAAGCCTAGCTTAACGCCGTGAGTCATGGCATTGGATACTGGCATACTTCTCCAAAACATCGAGCTTCCTTCTTGGCGCTCTTTACGCAGTGTTTTAGGGATGTAAAGCGTCGAAAGTATGAGTGAAATAAGGCCAGCACCAAAGTAGATCACTGAGTTGAGGTCTTGTGCGAACTCTCTGTGTATGTCGCTTACGTCACCATTCACTTCCATTTGGAAGAAAAACTCATGCTGCGCTGCGCCATTGAAAAACAAACTAACGAACAGCAAGAAACCACATAACGCGATAAATAGAGGTAATCGAGTGTTAATTTTGTGCTCGATCAGTTCTTTTTCTAGCATATAAAAAGTTGGGTGCATTATGCCTTCTCCGTCTGTGTTGCAAGGAATAGGTCTGCGAGACCAACGTTGTAGATGTTACCCAATGATTCAACTTGCGCTTTATATTGGCCTTCCAATAACCACTTAGTGGTTCCTAGCCCAGGCTGTGAGGTCAGAGGATTGAGTTTCTGGATTTCACTTGAGTGGTTGTTTGCGACATCGATAATGAAATAGTCGTTTTCGATGTCTTCCATGCTCTTTTGCAGCACACAGTGGCCTTGTTTTAGAATCAATACATCCGTTAATAGGTGTTCAATCTCTGAAACCTCATGGCTGGCAATGATCATCGCGCGTTCGCCGTCATGGAACCACTCTAGGAGGTGGCGATAAAAAGTATCGCGGTAGAGCAGATCTAGACCTAGCGTTGGCTCATCTAAGATCAACACTTGAGTGTCGGTCGCGATGATGATCGCAAGGTGAAGTTGTACCTTCATTCCTTTAGAAAGCTGCTTGATAGTCGAAGTCAGCTTAATGTTGGTGCTACTTAACGTTTGTTCTGCTTTTTGCTTGTTGAAGCTTGGGTGAACGCCTTGTGTGTATCGAAGCAGTTGCTTTACTGTCATCCACTCAGGCAATACGTTCACATCTGAAATGTACGATAAGTGCAACATGAGTTCTGCATGCTGGTGGATAGGGTGATAGCCGTTAACTTCTATCTCACCTTGATAGCTGTGTCCGCCAAGCAGTGATTTGATCAGAGTCGATTTCCCTGCGCCATTGTGGCCTAGCAGACCAAGCACTTGCCCCGGTTTTAACTCAAAGCTGATGTTCTCGACACCCACTTGATTTGAATAGGTTTTGGTTACGTTTTTCACTGAAAGTAAAGTACTCATGACTTGTCCTTTATATGTTGTTCTAGCTGTTTCACGAGTTCTTCGACACTCATATCAATGATGCCTAGCGTCTCAGCGATGGCTGGGATCTGTGTGTTGATGAATGATTGATGTGCGGACTCTTTCAATTTTTGAAGTGCCCCTTCTGCGACATACATACCTTGGCCGCGTTTTTTCTCTACCAAGCCTTCATCCACCAGTAACTGGTAGCTTTTCATGACAGTAAGGTGGTTGATCTTGAGATCGGCGGCAACCGCACGCACAGAGGGCAGTGCTTGTTGCTCTAACCAAACACCTTGAAGAATTTGGTCACTGATCTTTGCCGCTAGCTGCCTAAAGATCGGTTGGTCGTCTTTCCATTCGGTCATAATTAAAACTGCATGGTGATATACATGTGTATAACACTAAACTTTTTATTCAGATTGGCAAGGTTTTTATAAAAATGAAGAGTATATTTTTATGTTTGAGAGAAATGTATTGGGTTATGAGAACGCTTGAAGCCTACTTCCTTGTGGGCTCTCAAGTCGTTGTATGATCAATGGCAATTAAACAAGAAAAGGGAGGTCATCAATATTTAAATGAGGTGGTAGATAATTACTCCTCCGAGTGACTAGGTCTACTGTACAGATAACCTTGATGTAGGTTGTAGCCTAACTGACATAAGATATATTGCTGCCTGCGCGTCTCGACACCTTCATAAATCATCGTGATGTTTGATAAGCGTCCAATCTCCGATATATTAAGCAATACTCCTTGATGATAATCTCCTGACTCAATGTCTTTAACAAAACAACGATCCAGTTTTAGGTAGGTCGGAGAGATAGCACTAATTATTTCAATGTTGTTGTTACCTGTACCAAAGTCGTCTAGCGCGATGGTGATTCCAAGATCTTTGATCATTTTGATGTTGTCGATGACCTCATAGCCATAGCCAATGTTTGAATACTCTGTTATTTCTACGACAAACTCATTCGCTTCCATCGTGACTAAATGCTCTTTGAGCTTTGTAAAGTTAGATCCCACCAACGCACTCGGGCACACATTGACACCGTAGATATCATGGCTATTGTCTAACTTCGCTTTTTTTACTGTTTCAATGATTAAAATAGTATGAAAGGTCAACAAATTAGTACGTCTCATGGTGTTGATGAAACTCAGAACGCCTACGTTACGCACTCTAGACAATAACTCGTAATATAAAACGCTATTGTCGTCAGTGTTGATTATGGGCTCTTCCTCGAAGGATATGTGTCGCCAACGAAGCAGGTAAATGCCAAAGCCAAGAATATATGAGCGATAAAGTAGCGTGGCGATCACCAGAGAAAAAATGACCCACAGAAGCACAATATCATCACTGTAGAAAGTGATGGTTGCACCGGTTGGAAGTGGGGCTTGATAAATCGGCTGACTGTTTTCGCCTAGGTTTAATATGTAGTGACCATTTTTTTGTATGGAAACTGAATCAACCAAAAGAGGGAGTAATGAGTTCTTATATCTAGCTTCAATAGACCATTTAGAAATACGCGCAATGAGTTCGATGTCCTCTTTGGGGTCTGAGAAGCGTGAATAAGCAAAATCTAGGCTATCGTCAAAGTTTTCAATTTGGTCTAGTTCAACCATTTTTGATTGTGTTTTGGATATGTAGCATGAACCATAAGGCGTTGTCATCAAAACAGAATCCAGGTTAAGTGAGTGCCTCAATGCGTACACTGCAACTTCGCTATCACAGCCATAGTTCATTACTTCCTCTACTATTTGCTTTGCGTTTTTACTGTATTCATCTGCAATTTTCGTTGTATAAAGGATTTGGAAGAAGTAGACAACGAACAAAAAAAATGAAGAAACGGTACAAACGGCTATAAAGCCTCTGATCAACTCTTTTTGGTAAGTGTTGAGCATCAGCTTCAACATCTCGATATGGCTGAGCTTGAATTGGTTGATGTTGTATTTTGGTGTTATACGGTTGGTTGTACTTTTATCTAGGTCGATAAAATAACCAACCTTATAAAGGTTCGAGATAAGTTCACTATTATTGTTAATTTTGGCTTTCTTACACAGATTCCTATACTTTTTTCTTATCGAAGCAATAATGTTCTTTAAAGCGTACAAGCTGAACTCTTCATCGAAGTGTAATTTAAATGACTTTTCAACATCTCTAGCAGATTGAGGGTTTGATATCGATGAATGCTCAATAAGATATTTAAAAACAAAACTTTCTTTACTATTAAGACTTTCCTCTGATATCTTATTACTGTTCCTTTTTATGTATATTTTTTCTTCATTATAAATTAATTGCAAGCTCTCATAGTTATTGTTTATATTGAAAGAACAATGCATAGCTTAACTCCTAAGCGATAGTTATTATATTTACGTGATTGATATGTGATGCTGAGATTTTCATTCAACCTAAGAGTCCTTTCTAAATAACATAACTAAAATGTCACTATTTCTCTCAAGATGTTGATACTAATCGCAGAATTTTGGGGTCAATAACAGGTTATAGAGATGTTCACCCAAAACTTGAATTTATAAATAAAAGTTGATGATTTACAAGGGGTAAAGTGGATTTATCCATTTATTTTGGCATTTATCCATTTATTTTGGCATTTATCCATTTATTTTGGCATTTATCCATTTCTAGGGGCTGGATTTTTACTTTTTGTCTTGTTCTGTAATTTTTGTCATTCCCTCTTTGGAAAGCTAATTTGGCTTTTGGTTTTATATGATTAAATTATTTATATGTCAGATCGCCCGGTTTTTTATGATTATCTCGATATGGTTTATTTATTGTTAATTTTGAGAATATAGTTTTATTTTCTATGTTAATTTGTGTTGCACTTATTTTTACTTCTGTAGTTGGACTGTTTCTATAAGGATGGCTTGATTTTATTTTCATGTCATTTAAGTTTATGTAAATAAAGGAAATAAACTCAAGATTACCCGATTTATAAGAAAGGTAATATCTAGTATCATTTTCCAGGGCATACTATAAGTATGTCTACTTTGGTTGGTTGGATATTGATGATTATATTAAGTTAGCGTTGGGAGTAATTTAAATGGTAATTTCATTACAACCAACCAAAGTATAAATTATCTAGACTTGGGTATGACGTAAAAGTTACGTAAGCGGTATAGTTGATAGCATTTTCGCATCTACCACTTACATAATTATATTGTGCTTGGGGAATTTAATTGCTTTAGTAAGTAACCCCCTTAGAGTCGAGTTATCTACTAGACAAAAATCGCATTTCGACTTCATCGGGTGGGATAGGTTTGCTGAACAGAAATCCCTGTAAATATTGATATCCGCAACTGGTTAAGAAAGCTTTTTGTGTTTCAGTTTCGACCCCTTCCGCAACCACCATAAGCCCCAATTTTTCACAGATAGCATAGGTGGCTTGGACAATCGCTTCGCTCCCTTTATAGGTGCCATGGACGAAGCTTTTATCTAGCTTAACGGTACTAATTGGCAAGTCATGCAACATAGAGAGAGAAGAGTAGCCAGTGCCGAAGTCGTCAAGGTGTAGCTCAACGCCTAACGCTGAAATATCGTCTAATGCTTGTCTGACTTCACCGTGTTTGAAGATCATTGAGGATTCAGTGATCTCAAGGGCGATACTTTTAGGTTGTATGTTGTAGAAGTTGAGCATTGCCGATAGTTGCTCTGCAAAAGTAGTGTGCATCTGAATACACGAGATATTGATGCTCATTACCAATTCATCATCAAATTCTCGGTGCCATATCGACAGTTGCTTAAGTGCAGAGTTAAGGACCCACTTTCCGAGTGGAACAATCTGTCCGGTTTCTTCCGCTAGGCTAATAAATTCATCAGGCTTGATGTTGCCAAGATCTTTATCCGACCATCTTAGTAAGGCTTCAACCCCTTTAACTTTATTGCTATTGGTGTCCATTATCGGTTGGTAATGAAGATTGAGGTCATCACCTTCTAGTGCCAGAGTTAACCTATGGCGTATCTCTACTTGCCGATGCAGAATCTGCGCTAAATTTGGAGTAAAGGTTTGGAAGCGGTTCCGACCATTGGCTTTGGCAACATGCATCGCCATTCCGGCCTGCTTTAACAATGATTCTTTATCCGTGGCATTATCTGGAAAATGAGCAGAACCTATGCTGCAACCTACAGATAAGGTGCCAATTCCTTTTATTTGGAAGCTTTTGTTCAAAGAATCGATAATGCGAGAGCAGAGTAACGGGATATTTTGATTTTTTCGGGCGTGAGCAATCACGATGAACTCATCACCACCAAAGCGACCGATTGTGCATGTTTCGTCGAGGATCTGTTTAAGACGCTTGCCAACTTTTTTGAGTAGTTGGTCACCAACACTATGCCCATAAGTGTCATTCACCAACTTAAAGCCATCAAGGTCCACAAACATCAATTCAAAGGGCGAGCGACAGGCAATACTCGATTCGAGCCTTTTGGTGATCCCGCGGCGGTTGTAGAGCTCAGTGAGACAGTCGTGTTCTGCGTTATATCGAGCTTTAATCAAATTTTCTTTTTGTTTGGTGGTACAGGTTAGGTTTAATAGCAGTTCACTTTTGTCAAACAACCACTTTCCATGAACATCAAAGTGGTGGGTTTTATTTTCAATTTTACAGCTGACTTCCTCCAAAATGTCTCGACCTTTGCGAGCTGAAAATAACCATTGGTCTGCAACTTCTTCGCTTGAAACAAAATCGGATAGGCGACTAAACGGCGAGCCGTAGTTTTTAGAAAAAGCGGAGTTTGCACTCACTACGCTTCCCACTTTGTTGAATAAAAGAGAGAGGTTGGAACCATCAGAGTATGTGAGATCGCGTTTTAAGCTCTCTTCTTCTGCGATGACTTGCGCTAGCATCCCTGTTCGGCCATCGGGTAATGGGATTCCAGAGAAAAGACATAGTGCGCGTTTAGAAATGTATTTTGGGGTGAAGTTCCACCAAGTCTTTACACTTTGATTTCGCTGAAATTGTCTCTGATATTCTTCAAGCGTTGCTTCGATCGCTTTTGACATTTCAACACCAAAATCGCGTGAGGTCAGTTCAAATAGAGATTCAGACTCCCAAAGAGGGAGGGCACTGCTGTTTGCCCAGGTTATTCGCTTATTATCAATGTCATATATCCAGATAGGACACTTTAGATGTTCGAAAGGTTGGTAGCTGGTCATCATAATAAATTCGGGGAACTCATACTTTAATCGATTTATGCAGACAGATGTCGTGCTTTGGCAGTGCGTCTATCAAATTGAACTCTGATCTTTAACAGCCGTGAAGGAGCTATGTGTTAAAGAAAAATCAGGCGCTAAAGATAAATTAGCGACAAAAATAGCGTTTAAAGATTCAGTGAACGGATAATTTTGGTTACTTTTCCTTTCGGGGTGCTTTCAATCGCATAGCCTTTATTGTCCCCAAAAATTTCCCCGTTGATGAAGTTCCAACCTGTTGATGTCTTGACGATTTCTTTCGGGAAGCGATCGTCAAACATTGAATGATTTGTGTATACCGTCTCAATTGCTTCAAATAATAATTGGGCTTGATCTTGGTTAGTGACGATGAAGTCTTCTTTCAGGCACATTGTTAATTCTGGAAGGGGTTGAGTAGTGAAAGGTTCAGTCATCGCGCCGACTACCCCATTATGTGAATAAAAGCGATATGAACCAGAGCTGCTTTCGTTGCCATCTGGAGATTTAATGCTTGGGGTTGTTAGGTAGAAATTACAGTTGAAGACCATCTTTTGGATAATACTAATTTGTGGTGTGACTTGAATATCTATCCAAGAGCTTACTTGCGCTTTGATTTGATTCATCACCTCATGTTTATTAGGAGCAGCGGTGACTCGTGTTGCCAACAAAGCGGTTATGGTCAGTAACATTAAAAGCGATTTATTCATCTTTAAGTGGCCTTGTGACAAAGTGACTTTTGTTTAATCAGTAAGTCACCGTTGTTTATTATTGGAGTGAATGATTAGCCGAATAAATGTTACTTGAAGAAGACTTTACTTGATAGTGGGGAAGATAGCTTGATAATGGAACATGCTATTTGATTGGTTAAGTAATCGTTTTCTTCAATTTTTTAGAATACGATCGCGGTTTTAAAATCTGTCATTTTGTTGATTTGAAGTGTTACTAACTATTGTGTTATTAATGTTTAGCAAGTTTATTTGAATGAGTTTTGTAAATTCTTTTAATGTAAGTGTGCGTAAGAAGGTAAGCAAACGTAAGCATTTAAGCGTTTAGATTTTCCGTTTTTGACGGGAAATTAATCAATAAATGAGCGATTTTGTTGCTGAACGATGGTTTGTAAACGTGTATGTACAAAAGTGATTAATATGTTTTGCGTACGGTAAGTTAGTGACTTCAATAACAATATTGATGATATATGAACAGTATATATACTGCCCTCGCTTTTAATAAATGCTGGTGATAGAAATGTCGAAAACCAAAGTGCTGATTGTCGAAGATGACCAGGCGATAGCGCGTTTAACTACGCTTTACCTCGAAGCTGAAGGCTACAATGTTAGCGTTGTCCATGAAGGGGATTTGGCCATTGAAGCGATCCGCAGTATTGAACCCGATCTCGTTCTGTTGGACTTGATGCTTCCAGGAATGATCGGCGCACAGATTTGCCGACAGGCTCGCGAATTTTATAATGGGATTATCTTAGTATTGACTGCCTCTGCTGATGAAATGAGTGAGGTTAGTTTGTTTAAGTTTGGCGCGGATGACTACGTAGCAAAACCTATTCGTGGTCATGCATTATTGGCACGAATTGAAGCACTATTGCGTCGCGCAGCCCCTGTTGTTGCTGAGCCTGACACGACCGCTGAAACCCCAGGTGAAATTGTGATCAACAGTACAGCTCAAAGTGCCACTCTGTATGGACAGAACCTAAAGCTCACCTCTGCCGAGTTTGAAATTCTAAATCTTCTTGTTAATAACATTTGTCAGGTCGTTACTCGAGATCAATGTTGCCAGCTATTTAGAGGTATTGATTATGCCTTTAACGACCGCTCTATTGATATGCGTGTTTCAGGGTTGCGCCGGAAGCTGCGTATGCATGCAAAAGATAAGCAGTTGATCCGTACGGTTCGTAACAAGGGGTATATGCTGGTTGTATAAGTCTATCGCGGTGAAACTTCGATCTGTTTCTATGTTTACTCGTTTGTACCTTGGAATTGTGGCAGGGATGTCGGCAACGATCTTTTTGTTTTGGAACCTTGGTGAAGGGCACATGCGGCGTACCCAGATCGAAATATTCCTTAATGATGGCATCTACTTTTCTGAGCAGTATGTTCGTCAACACAACCGAGAAAACTCGCTATATAAAGAACTCGACAGAACAGGCTACCAGCAATTTTATATTTTCAATTTACGCCTGTTGGAGAATTGGTCGGGAGAGGCTCCTTGCCAACGATGTGAGTTATTTACCACCTTAAATGGTGTACCGATATACTTAAGTGAAAACGACCTTTATTCGGCAGTATTTCAACTTCCAAATTCTAAGTTCAGCTTTGCGTTCAGTGAGGTAGGTGATTTCTTCTCACCCGAAATTGAGTGGTATGAAGATTCAGAAAGAAACTTTTTTATCGGGCTTTTGTTGGCCGTTATTTTCGCCATCGGTGCAAGTGTTTACTTACCTGTGAGGCATTTCCAAGAAAGAATAGAATTACTGGTTAGGAAGCAGAAGCAGTTTGGAAAGGGGAAGCTGAGTACTCGTTCGGAGTTAGATGAGATACATCCAGTGTCTGAGTTAGCCAATAGTTTTAATATCATGGCTGAGGAGATTGAGAGCAAAGTAAAACAAAGTCATATATTTGCCCAAGCGATTCCACATGAAGTCCGCACACCGCTAAGCCGTATTCAATTGGCGACGGATCTCTTAAGGCGGGAAGCTCCAGAGCATCATCAGGTTTTTTTCGATGATATTGATACCTACATCGGGGATATCAACGACCTCACGTCAGAAATTATCATGCTGTCGAAATTGAATGTCATGGATAATTCTTTCTTCGAGCTTGTTAAAGTGAAAGCTGACCTTCGCGAGTATTGTTTAGATAGAATCCGTTACTCGGAGTTAGACAATGTTATTTTTGAGTCCAAAGTAAAGCTAGAGTGCAAAATTAAGTGTGATTGCTCGATGGCGCGTTTGGTTTTTGATAACGTGATTAAGAACGCTGGGAATTACACACAAGACAAAGTCTGGGTAACTCTGGACGAGAACTCAGAAAATTGGCTGGTTCTGATTGAAGACAATGGCTCTGGGATACCGGAGGACAGTCGTGAAGAAGTATTCCTTCCGTTTTCTCGCTTAGATTCTAGCAGAGCATCAGCAACCGGTGGGTTAGGGTTAGGTCTAGCAATCGCGATTTCAGCGGCTAAAAAGCTTTCTTGGGACATTCGGATCTGCGATAGCAATCGCGGTGGTGCTAAGTTCTGTATCTTAATCCCAAAGATCACGTAAATGATTTTAGTAAGAGACCAATTAGACTCTTAAAAATGAAAGCCACGGTTTAATATCGTGGCTTACTAATTTAATTAACTTACTAATTACCAATTATCATTCACTATCAATTGGCAAAATTTACCAAGTAGAAAATCAAGCTTAGATATTGTTGGCGCTTAAACGATGAAGGCCATAAATAGCATGATCTATGATACGGCCATTTAAGTTCTCGTTACGAGTTATGATACCTTCTAATGTGAAATGTAAGCGCTCACAAACCTTGCGACTACTCTGGTTGCCAGTTGCAGCTGATATCTCCACCTTTTCCATATCTAACTCATTGAAAGCAATATCAATGAGCTTCTCAACTACGCGTGTAACGATCCCGTTACCTTGGTAAGTCTCAGACAACCAATAGCCTATCGTGACTTTCTGTTTGCTGTGGTCAATGGTGTTAAAGCTACAGTTACCGACGATATTGTCTTTGTACACAATCGCACATGTCATGCTTTTGCCTTCCGCGTAATCATGTAGCGAGCGCTGGATGAAGATCCTAAAGTCCTGCTCTGTTTTGCAGTGCGGTGGCCATGCTAACCATTGGCTAAGATACTCATTTTGGCTTTGTGAAATTTCCGCGTAATGAGATGCGAAGTTCTCTTCAACCAGAGCGATGGATAACTCTTCATCGATAACTGTTTTAAACATGTTTTCCCTTTTCTTTTGGCTGATGATTTAAGTGTCTTTTGGTCGGCAGGTTATAATGTCGCACAATTTTTAATATGCAACCACTTGTGGCACGAATTATTCGTGATACGCTAGATCTATCACGAAATACATTAAACCTTATAATAATTGCGGGTATGATCGTTAGTCATGCATTAGTATTAGCAGCCTAAATATATAAAATATATAAAAATACTAGGCTTAAGTAATGAATCAACATTGCCAAGAGGTAACCGTAGACCTAAGAAAGGCTCTATTTGGTATTGCTAAGGCGCTTGATAACGTCGGTTTTGAAAGCAAAAACCATGGACAGAGGGTGGGTTACATCGCGTATCGATGTGCTCTGAGCGTGGGGTGGGAAGAGGAGCAGGCACAGCTCGCATTTTCGTTAGGGCTAATTCACGACTGCGGAGTGTCGCAAATAGACGAGCAACGTCGACTGAATTCGGGGTTTGTTCCCGACTCGACTTATTACCATTGTCAAAAGGGCTACCAAATTTTAAAGGAGTGCCCTGTTCTTTCTATATTTGCTAAGCCAGTTCTTTATCATCATACCCCTTGGTTAGATCTAAAGACTATGAATATCAGTGAATTAGAAAAGGAACTGGCTGCAGTTGTGATGCTTGCTGACAGAGTTGACTATCTATATGGCATAACAGCTTCTGATCGTTATGGGAACCTAACCCCAGACGGTAAAGCGAGCATTATTGGACGTTTGACTGAGCAAGCGGACGAGATGTTCGAAACCAATCTTGTACAGCACATGTGTGAGTTGGTTGATCTGGATGATTTTTGGTTCTCGATGGAGACCCCTTACATCGAGAATATGAGAGATAACTTTGAACCTGTACCCTTTTTCTCTCAGCAAATGTCGCTGGATGAGACAGTCGCCTTTGCCGAGTTTATTGCTAATGTCGTTGATACGAAAAGCTCGTTCACTTTCAAGCACTCGTTGAAGGTAGGGCAACTTTCTGAATATTTAGCTAAACAACTTGGTTATTCTCACACAACGCAGAGAAAGCTCTATTTGGCTGGTTTAGTTCACGATATTGGCAAACTGCAAACCCCTGGTGACATTCTTCATAAGCCAGATTTGCTCACTGACGAAGAATACTGTTGTATTAAACGCCATGCGACAGATACTCGATTCGCGCTGCAGGAGTTGTTTAGTTCGCCTCAGGTGTGTCAGTGGGCTTCCGACCACCATGAAAGGTTAGATGGTTCAGGCTATCCGATGGGTAAAACGGCTGAAGATTTAGATCAACCCAGTAGAATTGTTGCTGTAGTCGATGTATTCCAAGCATTAACCCAGTCTCGCCCTTATCGTAAAGGTATGACACTGGAAGAAACTCTAGCGATATTAACGGACCAAGTTGATAGTTATAAGTTGGATCGAGAAGTGTTTGAATGCCTTAGAAAACACGCAGAGTACTGTTTTGAACTATCGACGGACAAAAGAATGTACGCGTTTTAACTTTGGTCGTTTTTAGGATTCAACTCACCTTTAAATTTAAGGTAAATGGACTATCTACTTTATTCAAACAATGAAAAAGCCGACTGGGTGTTGCGCGAGTCGGCTTTTATTCACTTCTCTTTCTAGTCTTTATCTCTATCTACGCTCGATTAAAAAGCATCATCCACGATATCTTTTAGTCGGTCGTAAGGCACATATCCCGGTAAAACATTTCCGTTCATCATCATGGTTGGAGTGCCGGTTAAACCTAGAGCGCTAAAGGTTTGGTGGTTGGTCATCAGTATGTCGCTTTGCTCCGAAGTTGTGTCCAATTGCGCTTCTGTGCCTGTCTTCTTGGCTACGGCTTCTAGTGAGCTTTTCGAGTGAATACCACTTTTTGCCATCAGCAGTCTGTTGACTTCAGGGAAGGCTGCTGGGTTATCTTTCCATACTTTCATCGCGTATAGAGCTGCATTGGTATCAAGGCCATCTACTTGTTGCTGCTTAAATGACAAGTACACGTTGATCACTTTAATGTCGCTGTTTTCAGAGGCTAATTGAACCAAGCCTTTTTCCAAGCGCTTACAGTAAGGGCAGTTGTAGTCAGTAAAGTTAACGATTACTGATTTGCCATTCGGGTTGCCCGTGATTGGGTGAGCGTCATTGTTATACAACCAATCGTGACTCTCCGCTTGAGCTTTCTTTGCTTGCGCTTGGCCCGCGACATACTGCTCTAAACTGGTATGCAGCCCTGAAATCGTAGAAGGATTCTCCTTCAGGAACTGGTTAATTTCTTCGAGTTGCTGGGTTTGTTCTGTGCTTAACTCAGCGAAGGCACTTGTGCTCATTAGTGAGCCTAAAATCAGTGTGCTAATCAGATGTTTTTTCATGTTGTTTATTCTCTAATTCTTGATAATCGTGAGCGCGTTTTGGGTCGCGCTCACGGTATTATTGTTTGTTAAATTGGCTTTAATCGGTTCATTTGCTCTGCTCTGTTTTTCTTAGTGAGCGAGTTATGCAAAGTAGGTTCTTAACCACAGGCCGATAGGGGAAGTAACGCCGGTTGCGATACTGCTGATCTTTCCATCTTTGATGATGACAATACTTGGCGTGACATTGACTCCCCAACTTCTGCTGATCGATCCAGAGAGATCATTGATAACAGGGAAGTCATACTCTTTGGCGTCTAAGAAGCGCTGAACACGTTCGTCTGGGCCAGATGAAAGTGCGACAGAAACTACTTGATGGGAGTCGCTGAAGCTATTAACCGTCGGGCTCACCAATTTGCACGCGCTACACCAAGTCGCCCAAAAATAGACAATAACGGGCTTACCGCTTTTGCTTAGCTCGATAACATCAATATCCTCACCTTGGATCGACTGACCCACGATTGGAATCGCGTCTCCTTGAGGCATGCTTCTGCTGTGGTAAAAATCCATGGCAAACGAAACCACGCCTACGATCAGTATCATTGAAACGAGTTCCTTTCCCCACTTCTTCAGACGGCTTGGCTTTTTGGTTTCAGCCTTTATAGCGTTATCTTCAGCAGAGCTAGGCTTTTGTTCATTGTTGGGCGTCTTCATCAATTATCTCGCAGCGTCGATGGCTTGAATAACAGTGTCACTGTCTAGAATCACGGGCAATGGAATACCATTTTTGTAGCTCGGGCCATAAACGATATTAAATGGCACACCAAATCGCCCATTACTTTGTAAGTATTGAGTGACACTTTCACTTGGTGTTGTCCAATCGCCTTTCATCAAAACAATGTCTTCTTGTTGCAAGTGGCTGTAGACAGGGTCTTGAAGAATGACGCCAATTTTGTTGGCTTTACAGGTGATACACCATTCAGCAGTCACGTCGACAAAGACTGTTTTTCCTTGCTCGACCAACTGAGGGATTTGTTTCGCATCCAGTTTCTGCCAATCAAGGTTATCGACAATTGGCGTTGCCCAGTTATCAGCAGTAACACTACCGACGATCAATGCAGCACCAAATACCAAGGTTGTGGTTGCCATGATAGGAATCAGTACCTTGCGTCCTAATTTCATGCCAATCCAAATTAACACTGAAACGACGATAAACAATGACAACAAGATGGTTGGGAACTTGCCAACGAATGGGCTCAGCAGGCTTGTTAACCACAGACTGGTGATGAACATCATTAAGCCGAATACCAACTTAACTTTGAACATCCACGCGCCCGGTTTTGGTAGCAATTTAGTTAGGCTTGGGAATAACGCGAAGATCAACCAAGGTGCGCTCATACCAATACCGAGTGCGATAAAGATAGCCCACAACTCTTGGTAACTTGCGCCCAGAGCATAAGCCACTGCAGTTCCTAGGAATGGAGCACTGCAAGGCGTTGCCAATAGTGTCGCAAACATGCCTTGGATGAAGTGACCTGAATGTGAGTCGTCGCCTTTGGTTGCCATCCAAGTGTTCAAGCCTGATGGAAGCCTGAATTCGAATAGACCGAGCAGGTTAACTGAGAACAGTAGGGTAATGATCAGCATGAACCCGATGAACCAAACATTTTGGAACTGGATTCCCCAACCAATCGCATTGCCACCCATTTTCAGAACGGTCATGCTTAGAGCTAGTAGCGAAAACGAAGTGATAACCCCCGCAGCAGACGCTAGGAATGAGAGTCGGATGTGGCGATTTGAAGCACCTTGGTTCTGAATGATGCTGTTTAACTTCATTCCTAATACGGGTAGAACACACGGCATGATGTTGAGGATTAAACCGCCCACTAACGCAAAGCCAAGCATGACTAGAAAGCTGTTGTTGCTTGTTTGGTTAGCTATCGGGTCTGACCCAACTTGCGCGGTCATCTCTTCTGCAAAGTTAGTATCTGAAACGGTAATACTCACTGTGCGATCCGTTAAGTCGACCTCGCCGATCCAGTTACTCACATCGAATACTGCGGTCATTGTATTGTCTGTGATGTGGACGGTTGGTGGAGAGAAGAAGTCATCAAGCACTTCTTGACCATCAATCAATACCATCGGTTTATCCCAGCCTTCCTTACTTGTTAGCTGAGTAACCAGTTGTTGTTTGCTTTTATCCCAGAACAGGCCGTTCACTGAAGTGCGGTTAGCTTCTCGTGGAGATTGGCTCATGCCTTGATTGAACAAGAACATCGCTTCTTCATCGAGCTCTAATGTTTGCGGATCAATCGGCAGTTCGATGTCGTAATCGGTTAATACACAGATATTGGTGCACGACGGAAAGGTGAACGACGCCTTGAACAGTGCTGGCTTCGTGTTGTCTTTCAGTATCAACGTAACGGGAAAGCTGACGTGTTTTTTGTAGCCTAACGTCATCACGTCAAGTTGTTCGTAGTACTTAGGGATCGGCCAATGCCACTCTACCGACTCTATGTTTGTTGAACCAGACCAGTCCCAACTTGGCGGGATACCACCTTCGCCGGGGCTACGCCAATAGGTTTTCCAATCGCCGTCGAGAACGACATCCAGCACGGTTTGAATCTTAGAACCGTCGTCCGATTGTTCACCCGTCGACATCATTCGCATCTTGACTGGTGGATGTTCAGGCACGCTGAGCCAGCCCGTCGTCTGTGCCAAGGCAGTAAATGACGTCATAACCAAAAGGGCAGTGACTAGCGTTTTCGCGCATGTACGCATGCAGAATGCCAACGAATCGACAAACTTAGTTAGTAGTGTGTTGTACACAAATGTATCTCCAAAAAATAAATAAAAGGGTGTAGTAGCCCGGTTATTTACTCTCTAAATATACAGTGCTTTAGATGTAAGCGGTGTTTTGTAGGTCGAGAAGAGCGATGGTTATCTCTAGACAATCTCGATATGTGCGGTGATAGGCTGTACGCAACAGCAATAAACAGGATAAAAGGAATCAGCCAACCTGTTTTAGGTGTCGCGAATGTGAGCATTTTGGAGCTTAGGCTGCACGCGCTAGAGTTTGGCGCTGACAGAGTTTTAGACGCTTCTGAACCAAAAACGCTGGCATAGAGCTCAGACATTTTATCGAAAGGTGCGACGATTGCTTGTGGGTGGCTGGTTTCTGCGCCGACAAGTATTGATTGTCCAGTTAGGGAAGCTGAAGTGGTTACTTTGTTTGCAGACAGCGTACTCGCCAGACAGATTACGATAACCAGTCCGGTAAGGAACAGCGCCCAAAGCGAATGCTTTTGTCGGCGGTTCTGTGTGGATAAGATAAGTAGCGATGTGTTCAGCAAATCAGTCAGTAATTGAATCAGTTAGTTGTTAATAGTTAATAGTTAATAGTTAAAGCGAGCTCATTGAATTACGGTTAGCTTAAATAAGATCTCTTCGAGTCACAAGTCATGAAATTGTTAAAGTGAAACGATGCATAAACGCGATATACCGTAGATACACGATGCATAAACAACAACTCACGCGAATACGACATTGAGTTCTAGATAAAGTTCACAACAACTGGAAGTTATCGCCAATTTATCCTGTATAGAGTGCTCTATTCATTATCAGGAGATACAAAAAAGCCCAACAGATCGCAGATGGACATATTGGGCTTTAACCATTGGTGCTATTGGAAAGATTTAGTGAGAACGGCGAGGACCGTTGCGCACAAGGTCTTTACCATTTTCAAAGATTTCTTTAGTGATCCAGCGAGCGAGTAAAACCTTGTGACTGCTGTTGAATACTGCAACGAAATGACGACCATCAGAATTATTGGTGGCCATACCTACGCCTTCAACGTCTTCAAGACCTAAGCCCCCTGCTTCTACTGAAATTAGGAATTGCTCTAGCTCTTCTAGAGACTCAATAACATCAAGTTCGTTGTTCATTTTTATGCTCTTTTGCTGTGAGCCAACATAGGATTTAAGGCGATTTAGTACATGCACCTAAATGACGATATTGGCTGTTGTTCTTTGTTGGTTGCGTACTCTACAGGTCATAAGAGGGGATTGGAACTCTCAAATATTAGATACAGGCTGATAATTTGCAAAGTTTTAACACAACATACGTTTAAATGCTTGTTATCCATCTTCTTTTTACTACTATTTATAGGGTCAATTTAGACAATAATAGGAATTAGTATGATGAAGGTTTGGCGTTGTCTATTGTTAATGTTGGCGTTTGTCGCATTTGGAAGTTTTGCGCAAAGCGTCGATAAAATAGCAGAAGTACAAGACCAGCTAATGCTGGACCTCGCTACATTAGAAACAGCGCACGATGCTGAAAAGCCGTTTCTAGAAGACATATTGCGAAGAAAGAACCAAGCACTACGCAAAGAGATATCCTCCCAATTATCATCTGCTAAGAAGCAAGGCTTAGACGCTGTTCTTGCCCAGCAAGTAGAGCTTTTACAGCATTTACTGTCATTGAACGAAGTTAAAATTGTCTCTATGAGCAAAGACAACCGTTCGGCTGAAGGGGATGCAAAAAAGCGTCTTGAATTGTTGATTCAAAAACGTATCGGAATGATGGATGACTACTATCAGCAACTTTCTAAGACCTTAAGTTGGTCAAAAGATCGAGGCGTTGATGTATCGGCTGCGGAAAGTCAGTTAAAAACCGCACTAGTTTCTCGTTCGCAATATCTGACAAATGCGATTCTCTACACAGACACGCAGCGTCAAGATTTAGAGCGCCGTTTGTCTTTTGTGAGTGAAGAAGAAAAGGCGACGATAAAAACTGAATTAATACGTTTCAGAGAACGAACCAGCGTTATGGTTGCCAGCTTAGAGAAAAGTATCTCCATGATGGTGCCATTTGGTGTGGATGTCACCTCGTACAAGCGTATTCTATTAGCGACCACCGGCGACATTAACGCTGATGTATTGGATGTTGATGTTGCACTGGAGTTGTTGGATGGTTGGCTTCGTTCATTCAGTTCATGGGCTTTTGAAAATACCCCTTCATTTATCGTTAAACTCGCGCTTTTCCTCGGTATTTTGTATGTAACTCGCCTTATTGCTAATGTGGCTCGTAAAACCGTTCGTAAGAGTGTTTCGCACTCTAAAATGGACTTCAGTGTATTGATGCAGGACTTCTTTGTATCAATTGCATCTAAAGCGGTCGTGTTTGTTGGTTTGCTGATCGCCCTGTCTCAAATAGGGATTGAGCTAGCACCACTATTAACGGGTTTCGGTGTTGCGGGTGTCATCATTGGTTTTGCATTGCAAGATACGCTGTCTAACTTTGCATCGGGCTTGATGATCTTGATCTACCGTCCGTACGATGTTGGCGACATGGTCAAAGTCGCTGGTGTTCAAGGCACTGTAAAAGACATGAGCTTAGTATCGACAACCGTTCAAACCATCGATAACCAACGCTTGGTGATCCCAAACAACAAGATCTGGGGTGACGTGATCAACAACATCACAGCAGAGCGTGTGAGACGTGTTGATATGGTTTTTGGTATCGGTTACTCAGATGATATCGATAAAGCAAAATCGGTATTGAACGACATCATTCTTGCTCACCCTCTAGTGTTGAAAAAACCAGAGCATATGATCAAGCTTCACACCTTGAATACGTCTTCAGTTGATTTTGTTGTAAGACCTTGGGTTAAGACAGATGACTACTGGGAAGTGTATTGGGATGTGACGGAAACCGTGAAGAAACGCTTCGATGAAGAAGGCATCACGATTCCATTCCCTCAACGAGATGTACATGTTTACAATCACGAAGAGAACTAATCCGGAAAAAGGCTAGTACGAGAATAGCTAATACGGAGAGAACTAAGTACGGCTTAAGGTCGATCTCTTCTTAATGTGATATCAAATGGACGCTGAATAAGCGTCCATTTTTATTGGCTGCCAGTTTATACCAATCACAGTAAGTAAGTGATCAGAAATAGCGCAGGAAAAAGGCTTGAGAACAAGGCAGAAATTTTTGATAAGTAGTTATTCTACAATCAAAAGTTCTAACGCCGTTATCGAGCGTTTTAACCAGCTAGGGTGAACAGTTATTTACTACGATTGGTATTATATTGAGCTTCACTCTTTTAGGTAATTCAACCACCTTAGAATTAAGTTATGATGGGGTAGGCTTAGTTTGGACAGTTGAAATCGAATGGATGATTCACAGCAAAAAACGAATGGTAGAAATACAACGGTAAGAAAAGCGACGCGAATCGAAAGCGTCATGAACTCTGCGATGTGGCATTTAACTCAGAGAGATATGACAGAAAGTGAGTTGGTAGCGAAGCTCAAAGTGAAAACCGACAATCAAGAATGGATCGATGAAACGTTGAATACTTTGAAGGGCTTTGGGTATCTCAAGTCTGACCAAGTGTTTGCTGAACAATTCGTAGAACAAGCGTTCTCAGGTGAATTTGGTTCTCGGTATATTGTTGAAAAATTGAAAAAGAAAGGCCTGATGGATTCAGTGATTTCTGATGCTATCCATAAGGTGTCTTTCGAAAAGTCTATTGATGAACAAACTATCTTGATAGACAGAATCAACCATTACTACACAAGCTTTACCATGAGCCGTGAAAAATTGGTTGCGACGCTGCAAAAGCGTGGCTTTAGCTATCAGCAAGTTAAGGTAGCGATTGACCAGCACCCACAAGCGCATGAACTGAAGAGTAATATTCAAATTAAGGCAGAGAAAGCCGATTTGGAAAAAGAAGTGCTTAAGTATGCTCGTAAAGGCAAAGGCTTGACTGCTATTCAGCAAGAGCTTAGACAGCGACAAATAGACACGAGCGAACTGCCACAATTGGTCGATCGGTTAATTAACGAAGAGCAACTGGATTTTTACTCTTCGTGTTTAGAACAGTTGCAGAAGAAGTCTTATGACCTCAACGATCATAAAGAACGCTCTAAGGCTTACGCGATGCTAAGTCGAAAAGGCTTTTCGTCGGATGAAATTAAATTTGCTCTGAGTGAAGGTAACGAGTAGCCAGTGTCCTTAAACCAAGAAATATAGAGCTTTCATAAATACAGACCCTTCAGATATAAATAGCTGAAGGTCATCGAACACAGAATGATTGACAGGGTTAATAGATTGTTTTAACGCGTTGTGTGCAGGTTTTCTGTAATACCTAACCCATTGCGCAACGCGAACTGAAGGAGGTCATTGTGGTTGTTCAAATCGAGCAACCCAAGCATTCTGTACTTATGCGATTCTATAGTTCGAGAGCTTAGATGGAGCTGTTCCGCACACTCTTTTGCACTTAGGCCTTGAGCAATAAGTGCCAACACTTTGGTCTGCTTCTTGGTGAGTAAGAGTAATTTGTCACTGTCATCTTCTAGCCGATTCTCATTTTGCTTTAATGTTCTGGCTAGTGTTGAGTGCTGCCAATAACAGAGCCAAAGCTCACAGACTAATTTTAAGCGCTGGATGTCTTCGAGATCGAAAGTGGTATCGTTGTCGTGAAAGTTAGTAAAAGACAGTGCTCCCCAGCGTTGGTTAAAGAGTTGCAAAGGAATGATGCAGTGCCATCGCCCCCCTTCTTTGTATAATTGCTTTAATACGTAATTCTGAGTGTTCTCGAGGTCGTCTTTCGAAAACGCGAGATAAGTTTTTTTGGTCTTTAGCAGCTTTAAATAATCAAGATAGTTGCCACCAATGAGACTCTGTTTATTAACCGGAGGTATGTTCGCTTTCGATACTGAAAAAGTCTTGCCGTCTTCGAGTAAGACCATTGAGTTAGGGTAGAGTGTTAAACGATCCATCCCAAACCAATCGAGTACGTCAAAGCTCGCTTCTGACCAAGTAGCTTGAAAACACTTAGGATCGCTATTGATGAGAGTCGTTGATTGCTTCATCAACAATTGTTCAAAATTTAGGTTAGTAGCCGACATACCTTTCCTCTATCAATATATTCATCAGGTTAATATCCCGAAGACTATGCGTTCGTAAAGCACAGTGCAAGATAAGATGTTTACATTTTCGAGAGGTTCTAATTTTCGTTTTTTTATAACTCTTTAATCTAAATGTTAGGATGATAAGCGGTAGATCTACTGCATTAATTGAACGGTGTTTTTTAATAAAATCGGGCATTTATACAACCGAGTAAACACTGTGATACGTTTTAGAGCCTTACTAATCATTTCAGTATCGATGCTGCTCTTTTGTCACCCGATGGTTAGCGCGGATGCATCGCCAATGTTTGTGTATTCGCAGTCGAAGCGCTGATGACAGAGAATATTCGCAATATGGATAACAGCACTGATATTGGGTTTACGATTGGGTTGCGCTTCTCAATATAAAAGCAATATCAACATATCATTATGTAATTAAATTCATCGCAACGATAAAATTCCAGTAGTTTTACGGTATATCCACAACACAAATTTTTGAACAATAGCGCTACTCCAAAAGGCCGGACTAACAAGGCCGAATCAATATATAGGTAGTGGTTATTATGAAAAAGACATTAGTAGCACTTGCGATTGCAAGCATTTCAAGTTCAGCTTTCGCGGTAAATACAAGCAGCCAAAACAGCCAAAATGAAGACATGTTCGCATTTGATTCAATGCATAAAGATCAATTCTCAGTATCTGGTGCTATGGGTGTTGGCGGTTACTACGACACTGGTTCTAAAGCATTCTACGATGACTGGGCTACAGGCCTAACACTTGCAGTAAACTACCGTAACAACCGTATTGTTGGTTACTTCGAAACAGACTTGATGGTGAACTACACAACAGACAATAACGTTTCAGCGAATGATTCAGTTAACTACAAGTGGACAAATGGCATCGATACTGGCCCTGCTGCTGATGTAGACAAAGCTTGGCTTGGTTTTGACACTGGTTTCGGTATCGCTTCATTCGGTTGGGAAAATGATACAGCACTAGATAAAGTTGACGGTGCTGGTGATAACACTTACGAGTTTGGCGCTTCTGCTGGTGATGCTTCTGACGGCTTCAATGTTGTTAAGTTCCAGGGTGCAACAAGCGGTATCGCTTACGGTATCTCTTACTTCGAAACGAAAGATTCTCGTAACAATGATAAGTTCGACAAAGGTGTGAACGGCTACATCGGTCTAGAGCAAGAAGTATTCAACCTATACGCAGGTTACGAAAACCGTGATTACGAAGCTAATTACGAAGTTTACACGGTAACTGGTAACGTAAAAATTGGTGACCTAACACTAGGTATGAACTCTTGGATTGATGACGCAGATTCTGAGAAAGACACGGGTTACTACGTTTCAGGTGGTTACGCGGTTTCTGAAGACCTAACAATTGCAGCTGGTTACGCCTCTAACAGCAATGAACTTGATGGCCAAGCGGACGTAGATGCTTCTTACATCAACATCGCGGCAATGTACCGTATTGCAGACAACGCTGACATGGGTATTGATATCAAACAAGATATTGATGGTGCACGCATGGGTTCAACTAGCGCACAGTACGACGAAGAAACACACGTATTCGCAGCAGCTTACTACTACTTCTAAGCTCTTAATAGCTTTGAGAGCTTAAGAACTTTAAATCTGATTGCTATGGTGTGTCGCATGCCCGGTCGTTACACCATGTTCTCTTCGTTTTGCCGTTTAAGTATCCAACCGATATGTGGTTTGGCACTCAGTGTTATGAGTGGAATGATAATCTGGAGAATGTAATGGTTAAGAGCATTACTGCCAAGGGTGTTATTTACGGAAATGACACTCTGTTTACATGTAAACCGAATCGAAATGGATTATTTGAATTGGCGCGTAAACATGGAAGAGTTGCAGGTACTCGCCCGCAAGATCTCAAGAACAAGGTTTATGCTGAATCTCTTGATGAAGCTTGGAATTTACTCAAAACAGAAAAGTTTTATATTGTTTTGACAGGGCAGATATGTGGTATTCATAGGAAATCACTAAGAAGCCTTGATTCTGTCGACATTATTTTTGATGTTCAATCTCGTTTAAATTGTGTCACTGTGTAGGGTCGATGCTGTAAATAAAAAGGACGATTAAATATCGTCCTTTTTTTCGTTTGAGTTTTTTGGTTCAACCTTGCTTACAGATGCTCAGCACCCGCTATCGGCCGTATTGCCCAACGATAAAGTGTTCAAACTCATCACACATTTGAGAATTTGATTTGTCGTTATTCGCTAATTCAGTTGCTCCATCGACGATCGATATCTTCGCATTCAAATCAGCGACTGGTGCTCGCTCTCTTGTCGACAGCTGTTTGATTTTTTGATCTTCAATAGCCCAAGCTTCTTCTGGCGATAAGTTGCACTCGTCAGCGAGGTACTTGGCATTAAAACCTTCCCCAGTCAGGCTTTCGATTGTCCCATTATGATTCACGCTATTTCCTTGGTGCCAATAGTGCTTAGCTAACAAAGGGCCGATCTCCGGGTTATCCGTTAAGTAACCAAACTTATCGGTGAAATATGCACGAGTTTGATACACGGCCATATGAGCTAATAAGTAACCCTGATATGCGCAAGAGGCTTCATCCGACAATAGATGAGGGATCGCCATTAATGGGCGAGGGCTACAAGCCAATCCCAGAATCGATTTCTCGCTGCTACGAGCAAGATCAGTGATTTTTTCAGGAGTGAGGTCTTCATCCGCCAATTCGTAAAGTGCTCGTTCGAAATAAGGAACAACAAGAATGCTTCGTTCTTGGTAGGCTCTGAACGGTTGTTTGTTATCGATGATGGCTTTGATTAGCTCATCAGGTACTGCTTGGCCTTCTGAATCCAGGGCATACTGTTTTAGCCAATCGGCGTCATTCAATAAGCTGTCACAGAACATGGATTGAGTTTCGGCATAAGCCATCGATGTTGGTGCAAATTCTTGAGAGAAACAAGGCGCATTCATTTTAACATTAGCGAAATGCGCAGCGTGGCCGCCCTCGTGAAATAGTGTGTTGATACCATCATAGCCGCTGCCGATTTGGTCGGGCTTGGCGTTGCTCGTGAAGTTAACTTGAGCCGATACCCATTTGTCTTGATCGTAGAAAGAAGGAACTGGTCCATGACAGAAACCGTTTGGATACTTTCCTTTACGATCAAGCAAATCTAATTTCAATGTTGCTTGTGAGTATTCGATATTAAGACGACCAAAAGACTCAACCCAGCGTCTCAGTGATTTTGAGAAGGGAACATAAGGGTCTAAGTCATTCATAACGTCACCAGCAAAAGAGTAGGTGAAATTATGGGCTTCTAGAGCGCTCTGACCTTTTTTCTGAGTTAAGCTCTCTAGGCTTTGCTGATGGCTATCTCGCGTGCGAACTTCAAAGTCATCCAGAATTGTAAACAGTTGCTCAGTTGTCATCTGCTCGGTTTTAACGACGGAATAATCAAAAAAGGTTTTGAAACCCAGCGATTGAGCAAACTGGTTGCGTTTTTTGATGAGTTCAATGAAGCCGTTAGCCAGCAGCCACTGCTCTAAACCTAATAGTGTTTGGTGAGCTGAAAGCCTAACTTTTTCATTACTATTGGTTCTTATTGTTGAACCTAGAACCGGTAACGACCCTTCAGTGTCGTCGCCCGCTTCATTCACGTAAGTCATTACATGATTCTGTTTTTTCTCAAACAGTTCAGCCTCAAACTTTATGAGTTCGGCTTTAAGCTTCTGTGATTGCTCAGACTCAATAGCGTGAGATCTAAAGGTCGCTAACCAACCATTCAAGCCTGTTAGCGTGCTCTCTTTTTCTTGAGGGTCTTGAATTTCTTCGATAGTAGCTAGCTGCGTTTCGATAGCAGCAATTTGCTCGGCAGAGCTAAGAAATTCAGTCCATTGGGTCTGCGCGAGTGTCGAGCCATCATGGTCGTCACTGATCCCCATATAAGTATCCCAAAAGAAGTCTTCTTTCGCTTTATGAGTCGCAAGATACTTTTGGTTCAATTGGTTGAGATAGTTCGTTGCAGTCATGGACGTTCCTTGTAAATTATTCATTAATTTCAACATTATGACACATTCATGGGGTGTATTGTGTGACGACAGATATAACAGAGTGCAACTCTTCTTAGTATCAAGTTTGTTAATCTTATCTTTGAGCAATATTTTTAGTTTTATAGATGTAAATCGAGCAGTTGTTTGTTGATTGGTCACGTATAATGCACGCTCCATACCGCGTGAAATAAGCACAAATAATGAGAACTCTTCCTAGCTTAATCCTACCTTTGTTATTGACTCTGAATACCCTTTCATTTTCTGCGCAGGCGAGTGAAAGCTGGTGGTTGCGAACGGTATTCAATAGCAACCCAACTCAACCGAGTTCTCAAAACTATATTAACGATATCGATCTTATGGATTGTGGCGAAGTTGAAGGCACTCTGTTGTGCAGTGACTTAACCCAATATTATGATTTGGATGTTTATGTTGAACTGGAGTTGGGTGACTCAAGTGTCGAAGTGGTTCGCTTAAATCTGCCATATTCGAACCTAAGTTACACAAAGCTTCAGGCGTACCTTCGCCAAGATGGCTTTACTATCAGCTCAATTCGCATTGGAGAGGATGAGTTTGATGTCGTCGCTCAACTTGAACAAGCAAAACGTGAGGGAGTTGGTTACAACAAGGTAGATAAACAACTCGTCGAATTTATCAATGCACCACATCATTCCTCTGAGCAAATGAGTGTATGGAATGTGCCTAGCTCTTCTTCATCTTCTTCTCGTTCTTCAGCTCCTTGGATTCAGTTACATAGTGATGGCGACAACTTAACGGTTGAACTAAATCGTCTTTAATTGCTCAAATTTATAGATGGTTTCGTCATTCATCAGAGTAAACAAGCCTTTCAGGAGAACGGCTCACGGGCAGACAGCAAGTTATAATTCATTTAAGTGTTCGTTTTTCTGTGGCTCTCACATTTTTAGTAAGCGTTTACCTTTGCCATTTGTTATACGTTGAGCCTTCGGTAAAACGAGCTTAGGATACGTTCAGTATTGATAAAGGAGACAACCCATGGTTGCAAAAGTAACGGTAGCGCCACAAGGCCCAGAACTTTCTGAGCTGGTGCAAGGATACTGGCGTACAGCTGAGTGGGGTATGACCCCGCAACAACGTCTGACTTTCCTAAAGCAGCACATTGATCTTGGCATCACAACGGTTGATCACGCGGACATTTACGGTAACTACCAATGTGAAAAGTTGTTTGGTGAAGCATTAGCGCTTGAGCCGAGCCTTCGAGATGATATTCAAATCGTCACCAAGTGCGACATCAACTTGTGTGGTGACCACACTCCAGATCGCAAGATCAATCACTATGACACCAGCGCGCACCATATTTACCAATCAGTAAATAACTCTCTAGAGCGTTTGGGTGTAACCGAACTTGATGTATTACTGATTCATCGCCCTGACGTATTGATGGACGCGGATGAAGTAGCAGAAGCGTTCGCTGAACTACATAAGGTAGGTAAAGTTAAGCACTTCGGTGTCTCTAACTTTTCACCGCGTCAGTTCGACTTACTGCAATCTCGACTAGGTAAGCCACTAGTGACTAACCAAGTTGAAATCAACCCATTGAACTTCGAAGTGGCTCATGATGGCACGCTAGATCAACTGCAGATGAACCGTATTCGTCCAATGGCGTGGTCTTGTCTCGGTGGTGGTAGCATCTTTAGTGGCGATTCAGCACAAGCGATTCGTGTTCGTGATGAACTAGAAGCCATTCGCCAAGAAGTGGGTGCAGATAGTATTGACCAAGTAATTTACGCTTGGGTTCGTCGATTACCGTCTAATCCGATTACTATTATTGGTTCAGGTAAGATTGAGCGTGTGAAAACGGCCGTTGATGCACTGAAAATCGAACTGACGCGCGAGCAATGGTATCGCGTTTGGGTTGCCTCTAAAGGTCACGGTGTGCCATAGAAAGCAATTCGTATAGAAGTCAAAGCCAGCTAACAAAGCTGGCTTTTTTGTGTTCGCCTAACCTATTTCTTCAAAACTGTGATTAAAGTGGAATAATTTTCAAAAACACTCATAATGCACTCTGTTTTTCACCAGTTGGATATTTCCATTGAGCACTTCAAAATTCTCTTCAATCGCCCTTAAACCAGAGCTTCTAAATACGTTAGATTCTCTTGGTTATACTGAAATGACGCCTATTCAAGCGTTAAGTCTTCCTACTATTCTGGATGGCAAGGATGTTATCGGTCAGGGTAAAACGGGTTCAGGTAAAACAGCTGCTTTTGGTTTAGGCGTGCTGCAAAACCTACGCGTTAAGCGTTTCCGTGTTCAGTCTTTAGTGTTATGTCCGACTCGTGAGCTAGCAGACCAAGTAGCAAAAGAGATCCGTACTCTTGCTCGTGGTATTCACAATATTAAAGTGCTGACACTATGTGGCGGTATGCCAATGGGCCCACAAATTGGTTCATTAGAGCATGGCGCACACATTCTTGTGGGCACTCCTGGTCGTATCCTGGACCACCTAGAGAGAGACCGCATTGACCTGTCTGAGTTGAACACACTTGTGTTAGATGAAGCCGACCGCATGCTGGAAATGGGTTTCCAAGATGCACTAGATGCTGTTATTGAAGCAGCACCAAAAGATCGTCAAACGTTATTGTTCAGTGCAACTTTCCCTAAACAGATTAAATCTGTTGCAGACCGTATCATGAATAACCCTGAAATGGTGAAGGTTGAATCAACACACGATCACTCAAGCATCCAGCAACACTTTTATAAGGTTGAAGGTACTGAAGCTCGTGATGACGCACTAGAGCTAATGCTTCTTCATCATCAACCAGAGTCAGCGGTTGTGTTCTGTAATACTAAGAAAGAAGTACAGAACGTAAACGACGAGCTAAGCCACCGTGGCTTCAGTGTTATTGAGCTTCATGGCGACATGGAACAGCGTGAACGTGACCAAGCTTTGGTTCAGTTCTCAAACAAAACCATCTCTATCTTGGTTGCAACAGATGTTGCTGCTCGTGGTCTTGATGTTGATAACCTAGATGCTGTGTTCAACTTTGAGTTGTCTCGCGATCCTGAAGTTCACGTACACCGCATCGGTCGTACTGGTCGTGCAGGAAGCAAAGGCGTCGCAATTAGCTTCTTTAGCGAAAAAGAGATGCACCGTGTTGCTCAAATTGATGAGTACATGGATATGCCAATCGAACCGTCTCAGTTGCCAGCTAAACCAATTGCCAAGCCGTACTACTCAAACATGGTAACTATCCAGATTGACGGTGGTAAGAAAGCGAAACTTCGCGCAGGTGATATCCTTGGTGCGTTGACAGGCCAAGGCGGTATTGATGGTAAGTCAGTAGGCAAGATCAACTTGTTCGCGATGCGCGCTTACGTTGCTGTAGAAAGATCAATGGCTAAGAAAGCATTAGGAAAAATCGAATCAGGTAAGATGAAGGGTCGTCAATTCCGCGCCCGAATTCTGAAATAATTCGAGACTGAATCCCTTTGCTGCGATATGTCTAACTAACGAGATTGTTACTTAATGACATTGCAGTAAAGGGTGTTCCACAAAATGCCACTCAAGTTTACTCTCTTAGGTTTATCGACCTAGTTCTCTATACCAAAGCATTATTCATCGGGTCTTATCGAATAAAGATCGTTGATATGTTTTCCCTCGCTAAGATACCAAGTCATCGCTTCCTTTCGATTGTGAACCAATATCGTGATTGTGGTTATTGAACCATCGTCAAAATAACAAAGCTCATATTCTAAATCGCTTGGATGATCAGGAATAGCGGCCATAGCTCCCCTCCCAAATATCAATCATTTGAAATACGCCAACCCAACTCATTTATAGGGTTCGTATTGCGTCAAATGAGCAATAAAAATCAAGTTACATCACTGCCATTAATTATTTTTAGTTTAATCATTTGCCGAAATAGTTAGATTAGCAAGTCTGAGTCTCAATTTATCCGAAAGTTTTTACGAGAACCCGATTTTGTAGCTAATGTTATAAGATCGTCTTGAGGTTCGTTGTTGAGTAAAATGTTGTGAGAGGGTGTAATGAGAAAGTGTCGTTGGTTAGTCTTATTAAGCTGTTTTCTATTCTCTGGCTGCGGGACTAAATTTGCCTATAACAATATAAGCTGGTTTGTCGTTAGCTATATTGAAGACTTTGTAACTCTTTCCAATAGTCAGGAATCAGAGCTCGAAGAGCGCCTCGACTTATTACAGCAATGGCATAAAGAAACTCAACTGCCGTTATATGTTTCGCAATTAGAAGTGATCCAAAACACAGATCGTTCTGATATGAATTCTGCTTTTATCACTGAACAAAGTGACCAAATTACAGACCATATTCGCTCAATCGTTAGTAAGTTCTCTCCCGATATTTACGCTTTAAGCATGCAGTTTAACCCTAAACAAGATAAGGAATTCTTAAAGAACTTTAGGGAAAAGCAGCAAGAATATTACGAAGAAAGATTATCATTGAATGATGAAGATTCGAGAGAGCGATATCGGAGTCGAATAGAAGATAGGCTAGAGCGATGGCTAGGATCGGTATCGAAAGAGCAAAAAAAGATTATTCTTGCTTGGTCCCAAAAGTGGGTAAATACCAACGATAACTGGCGCCAATATCAAAATAATACCTACCAAGATTTATCGACACTGATGGAAAAAAAAAACGACTTAGATATAGCTCAGCCGATTATTATGAACCTGCTTCTGAACAATGAAGCTTATTATCCTGAAGGACTTGAGCCTGAGCTTGATAAGAACATGCAGACATCAGCCAATTTTTTAGTCGATATCGTAGAAAGCAGCACTAATAAGCAGTGGGCTTATTTCATGAGTGAATTAGCAAGCCTTAAAGGAACATTTGAATCACTGCAGGAGTAGAGTCTTCTTTCGTTCTAAAGGCTAGTAGTTATCCATGCGACTAGCCTGTCAATCAAACTTGAAGGGGAGAGAGTTTAGATATTTAATTTCTGTTGCTCATCAGCAGCTTTGGAATAGAGCCTTTAGCGGTCTTAGATATTTTCTGCATCAGTTGAAAACTCGGCTGTTGAATGCCGTGGTCACTTTGAAGCTCATCAATCATCAATAACCACAACCGTGCTGTCATTTCTGAATCGGCTAACGCTCTGTGGAAAGTACCGTCGTTGTCGATATTCTTAAAGCGCACAAGGTCGCCTAGCTTATGAGTCGGCGCATCTTGGATTAGGCGGCGAGCAATCAACATTGAGCAAGCGAACTTGCCTGTGTAGTCTCGGCCAATAAAGTCTAATTCCGCATCGAGAAAGCGCTTATCAAACGATGCATTGTGAGCAACAAGTTGGCTGCCTTGGATAAAGTCTGCAAACTCATCCATCACTTCACTGCAACTGGCCGCTGTGCTTAACATACGGTTACTGATTCCGGTATAGCTTTCAATGAATCCACTAACACGAAACCCTGGGTTCATGAGTTGCTGAAAGGTGTCGACGACTTCGCCGTTAACTAATTTAACCGCACCGATTTCAATCGCTCGGTCACCCATGTTTGGTGATAAGCCTGTGGTTTCGAAATCGAGAACGATAACGGAGTCTGCGGAGTTTGGAGCCATCGTGTTTCCTAATTACTATTGGGTGGTATCGCTTTATATGAGGCGTTTGGTGCTGCTATCAGTGAAGCTATTATGTGTTACTGCTGATAGTGAGCTCAGTGTAACCCGTCGTATCATCATGCTCTCTGTTGAAGGTCAAAGTATCGTAACGGTGCACAATTAATTCAGCGGTGGTGGCGATAATCGTTCCCTCAAGCAGATGCCCACCAATCACATTGCCATTTTCATCAGCAACGGATAGGTGAACATGCTGGTGGTTCGGGGTTAGCGTCGCCATAAGTGACACAATTTCGAACGGAGCTATAATTAGCTTGGTGTTGTTTGCATTAGCCAGACGAATATTGAGTTGAGAAACACACCCGACACAAGACGCGACAGAGCCCGCTGAGATATTGTGCGCTGTCACTAGCTTTTGGATCTCAAGCTTTAGGTCTTGGCCTCGGGTTAATCTCGTTGCGATAGGAGTGATCATCTTATTGCCTCAATTTTATTTGTATTTCTAAGAGCAAAACGAAGCCACATGGGCTTCGTTTTATTTTCATTTTGGCTAATGCGACTTTTTCATTTCTATAGCTGAAATTACTTAGTCTTGTTGCTGCTCTCTTTTCTTCTTAGGAACGAAGTTCAATACAGAGATTGGCACTTCTTTGCGTGGTTCAAAACCTTCAACAACACGACGTTCAATCAAGTGACCAAGACGTTTTTCGATAATGCACAGGTTCTTGAAGTTGTCTTTCGATAGGAAAGAGATCGCTTCACCAGATGCATCAGCACGGCCAGTACGACCAATACGGTGAACATAATCATCTGCTGGGAATGGGATGTCGTAGTTTACTACGCGGCTTAGATTATCGATATCGATACCACGAGCAGCAACACCTGTCGCAACTAGATATTTTAGACGACCTTTCTTAAAGTCAGCCAGAATCTTTTCACGAATCGCTTGGCTACGTCCACTGTGGAAAGCTTCAGCTTGGATGCCACGTTTTTCAAGTTGGGCAACTAGCTTAGCCGCGCCGTGTTTGGTCTCGATAAAGATAAGCGCTTGGTCCCATTCACCGTCAGTGATCATGTGACTTAATAGCGCAGATTTGCGGTCTTTATCGACGGTTACCAACCATTGCTCAATGTTCGCTTTAGAAGCGTCAGTTTTGGCAATTGAAATCTCTTCCGCTTCACTGATTGCGCTTTTCGCTAGCGCACGAACTGGCGTTGATAGCGTTGCTGAGAACAACAGGTTTTGAATGTTTTGTGGCAAACGCGCGATAATCTTGTTGATGTCTTCGATGAAACCCATGTCTAGCATGCGGTCTGCTTCATCAAGAACCAGTACTTCAACTTCATCAAAATGAACGGCACGTTGTCCGTACATATCGATCAAACGACCTGGAGTTGCCACAAGAATATCGACACCTTCGATCAAGCGGTCTTTCTGGTGTTGGTAAGATACGCCACCGTACATCGCTAGTGATGTTAGGTTTAGGAACTTCGCGTACTTAGTAATGTTCTGCTCAACCTGAATCGCAAGCTCACGAGTTGGTGTCAGAATAACAGCGCGAATACGTTTTTTACGTTGTGTTTCACCTTTACTTAGCATTTCTAAGATAGGGAGAACAAAGCTCGCAGTTTTACCTGTACCTGTTTGTGCAGCAGCAATTAGGTTCTTACCAGAAAGCACAATCGGAATTGCTTTTTCTTGAATAGAGGTTGGCTTTTCATAGCCTTGTTTTGCAACGGCTTTAACAATAGGTGAGCTTAATCCAAGCTTGGAAAATGGCATAAGTTTCTCGGTATGATTTGGCTAAATAGCGATGGAAAGGTTCAACAATCTTATACAAGGATAAGATTAATGGCGGCATTCTACCATGTTGCTTGTGTACTACTAGCAACATAGACACTTTAGTTGGATAATACTGGCTCAATAAGACGACGATAAGACAGGGATGTATGGAAATTACGCCGAATGAACGCGATGCAGTATATAAAACGATTTTTTCTCGCCGAGATGTTCGTGGTCAGTTTCTTCCTGATGAGATCCCAGAAGACGTTTTGATGCGTGTGCTAACCGCAGCGCACCATGCTCCCAGTGTTGGCTTTATGCAGCCTTGGGATTTTGTCGTTGTCCGTGATATCGAAACCAAGCAACAGATCAAAGCCGGTTTTAATCAAGCGCATGCCGAATCAGCGGAAATGTTCACCGATGAAAAGCAGGCGATGTATAAGCGATTAAAACTTGAAGGTATTGTTGAATCGCCTATCGGCATCTGCGTGACTTGCGACCGCAATCGAACCGGAAAAGTAGTTTTAGGCAGAACCATCAAACAAGAGATGGATCTGTTCAGCACCGTGTGTGCGGTTCAAAACTTGTGGCTGGCGGCAAGAGCTGAAAACCTTGGCTTAGGTTGGGTGAGCATTCTCCATGATTCTGTCTTGCGAGACGCACTCGATATCCCAGAAAACATCGATATTGTGGCGTACCTGTGTATTGGCTACGTTGATCATTTCAAAGATAAACCGGAACTTGAAACCATGGGTTGGCTACCAAGAAGAGACGTCAATTCAGCGATTCATGAAGGTAAGTGGAATTCTAAACAGCTAGAGGCTGATGGAAAGTAACTGATTAACTGAATATTCTGACATCTATCTAGACATGCAAACTTTTAAGGCTGGTACTAAATGCTTGGCAGTTTCAGTTCGATTTGGGTTTTGTGTTTACGGTGCAATGGTTTAGACTGTCTAACAAGCATTTAAGAGCGATAGCCAACGCTTGGCATTACCAGTTTTGGTGAGCTTTAGTGTTCAGGGTGCATAATTTAAGCTAGGAGGCTACATTGTTCACTACTTAACGCGTTGTTGGAAGTGATGTTTGTGGCGTAAGCTATAATTTACAAAGCAGTTAAGAGTGGTTTTCAATGTTTGGAGTTTTTACTTCGAGCCAATATAGCGTTATTTATAGTAGGATAAACATGCGAATATCTGCAGCAGAAATATTGAATTTATGGGATGAAGGTAAAGGAATAACTATACCGTTTCAACATCAGGTTAGCTTTCTTACAGGAGGGAATGGCCTAGGGAAAAGTACCATACTAAATTTAATTCATGATGCAATAAATGTCGGTAATCCAGAAGATAAGCAAATATCTACATCTAAATTTCGTTTTTGTTCGACACGTGTGTTTTTTGACAAAGAATTTGAGATTTATAAAACGAAAGTAGTATTCCCCATCCTCAAAGATCACGAGAAAGAAAGGCTGATATTAGAGCGTTTTTCTGGTGAGGAATTGCATAGTGTTGAAGCTTTGCAGAGTGTTAAGGATGAGTTTCTTGATATATCAAATGATGTGGATGTTACAAATGTACTAACTTATAAAAAACGCTCTCTTGGTGAAATGTTTAGAGTAGGATTGAACCACCCTGTAGAGTGGGAAGAAGGAACTCCGGAATTAGACCGTTATCTAAACTGGGGAGCTGAAATTTATCAAGAAGATAGAATTATAAACTTAGATTCTGAAGGTGTCGATAACGAAGTCGACAGTGTTATGGATAAGTATTTTGGAATTATTGTTGATACGCCTTATAGAAAGGTAATAGATAGGTTTCAAAAGTTTGAGTCAAGATTGAACTCTAAATTATCTAAAGTATTATTCGAATCTTTGGGAAGAGACGTTCCTAATGAAGCTGAAGATGAAAGTTACAAATTGTTGATAGAACAAAAAAATGAAGTCGATAGATTGATAACAACACTTAACAAATATTTTAGAATTGATAATAAAGAAGTAGTAAGAAACGAAGAAGATAACAAGTTAACTATATCCAAAAATGACAAAATCCTCTCTCCAGACTCCTTGTCTCGTGGTGAAAAAGCATTGATTCACTTATTTTTGCTTGTTTTTTTGTCTAAAAATTCGATTAATGTGATGTTGTTAGATGAACCCGAAATTGGTTTACACATAGATTGGCAGAATACTTTAATTAGTGATTTGGTTCTAATAGCTCCAAACATGCAGTTTATTATTGCAAGTCACTCTCCAAGCCTAATTGAAGAATGGGATGAATCACATTGTATTGAATTAGTATCGGAGTAGATATGACGGTCAATGTAGGTCAATCAAATGTCCACAGAGGTGCTCGAAAGTCTGCAAGAATCCAAAAATCCAGTGTTTTATCAAGACGTGTGGATAGAAAAGGTATGCGAAAGGCTTGGGTTGAATCAAGAGCTGATGTTCAGTTTTGGAGAGGTGTACTTCGAACACTAGATATTAATGATATTATAGTTGAACCTATCCGAAAGCATTATGAATCTCAAGCTTCAGGTAAGGATGCCATTAAGTCAGTAGTTAAAAAGGAAGAGGTGGGTGAGTATTCACTTTACTTTGTTGATAGCGATTATGACTTTTTATTGAATGTCGATTATAATATTAATGACGGTGATGATTTTGATAGTTTTTATTGTTCTCCTTTTGTATTTCAAACATATGCATATGCGATAGAAAACTACCTATATGACCCTTTAGGGTTGGTTGAGGTTGTCAAAGATGCGGCTTGCACAAGTTCAGAAACTGTTGATAGTAATCTATTTATCGATGCATTAGAGAAATGGTCTTTTGAGCAGTATGGTAATTTTTTAAATTTGCTTTATCACATCAAAAATGGCGACAATTATCAGCGAGATTTATATAAAGGTAGGATTCAAAATTCATTTTTACGACTTTCATTAAGTGGGTATGATCTAGGGACTATTTCGGAACTAAACGCTCCTTCTGAGTTTGTTGAGAACCTCGAAAGTAAGGGACTTAATAATAAAAATATGTATCTTTATTTTTGTGGTCACGACATAGAGAATGTACTTCTTCCATTTCTAAAAGGGAAAGGTAAAAGAAATACTGATCCAAGCTATATTCATGGCCTCTATAAAATGTATCAAGATGAAGAGGTTGCAGGAATGCAAAGCTTGGATACAAAACCTAAAGAATTTGCGCAAATGAAAGGAGAGTATTTTGGAAAGTGTCGCGACGTAGAAACTTTATTGATGGCAAATAGTTGCAACTCTAAAGCAGAATGTTACCAATTTTTAATTAATGAATTGATTAAGTTTAAGAAGAAATACTCTAGCAATGAAAAGCCAGGTGGTGGAGTTCGTGTTAGTGTTTAAAACTTGAAAATTGTCTCTGAATACAGCACAAATTTTCAAAATGAGAAAATCTCGCCTAACTAGTGTTTTTTTCGTTTCTACCGTTTGTAACTGACAAAGCACCCCTTTCCATTGTGAAAGTCGGGTGCTTTTTTGTGGGAGTCATATGCAAGATAAACTCAGTTCATTCTCTTCATATCTCACTAGTGGTTTACTGGCTCTTACTGGGGCATTCAGCACCCAAGACTGGGCGGAGGTGTGTGGTGATGGTGTTTGTCACGTACTTCACCAACCGCGGCATTACACTCAGACGATAACGTCTAAAGATTCTCAAGGTAACTGGACTAGAGGTTATTATTACCAGAATGGGACAAGTCTGTTTGAGTGTTCAAATGATGGTGTGAATTGGTCAAAAGAGACTTGTAAGTAACGCTGACGAAGTCGTGACTTAATAACTCTAGATACCTTTATGCAATAAAAAATCCAGTGTCGACAAGACACTGGATTTTTAGTTTTGGTTGATTGTGATCTAGCTTTGCTTTATCGAAAGCGCTTAAGCGATCTCAATCTTCTCAGCTTGGTTCTGCTCTACCATAGACAGTGCTAGCGCTTCTGCAGCTTTAATACCATCGATACCAGCAGATAGGATACCACCCGCGTAGCCTGCGCCTTCACCAGCAGGGAAGAAGCCCTTAAGGTTGATGCTTTGGTAGTCTTTACCACGCTTGATACATACAGGAGAAGACGTACGAGTTTCAACACCGGTTAGTAGGCCATCTGGCGTAGAGAAACCTTTGATCTTCTTCTCGAACGCTGGGATTGCTTCACGAATCGCTTCGATAGCAAAGTCAGGCAGTGCTTTTGAAATGTCCGTTAGGTGGATACCCGGCGTGAACGATGGTTTTACTTCACCGATTTCACTTGGATCGCGACCTTTTAGGAAGTCACCAATTTTCTGTGCAGGGGCGTCGTAGTTCTCGCCACCTAGAACATAAGCGGCACTTTCTAATTCACGCTGTAAACGGATACCTGCTAGTGCGTCACCTGGGTAATCACGCTCTGGGTCGATACCCACAACGATGGCACTGTTTGCGTTACGTTCTGCACGAGAGTATTGGCTCATGCCATTGGTGACTACGCGGCCTTCTTCAGAAGTCGCTGCAACCACAGTGCCACCTGGGCACATACAGAAGCTGTATACAGTGCGGCCATTCTTACAGTGGTGTACGAGTTTGTAGTCCGCAGCACCTAGGATAGGGTTGCCCGCGTTCTTACCGAAGCGAGCTTCATCGATCATCGCTTGTTTATGTTCGATACGGAAACCAACAGAGAAAGGCTTAGCTTCCATGTAAACGCCACGTTCGTGCAGCATTTCAAACGTATCACGAGCACTGTGGCCAACAGCCAGTACTACGTGACGAGATTTAATCTCTTCACCGTTAGAAAGCGTCAAGCCAGTGATTTGACCGTCTTCCATGTGAACGTCATCAACGCGAGTGCTGAAACGGATTTCGCCACCTAGCTCAATGATAGAAGCACGCATCTTCTCGATCATGGTAACCAGTTTAAAGGTACCGATGTGTGGCTTACTTACGTATAGGATTTCTTCAGGTGCGCCAGCAGCTACGAATTCTTCGATTACCTTACGGCCGTAGTGCTTTGGATCTTTAACTTGGCTGTATAGTTTACCGTCAGAGAATGTACCTGCGCCACCTTCACCGAACTGTACGTTTGATTCAGTGTTCAGTGTACGCTTACGCCAGAAACCAAAGGTATCTTTCGTACGTTCACGAACTTCTTTGCCACGCTCAACGATGATTGGATTGAAGCCCATTTGAGCAAGCACTAGGCCTGCGAATAGACCACATGGGCCAAAACCGATAACCACAGGGCGCTCAGTTTGGTTCTCAACCGCTTTAGCCACGAATTTGTACTCCATGTCAGGAGTCACCTTTACGTGCGGGTCGCTAATGAATTGCTCTAACAATTCAGCTTCGTTTTCAACGAGAACATCAAGCGTGTAGATAAGTAAGATTTTTGATTTCTTACGAGCATCGTAGCCACGTTTAAAGATATTAAAAGAAAGTACCTGATCAGAATTAATGCCAAGCTTCGCTTCAATAGCGTCTTGAATGGCTGATTCTTCGTGGTCTAGAGGGAGTTTAATTTCGGTTAAACGTATCATTTCGATGTCTCGTCTTTATAGGTGTCTTAGCTAGACCGCTTCTAAACGCAGAGTTTGATGAAAACGCTGATGTTGAAAGAAGCGATAAGCTCACAATGGCGCGCATTTTACGAGAAATTGATTTATCTGTCATACTAATTTGGAAACATGGAGCAAATAGACACGATATTAGAGCCGTATGATGTTGAATTTTGCCTTGGGATGAGTATTATCCTCCATTCTTCAATTTTGACTAACTTATAGAGCAGAGCATCATGGCATTTGTCGTAGGCGATAACTGTATTCAATGTAAATACACGGACTGTGTGGCGGTATGCCCCGCAGATGCGTTCCATGAAGGCCCGAATTTCATGGTAATCAACCCAATCGAATGCATTGATTGTGGTTTATGTGTACCTGAATGCGATGCTCAAGCGATCTTCCAAGAAGATGATCTGCCAGAAGATCAAAAGATCTTTATTGAAGTGAATGTCGAGCTTGCCGAAATCTGGCCGGTACAAACTGAAGTCAAAGCACCGATGGATGAAGCTGAAAAGTGGAATGGTGTCGCTGATAAGTTGGCAATGCTAGAAAAGTAATTGTTGAAAAGAACTCAAATAAAAAGGCGTACTGATTTAATCAATACGCCTTTTTTAATATCTGAGCAGTGTCGACTGGCTCGTTAGCTTATGAAATTTAGCTATGCTGACGACGCATGTTGTCGAGAATAATGCCTGTCGCCATTGCTACGTTCAGAGACTCTGCGCCACCGAATGCAGGAATCGTAATCTTATCCGTTACGTATTTAGCCGCATGTTCACGAATGCCGTGAGACTCGCTGCCCATTAGCAAAATGCCATTGGCAGTAAATTCTGTCTTATGAACACTTTCGCCTTCTAAGAACGCGCCGTAAACCGGTAGGTTCGCTTGTTCTAAATAAGCAGGTAAGTCTGTTTGGCTTACGTGTACTCGGCCAAAGCTGCCCATGGTCGCGCTGATCGTTTTCGGGTTGTATGGGTCTGCACAATCGCTGCTCGCAACGATATGCTTAATGCCATACCAGTCTGCTACGCGAATAATCGTACCTAGGTTGCCCGGATCAGATACACCATCCAGTGCAATCATTAACTCAGTAGCTTTTGGTAATTCAAACGTTGGGATCTCAACAACAGCAATCGCCGCATTGTTACTCACCAAAGTACTCGCTTTGGTTAGGTCATCTAGTGAAGCTTCAACACAATCAAACTCAAACAGTGAAGCGTGATTTTCAGATAAGAAATCAGCGGTAGCAAAGACGTTCTTCACGACTAAGTCACTATTGAACAGCTCAAGAACGTTCTTTTCACCTTGAACTAGAAACAAGCCGTGGGCTTTACGTTGTTTCTTTTGGCCCAAAGCACGAAGGAGTTTTAATTGTTTTTTTGAAATCATGTTTTTATCCTAGATATAAGCCCGCGCATTATAGAGCAAAGGTTGGATAACCAAAAGCGTGATAACTCAATGCGATCCACTAAAAAGCAAAAGCAACCCACTTAAAAAAGAAAAGCGCACTAAATAGCGCGCTCTTATCTGAATTACTCATCTAATATTAAGCTGAACCCAAGATTAGCTGACCTGTATGATTAATATGGGGCAGGGTAGCGCTTAAACACTGTGTTGATATCAGTAAGGATCTCTTCTGACAACGGTTTGCTGAACGCTGCTACGTTCTCTTTCAGTTGTTCCATGGTGGTTGCGCCAATAATAGTGGAGGTGACACCATCAACTTGATTACACCACGCTAATGCTAGTTGGCTCGGTGTAAACCCGTGAGCGTTCGCAACTTCGACATATCCTTTTACGGCTTCATTGGCAGACTCAGTGTCGCGGAAAATGCCTTTACGCTGCATGTAAGTCCAGCGGCTGCCTTCTGGTCTCGCACCATCAATGTATTTGCCACTCAGCATGCCCGCTGCTAACGGTGACCATGGTAGGTAGGCGACGTCTTCATGCACACAGTTTTCAATCAAATAAGGCCAGTCTTTCGCGTGCAGCAGGCTAAATTCATTCTGAATAGAGACCATTCGCGGTAAATCATGCTTCTCACTGAGCTTAAGGTAAGTGTTAATACCCCAAGTGGTGTCATCAGACAAACCAACATGACGGACTTTTCCTGCTTTAATGCAGCTCGCCAGTGCTTGGAGGATCTCTAGCATCTCCGCTTCATGCTGCTTTCTGTCGATATCACTGAATCGAATATGATTCGGGAAATGTTTGCCAAAGTGAGGCGTCGTTCGGTTTGGCCAATGCAATTGGTAAAGGTCGATATAGTCCGTTTGTAAACGCGCTAATGAAGCGTCAACCGCTGCAATTACAGCTTCCCCCGTGATTGGCCCGCCATCTCGAACCCAAGGCAATCCCGGGCCTGCGATTTTGCTGGCGATGATGACTTCTTGGCGGCGCTGCGGATTGCGAGCTAACCAGTTACCTATGATTGCTTCCGTTTTACCGTAGGTGTCTGGAGACGGTGGTACTGCGTACATCTCTGCGGTATCGATAAAGTTAATACCTTGGCTTAGCGAGTATTCGATTTGTTGGTCAGCTTGTTGTTGCGTATTTTGCAGCCCCCAAGTCATGCTGCCAAGGCAGATTCGGGAAACGGGAATTTGACTACTTCCTAGTTTTGAGTATTCCATTAAATTCGGGGTTCCTGTAGTGAGGCTCGTTAGTGCTCGCAGTGTGGATATTGAAAAAGGGCGAGTGAGGAATGAAAACGAATATAAATTATTAGCACAAAATGGCAACACAGGGTATGGCTTGGGCAAGTTTAATGAGTCATTTCTCATTGCAACAAATGAGTCTGCTTTATGATTGAGAAGCAACATACAAAAGACGCGATAGATAACAAGGTGTTAATAGATCAGGCGCCTGAATGAAGCTGCATTTGAATAGGAGAAAGGTCCAGAGACAAAAGAGCTCTACATCAAAGTGAAGTAGAGCTCTTTTTTAGGGGTTCTATAAACAAGTTCTGAGTATTGATTAAGTTACGAGGTCGCGTTGGTGTCAAACCCACCTTGAGATTGCGCCTGTCTTAGAGCTTCCTGCCTTTGAACTTCTTTCTCAGTTAATGCTGGTTGAAGTGTTTCCTCAGAGGCTTGAGGAGAGAAAATGAAATATTTATTAATCGTCATAACTGTGTCTCCGTGTAACGTATGACAGATTCTGCATCAAGGATAAATTGTGATCATCAGCCACTTTGTACTTTTTTTAGGCTGAGAGCGGAGGGCGTAGAATGCGTACAAAGCGATCGCTTATCATCCGTATGCAATGTTGAACTGACGAAACCCTCTTGCTTTCAAGTATAGGAAGCTCGTCTAATTTCGCACAATAATGATTTAGAGCAATTACATACATGGTCAGGGGCGTAAGATGAAAAGCCTCGCGACTGACTCTGCGTACGTATTTACTTAACAATGCCTCGCTTATTTACATGAATAATAAAGTCAGTAAATCAATTACTTAATCCATGGTGAGATGAATTATGGAAAAGCTTGTCGAACGTTTTCTGAATTACGTTACTTTTGATACTAAATCCGATCCTTCTAATCAGCAATGCCCAAGTTCACCGGGTCAAATCACGTTTGCTGAAGCCTTAAAGTCAGAATTGATTGCATTAGAGTTAGTTGATGTTTCTTTAGATGAAAATGGCTATTTGATGGCGAAACTGCCGTCGAATGTCGATTATCCAGTGCCTGCGCTTGGCTTTGTGGCGCATATGGATACCGCTCCTGATGCTTCAGGAGCAAATGTGAAACCACAAGTGATTAAAGATTACCTAGGTGGAACGATTGAATTAGGTGAAAGTGGCGAGAGTTTGAACCCAAGCCAATACCCAGACCTTGATTCTTTACATGGTCACGACCTTATTACGACTGACGGCACAACTCTGCTTGGTGCCGATAACAAAGCGGGCATCGCTGAAATCATCAGTGCGATTGCTTACCTGAAAGCGAATCCAGACATCAAACACGGCGACATCTGCATTGGTTTCACACCGGATGAAGAGATTGGCCGCGGTGCGAACCTGTTTGACGTTGAAAAATTTGGCGCCGAGTGGGCGTATACCATTGATGGTGGGCCAGTAGGGGAGTTGGAATTTGAGAACTTTAATGCCACGAGCGCTGATGTTATCTGTCATGGTGTGAACGTTCACCCAGGTACCGCCAAAGGTAAAATGGTGAACTCAATGAACATTGCAGCGCAATTCCAACTGATGATGCCTGCGCAAGAAACACCAGAGTGCACAGAAGGTTATGAAGGTTTTTACCACCTGAAATCAGCTGAAATGGGTGTGGCTCGCTCTGAACTGGGATACATCATCCGTGATTTTGAACGTGAGGGTGTAGAAGCGCGTAAGGCATTCATGCAACAGAAAGTGGATGAGCTGAATGAGCGTCTTGAGAAAGGCCGTGTTGAGCTGGTGCTAACCGATAGCTACTTCAATATGAAAGAGATGGTTGAACCGCATCAACATATTATTGAATTAGCGAAGCAAGCGATGATTGAGTGTGATGTTGAGCCAATGATCAAGCCTATCCGAGGTGGTACAGACGGTGCTCGCTTATCTTTCATGGGGCTACCGTGTCCGAATATCTTTACCGGTGGCTACAACTTCCACGGTATTCATGAGTTCATTACCATTCAAGGCATGGAACAAGCGGTAGAAGTGATCGTGAAACTCTCTCAACGTACCGCTATTCACTATCAAAAATAGCCGTCTAAAACGCGATATCTCTTTGTATTTTTGAGAGTATTCATTAATACTCTCTTTAAGTATAAGGGAGTACGCGATGAAAAAGTTAGTTTTACTTTGCACCCACTTAGCCGTGGGTGCTTTTGGTTTTGGGCTTGGTGTCTATGCACTACCTATCTTGATTGAGCCTGATTCTCCTTCCTCAAGTTCTGTTGAAGCGATCAGTCAGCAGGCGATCTATACAGGTGAGTTCACCAAAGACCGACAAGACAGTGACTTTTTGCATTGGGGAGAGGGCATCGTCTCTGTCTCTGAAAGTGCGATAGCTTTTGAAGGTGAATTGGCGCCGGGGCCGGATTATAAGGTTTACCTATCACCTAAGTTTATTGAAACCGAACAGGCATTCAATGACAGCAAGAGTGAGTTACTGAGAGTCGGAGATGTAAAAACATTCGACCGATTTATGGTTAACCTCCCAGAAGGTACTGATCTTAATCGATTTAATACCGTTGTGATTTGGTGTGAAACTTTTGGCCAATTTATTACTTCTGCCAAGATAAAATGATAGCCTTACTAGGGCGTGTTGATCCTTCGAACAAAATTTAACCGCGAAAGGTCAACACGCCCTAATAGCTGATAAAAGCATGAAAAGGAGCGCTCTATTTTTGAGTGCTTTTTTATAATGCGTTTATTGGATTGAGTCAGTCGCTGTAAAGCTCATCGCTTTAATGCTCGTCGTTATAAAGCTTAATTGTTGTAATACAAAGGAATAAATAATGGAAAAGATGTGGCAAGTAATAGATTTCTTACTCGCTAATAAGTTTATTTTTAGTGTGCTGATCATCTGCATTATATTAATAATCCGACGAATCACTTTGTCTCGAATCCGTGGTGATGTCGCTTTTCTTAGTGAAGACCAACGTAACTGGATGTCACGTACCAAAAACGGCACATTCGCGATTATTGTTGTGACGTTATTCGTGCTGTGGAAATCCGAAATCAGCGAATTTGCGCTGTCTGTTACCGCTATTGCGGTTGCGATAGTCGTGGCCTCAAAAGAGATCATTCTCTGTTTTACTGGCTCTATTCAGCGTGCGAGTTCTCGCTCATTTCGAATTGGTGATTGGATTGAAGTGGGCAAAATCAGCGGTGAGGTGATTGAGCACAACTTGATGGCGACTGTGATTCAAGAAATCGATTTGTATCATGGGCAATATCACTTCACTGGCAAGACTGCCACGCTGCCTAATAGCATGTTCTTCACTTATCCGGTAAAGAACCTCAACTTCATGAAGCGCTATGTTTATCATAACTTTTTTGTGACGGTGAAAGACTTTGTAAACCTATACCCTATGGTGCCGGGTCTTATCGTGAAAATTGAAGAGCATTGTGAAGAGTTTATCGATGTTGCCCGTCGTTACAATGGTGTGATTGAGAAGCACGCTGGGGTTGACCTTCCTGGCTCTGAACCGCACATTCATATCACGAGCAGCTCAACGGGTGAGCAAGAAGTCCACTTTATGATCTTCTGCCCGACAGAGAAAGCGATTCACCTTGAACAGGATATCCGTAAAGATTTCATGGAAGCTTACGCGTTGGCATTTCCCTCAAGTGACTAATACGATGCTGGAAGCTAACAAGTCCGAATAAAAAGAAAGCCGAGAGCGATAATATCGACTCTCGGCTTTTTTGTATTTGAGATCTAGACTTAGACCTGAGACCTAGCGTTAGAGATTAATACAGGTCAGCGAGTGGCAACCAGTCTACTTCTACACCAGCTTGCTCAAACATATCTTGGCTTATCTTGATCTTATCTCCCCAACGAGAAAGGAAATCTTCACTTTGCTCTGGGCAATGTACCGCTGAAATTCCAGTTTGGATGATTTTTGCTGCACAGTTCGGACAAGGGAAGTGAGTGACCCAAACTTCACAACTGTCTAAATCACGTTTAGCAAACAAGATTGCATTTTCTTCAGCGTGAAGTGTCTTGAGGTATTTCATCTCGCGATCGTCAGTATCCGCACTATCAGACACGCCATGTGGGTAGCCATTAAAGCCAACTGAAACAATACGGTTGTGCTTCGTGATGACGGCGCCGACTTGAGTTGAAGGATCTTTACTCCAAGAACCGACCAATTCCGCCATTTGATAGAAACGTTTAGCCCATTTTGAAATCATGAGAATTCCTTAACAATTAAATGTGAATGCTTATCTGTCTGACAATACATGATGTTAGACAATATCCATAGAGAACAAAAGCTGAGAGGTTGATTTACTTAGAAATTGTAACGCGTTTGTAATTACTTTATAAGCACTTAGTTTCAATTAACATATTGATACACTTTGGTTCGTTATAATTGATATTCCTCGGACAATAGTAACGGGTGTGTTACGTAAATTTTATACTGTTCAAATACTAACAAGTGACGGTATAACCATGCGTAAAAAGTTGATCCTTACGGCTCTTGCAAGCTCTCTTATTCTTGTTGGATGTGGGCAAGATGCTCAAAATGCCAAGCAAGCGCCTCTACCTCTCGTAGCAGTACAGGATGTTAGCGTTGTTTCTCACCAGCAAAGTAAGTCGTACATCGGTCGTATTGAAGCCGTTGAAGACACGGCTATCACAGCGCAGGTTTCTGGCTATCTACAAAGCCGTCATTTCAATGAAGGTCAAATGGTCGAAAAGGGCCAATTACTGTACTCCATTGAACCCTCTTCATTTGAAGCTGAAGTAGCAAGCGCAAAAGCGTCTGTTGCTCAAGCGAACGCGAACCTTAAAAAAGCCGAGCTTGATTTTAACCGAGGTAAGAACCTTCTCCCTAAGGGGAGTATTTCTCAATCGGAATTTGATGCATTGACAGCAAACTTATTGGGTTCTCAGGCACAGCTTGAAGCAAGTCAAGCACAACTCAATGCAGCCAATGTTCAGCTTTCTCATACCAAAATTATTGCGCCTTTCTCTGGACGAATTAGTGACACCAAAGTGAGCACGGGTGACTTGGTTTCACCGTCGTCAGGTGTATTAACTACGTTGGTTAGCCTAGATCCAATCCATGCATCGTTCAGCATCAGTGAGCGTGAGCGTATTGAGCTGGGTATGGATCGCATCGAAGGAGATGGCAGCAGCGATTCTGCAGGTGTTGAAGTTCAGATCATGCTTGAGAATGGTGAAGCGTTCGAACATCTAGGTCAGCTTGATTTCTTGGGTAACCGTATCAACCTCAATACTGGTACGATCGCGATGCGCGCAATTGCTGATAACCCGAACCAGCAATTACTTCCAGGCCAACACGTTCGCGTTGATCTACGTGAAAAGCAATCTATTGATGTTGTGACTATTCCGCGTCGTGCAGTTCAAACCGACCTAGAAGGTGACTTTGTGATGGTATTGGTTGAAGGTGAAGCCGCACCCGTTGCTGAGCGCAGAAACATTGAGATGGGGCGACAAGTTGAAGGTGGTGTGATCGTTCATTCTGGTCTAGAGAAGAACGACGCAGTGATCACTCAAGGCCTACAACGTGTACGTAATGGTATGTCTGTTCGTATTCAAGCTTCTGCTGAACAAGCTGAGTAAGGGGGCTATTTATGTTAAGTCGTTTCTTTATTCAAAGGCCTAAGTTTGCCCTTGTCATATCCATAATATTAACGCTGGCGGGTGCGATCTCTCTCGCTATCTTACCAGTGGCCGAATATCCAAAAATTAGCCCACCATCGGTCAGTGTGTCGGCATTCTACACGGGTGCGAGTGCTGAAGTGGTGGAACAGGCGATAGCCGACCCCATAGAGACATCGGTGAATGGCGTAGAAGATATGATCTACATGTCTTCTAAAAGTGCTAATGATGGTTCATACAACCTTAACGTGACCTTTGATGTCGGTACTGATGCTGATATGGCTCAGGTCAACGTTCAGAACCGGGTTGCTCAGATCGAATCGAAACTTCCACAAGAAGTAAGAATGGTGGGTGTAACGGTCAAGAAGCGTTCACCTGACCTATTGATGGTATTGAACTTCTACTCGCCGAACGGAGAGTACAATGACCAATTCCTTATCAACTACGTGAACTTGAACATTAAAGACCAATTGGCTCGTGTAAAGGGCATTAGTGAAGTTAACGTGTTGGGTGGTGGTGAATACGCGATGCGTGTTTGGTTAGATCCTGAAAAAATGGCTAACCTCAATATAACTACCTCTGATGTGAATCGCGCTTTGGCGGAGCAGAACGTTCAAGTCGCAGCTGGCCGTATTGGAGCTGCACCTTATAACAACGCGCAAGAAGTGCAATTCAACTTGGTAACAAAAGGCCGATTAGAAACGGCTGATGAGTTTGAAAATGTTGTGCTTCGTGCAAATCAAGACGGTTCAACGGTTTATTTAAAAGACGTTGCACGTGTTGAGCTAGGTAAAAAGTTCTACGATGGTAACGGTAAGTACCGTGGTCAAGACGCTTCAATCGTAACGCTGTCACTTCAGTCAGACGCTAATGCGCTGGAAAGTGGTAAAGCAGTCATGGCGATGCTAGACAACCTAAGCAAAAATTTCCCTGAAGGCGTTGCTTACGAGGCGAGTTACGACACCACACTCTTCGTTGCTGAGTCGATTAAAGGTGTAGTTAAAACACTCATCGAAGCAATTTTGCTGGTTATCGCAGTAACGTACTTGTTCTTGGGCAGTGCTCGTGCAACCTTGATTCCTGTGGTTGCGATTCCGGTATCTTTGATTGGTACTTTTGCGGTCATGCAGATGACCGGCTTTACCATTAATACAGTAACCCTGTTTGGTTTGATTTTGGCGATTGGTATCGTAGTAGATGATGCGATCTTGGTTATCGAGAACGTCGATACTACGATGGCCAAAGATCCTACCATTTCACCGCGAAAAGCAACGCTTATCGCAATGAAAGAAGTCACGGGGCCAATTGTTACCTCAACCTTGGTTCTGTTAGCGGTATTCATCCCTGTAGCGATGCTGCCAGGTATTACCGGCATTATGTATCGTCAGTTCGCTCTGACCATCTGTATTGCGGTTGTGATCTCTTCTATTAACGCTCTAACGCTGTCACCAGCATTGTGTTCATTGGTTCTTAAGCAGGGCGGTGGTAACACAGCACGTTGGTACCAAGCGTTTAACCGTGGTCTTGAATCTGTAACCAACAAATACGGTCAAATTGCAGGCTTCCTTGTGAAAAAGGGTGTTCTGCTGTTTACCTTCTTTGTTGTGGCACTAGCAGCGGTAACTTACTTTGCGAAAACCACGTCTACGGCTTTCGTACCTCAAGAAGATAAAGGCATCTTGCTGGTTAACGTGCAGCTTCCTGACGCGGCATCGCTGTCTCGTACAGAAGATGTGACAGAGCAGTTACTAGAGATGGTTGAGCAAGAGCCGGGCGTAGATGGTGTGACACTGGTTAACGGCTATGCATTCATGACGGGCGCTTCAGCTTCGAATGGTGCGTCGATGTTCATCAAGCTCCACGATTGGGACATGCGTAACGCACTGGACGGTCAACATTCAGCGCAAGCTATCTCACAACGTATTAATGGCCGAGCGGCAACAGAACTGCCTCAGGCGATTGTATTTGCAATGGGACCTCCAGCTGTACCGGGCATGGGTGCTGCGTCTGGTTTTGAGTTTGTTCTCGAAGATACATTAGGTCGTAGCCGCACTGATCTAGCGATGGTCATGAATGACGTGATTGCTGAGGCAAACAAACAGCCTGAGATTTCACATACCTTCAGTACCTTCCGCGCTAATGTACCTCACTACTATGTCGATATTGATCGTGAGAAAGCGCAACAACTTGGTATTCCGCTGTCGGAAATATTCCAAACGCTACAAGGCAATCTTGGATCAATGTACGTGAATGACTTTACCATGTTTGGTAAGAATTTCCGTGTCACCATGCAAGCAGACAGTGAACACCGTAGCAGCATGGATGACCTACAACGATTCCACGTACGTTCGTCTAATGGCGAGATGATCCCGTTAAGCACATTGGTGACTTACGACCAGATCTTCGAGCCGGACGTAGCATGGCGTTACAACATGTACCGCAGTGCGGTGATTCAAGGCCAACCAGCACCGGGTTACTCAAGCGGTGATGCGATTGCTGCAATGGAACGTGTTGCGGCTGATGTACTGCCGCAGGGTTATCATTACGAATGGACAGGCATGGCTTACCAAGAAGTACTAGCAGGTAACCAAGCGATCTTTGCTTTTGCACTTGCTTTGATCTTCATCTACCTGTTTATGGTGGCTCAGTACGAGAGTTGGACAATCCCTATAGCGATTATCTTAGTGGTACCAGTTGCAACCTTAGGTTCCTTCTTAGCGTTGAACCTGACTGGTACACCGTTGAACCTCTATGCACAAATTGGTTTGGTTCTCTTGATAGCCTTGGCCGCGAAGAACGCAATTTTGATTGTGGAGTTCGCTAAGGTGGAGCGTGAAGACAAAGACGCATCAATCGAAGATGCAGCAGTGAAGGGCGGTACGCTACGTTTTCGTGCTGTGAACATGACGTCTTGGTCATTCATTTTAGGTATATTCCCGCTTATCTTTGCTGCGGGTGCTGGTCACGTGAGCCAGAACTCATTGGGTATTTCACTGATCGGCGGTCTGTTATGTGTGTTGCTAGCGGGTACGTTCCTAATCCCAGGATTCTATGCATTTGTGCAGCGTAAGCGTGAGAAGGCACACGGTGGCAATACCAAGTTGATTCCACTGGACGATGAATAGAGAAGTAAGTGTCTTGTAGGATGAGCCCTTTACAAGGTTTCTCCTTGGTAATTAATTTCTTGTAAAAACGAAGGCTTAGCATTGTGCTAAGCCTTTTTTATTCCACTTGTGAATAAAGAATCTGTTTATATAATGAAATGTTTATTATAAGGTAGAGCTAATACTCCAATTAAAGCTCTCCAATAAAATGGTGTTTTATTCTTAAGTTGTTGTTTTTGTTGGATGTATAAGTGTTCGGCTAACACTTGTATGCTCGAAAGTATTTGCACAATAGTGTGAAGTGTTTCAAAATTACCAAGTTATATTGAAATATTTTGTGCATTGAGGTTCTTATGAAAGTCATTGATTTATTTAAACACCGAGGCGACAGCGTGTCTTCGCAACACTCAGAGTTTATGCAATGGATGTCTCCAGCTCTTAGAGATTACTGGGGAGACTTTCTGAATCGCACGCAAAATAGTCATTTCTTTGCGTGGGTTCGTGATCACCACAAACCTGCTGTCAATGAAGATGCGCCAGAGATGCCTGTCGAACCACAGATCGTACTTAAGCCAGAAGCACAACTTGTATTTGATGAGCTTGAACAGCAGATCGGTGAAGTGATCCATACTGGTGATTGGATCAATGTAAGCCAAGACAGAATCAACCAGTTTGGTCTCGTTACTGAAGACATGCAGTGGATTCATACAGAGCCTTCTAAGGCTGAAACAGATTCTCCGTTCAAAACAACCATTGCACATGGTTTTCTGACTTTGTCTCTGCTTCCTCGACTGACAGACAGTGTTGATCCTGACAAATCTCAATTCCCAACGGCGAAGATGGTTGTAAACATTGGTCTTAACCAAGTACGTTTCCCATACCCTGTAAAATCGGGCAGTAACGTTCGCGCTAAAAGTACGCTAACAAAAGTAACGCCAATTAAGAAAGGCCTAGAGATTGAACGCGAAATCCGTGTAGAAATCGAAGGCATCCGTCGTCCTGGTGCTGTGATTGTTTCGGTGATTCAACTTCACTTCTAGAGCTTTTTTATAAGTAGAATTGCTTTTAGCGAAGATTATAGATTCAAAAAAGAGAGAGCTTAAGGCTCTCTCTTTTTGTTTTTGTCTATCAAGGCGATATCATCAACATCCTAACAACATCACAAAAGTCGTTATCTTACTTGATACGCGTGTAGCCGTACTCTTCGATAAGATCTTGCCCTTGTTTTGACTTCACGAACTTAATGAAATCTTTGCTCTCGTCAGAAACTGATTCAGTTTTGTGCAGCAATAAGAATGGGCGAGCCAATTCATAACTGTGGTTGGCGATGTTCTTAGATGTCGGCTCAACGCCTTCAAATGTGATTGCTTTGATCGAACGGTCGATAGAGCCAACAGAGATGAATCCAATCGCATGTGGGTTATGGTTAACAATCGTTTTTACCATGCTGTTGCTGTTTACAACCAAGTTATTTGGGTTGATGTCAGACACTAGACGGTCGTTAATGATTTTTGTCAAACCAAGTAAGCTCTCGAAGCTGTAACGTGAACCAGAAGAAGCTTCACGAGTTACAACTGCGATAGGTTGATCCGCACCACCTATGGCTTTCCAGTTTGTGATTTTTCCTTTGTAGATATCGAATAGCTGTTCACGTGTAACGTTGCTTACACCGTTTGAACGGTTAGTCACGACGGCTAGGCCGTCAAAGGCAATTGGAAATACCTTCAATTTTTCGCCCTGTTCGCGGTCAGTTAAGTAACGTGAGCTCATACCAATATCAGCGACACCTTTATTGACCATGGTAATACCCGCTGTAGAACCGATGCCTTGAACCGCAATATAGTTATCAGGGTGAGTCTTGTTGTACTCCTCAGCCAATACATCCATCACACGTGATACCGAAGTGGAGCCCGAAATATTGGTTTCTTGTGCAAAAGCAGCATGAGAAGACAGGGCTAAGGATAAAAGAGAGGCAAGCGCGACTCGTAACATAAACAACTCCTAGTTAATAACATTTGGTGGTTATGATAGGTCGGTTATATGACAATTTTGTGAAATTCTATCCGCTCAATGTGTCGCTATTAGCTTGATGAGTGAAAGCGAGTTGGGTTTACAAAAACAGGATTCGTTTCTGGAAGCAGGACGGGTATTTTGTTTGCGCTAGTTCGCTAAAATGTTGGTTGAGTCCTAAGCTAAACAAAGGAATTCACTACTTAGAAGTTTCTATGAAGTTACAAGAGGTGTTATGTCCGTCATTCATATCGAACTGAATCGTCTTTTAATTGGAGCTGAGAAGCTCTGTACATCTCGAAATCGCAGTTTACCTGTCGAGCTAGGCAAATCCCTTTATGAAGAGTGTGAGGGTGGTGTGCTGTTTTCTCAGGCTCATTATCTGCTCGACTCATCTCATAGCGATTACACAAATGAGATCGCCTGCGTTAGTTTTGATGAGTCACTGTCATGTTGGTTGGTAATGGTGCCGCTAGAAGGTGATGTAGAAACCGATTCAGTAAATTGGGGGCCTTATCCTTACTTACCTCAATCGAAGGATCTTGATGCTATTTTGTCTGAAATAGAAAAAGACCCTAAATCGTACTTCTGGTCGTGATTATTCTGTCGAGATGTTTGCGAGGGGCTTGATACCTAAAACGAACAACTTTTTTAAACTCACATCATTGCAACCTATCTGCGTCACTAAAAACGGTCTATGTTACTAAAACTATCCGCATCACTATAAATGATGGATGTCACTTCAAATTATGCCAATAAGATTGCGTAGTTATACCAATCACAGTGAGTAAGTGATCAGTGATTTACTACGATTGGTATTAATAAGATTGTGAAACCAAAGACCGGAAATCTTTTGGTGTTTTGCCGTGATAGGTTTTAAAGGCGGTACTAAAATGCGCCGCACTTTTAAATCCGGATTCATAAGCAATTTGAGTAATCGATTTGTTCGATGTTCTGAGCTGTGTGGCTGCGTGGGCGATTCGCTTTATCTTCAAGAGGTTTGAAAACGAAAGGTTTTCCGCCGATAAACGGCGTTTAAGTGTGGCTGGTGACATCCCCATATAGCTGGCTAGGGTATCGAGTGAGATATTATTTTCTATATTCTGTTCAATGTAATGAATGACCTTTTGTGTCACCGTCAATCTAGAAATTCGGCTAATAATCGTTAATAGTTCCGGATACTGCTCAACCATTAAAGACAGCAAACCTAAGCCTAGCTGGGTGAGTGCGTAATCATTCTGAGTCGATGAATTGGTCAGGGACATGATGAGCTCTTTCAATTGGCAGATTTCGGTATCCGTTTGATTGAACTTAATGTACTTATCTGGAGTTTGAGTGGACTCTAAATCACTGAACTGATTTATGAACTTTTGGAAAATTGCCAAATCAAAATCTAAGCAAATCGCACTAAACTCACCATTTTCAGTGTCGACCGTGATGTCTTTAATCTGACCAGAATTGTAAAGCGTGAAATCTCCCGCTTTTAACGAGGCTTGGGTGCCATTGGGCAGCATAAAAGATATGCTTCCTTTCGATACCATAAAGATACCGTTTTTAGAGGCGGGGTAGCGTTCGCGTTTCCTGGGAATAAAGTTTCTGAATTGAGTGACCGTGATTGATGGCATAGTGAACTTCTTTGGCGTTGTAGATTAATTGCTTTTTTAAGTATTGTTTAAGCATGAGACATTTACAAAAAAGGCGCTAATAATTAGCGCCTTTAGAAGTAAACCTATTAGAAATTAGGCTTCGGTTTCATTTGTTGTTTCAGGCTCGCTAGGCAAGTCCGCAAAAACTTGTGTAGGTTTTGCTACCAAGTTACGGTTTTCCTGATTAACTTCTGAGAGAACTACTTCTAAAACGTCTCCCAGTTTGTATACCATTTCTTTATCGATAGATACAGTACCCATATCACCGTTGCACTCTATTCTCTCTTTATTATCAAGAATGAGAGAGCCAGGGATAAACGCCGCTGCACCATTGTCAAGTAGGCGTACACGCATACCTGCGCGGTTAATATCGAAAATCTCTGCTTGGAAACGAGTTTCTTCAACTGGAGCGTTCGCTAGAGTACGAGCATACAACCAATCGCCAACGTTACGTTCAGCCATACCGTGGTGACGGCGGTGCAGGGCAAGTTCATCACCAATGGTTTCGTCTGGTGTTTGAATCGGCGCTTTACCTAATATGTGTGCTTTAAGCATACGGTGGTTAATCATGTCACCGTATTTACGAATTGGAGAAGTCCAAGTTGCGTAAATGTCTAATCCCATTGCGTAGTGCGGCGCAGGTTCATTGCTGATCTCGCTGTATGCTTGGAATTTACGAATACGGTTGTCGTAGTAGCTGTTGTCTAAAGAGCCTAACCAACGACGCAGAGTAGCAAAACCTTCCAGAGAAACGATCTGCTCTTCTGTAAACGGCGTTTCTGCTTCTGGGTTAACTAGCTCCAGAACGTCTGTTAATTTCTCAGCTTTAAAACCAGAGTGACAGTTAAAGACACCTTGGTTAAAGCGCTCTTTTAATACTCGACCCGCACAGATGTTCGCGCTGATCATAGATTCTTCAACCAACTTGTTCGCACTGCGACGCATGTCCGCGTGGATAGCAACAACATCGTTATCTTCGCTAAGCTCAAAGCGGTAGTCAGGGCGGTCTGGGAACACAACCGCATTGGCAGAACGCCACGCTGAACGTGCTTGAGCAAATTGGTGAAGGTCAGAAACAACTGCAGCGATCTCTTCTGACGGTTGCCATTTCTCTGATGCACCTGTTTCTAGCCAGTCTGATACGTGGTCGTAAGCAAGACGAGCGTGAGATTTGATGTTTGCAGCGAAGAAGTTAATGTCATCACCGATAACACCATCTTTAGATACCGTTACTGTGCAGCAAAGTGCCGGGCGAACTTCGTTCTCTATGAGTGAACATAAGTTGTCAGCTAGATCGCGAGGCAACATTGGGATGTTACGACCAGGCAGGTAAATAGTGAAACCACGCTCGCGAGCCACTTTATCCATTGCATCATCTGGAGAGATGTAAGCGGTAGGATCAGCAATTGCGATAGTCAGTTCAAAATCACCGTTCTCTTTCTTCTTAGCGTAAAGCGCATCGTCCATATCTTTTGTGCTTTCGCCATCGATAGTCACAAAAGGGACGTGAGTCATGTCTACACGTTCAAGATCAGCGTCGTCTTTGATCTGCCAGTCGTCGATGCCTTCAGGTTCGCTGTTTGGTAGGTCATTTTGCGCTAGCGTTACCCACCAAGGCGCGATTTTGTCGTCAGCGTCTGTGATTTTCTCAGAGATTTGAGCCAAGAAGCCGTTGTCACCTTTTAACGGGTGTTGAACGATATGAGCAACAACCCAGTCGCCTTCTTTAAGCGTTTCAGGGTTCAAGCCCTTCTTTGCTTTCGCTTTAAGCTGCAGTTTTTTCAGTTGCGGGTGATCTGGAACAACGTTCAATCGACCTTTGAAAAGCTTAACTCGTGCAATAAAGCGAGTAAGACCCTGTTCAATCAACTCCTCTGGCTCTGCAACTTCGCGCTCTTTCTCTGTGCGAATGATGGCAATCACCTTGTCACCGTGCACACATTTTTTCATGTACGGCGGTGGGATGAAGAAGCTAGTTTTGCTATCGACTTCGAGAAAACCAAACCCTTTTTCAGTGGCTTTGATCGTACCTTCCTTTTTAGGGAGGGTTTCTTGGATTTGCTGTTTGAGTTGAGCGAGTAGAGGATTATCTTGAAACATTTTGACTTTTATCTATCGAGGACAATTGAGCACACTATAATCATTGCGAGGCTTGATTACTACTTAAAGGCGAAGTGAGCGTTAATTAATTGCCCTCTTATTTAACTAGGTCAATTTGCTAGAAGTTTGGTGCTGTGACGAGATATTCATCAAGTTTTGACGATATGATAGCCAGTGTTGATGTGAAACCGAAAAATATGTGATGTATTTCAATTTTTTCTGGCTTTTTTTATGCATTTAAGGAATAATCCGCCTCCCTTAGACGTCCCTAATGGCTTGAAGTGTTTTATTACTGCTTCGTAACTCTGAATGGAATCAGTATCTGATTGGATCAGTATTGGAATTGATAGAGCTCCCGGGACCTTTTGTTTACTTATATTTAGTGGGATCCCAATGTCCGAATCTGTAATTCAATTTAATGAATTAGCCCTAAACGAAAACATTCTTTCAGCTCTTGATAGCATGGGTTTCGTTTCTCCGACTCCAATCCAAGCAGCAGCTATTCCTCTTCTTCTTGAAGGCCGTGACGCACTAGGTAAAGCACAGACTGGTACTGGTAAAACAGCAGCATTCTCTCTGCCTTTACTTAACAAAATCAACCTGAACCAACATAAACCACAAGCAATCATCATGGCTCCTACTCGTGAGCTAGCGATTCAAGTTGCTGCGGAAATCAAAAACCTAGGCCGTGATATCAAAGGTCTTAAAGTTCTTGAAATCTACGGTGGCGCTTCAATTGTTGACCAAATGCGCGCTCTAAGCCGCGGTGCTCACATTGTTGTTGGTACTCCAGGTCGTGTTAAAGACTTACTAACTCGTGACCGTCTACACCTAGATGAAGCACATACATTTGTTCTTGATGAAGCAGATGAAATGCTAAAAATGGGCTTCGTAGATGACGTTACTTGGATCCTAGAGCAAGCTCCAGAATCTGCACAACGTGTACTTTTCTCTGCGACTATGCCTCCAATGGTTAAGACTATTGTTGACCGTTACCTACGTAACCCGGCTAAAGTTGACGTTGCTGGTACTAACCACACAGTTGACAAAGTAGCGCAGAACTACTGGGTTGTTAAAGGCGTAGAAAAAGACGAAGCAATGTCTCGTCTTCTTGAAACTGAAGAAACTGACGCGTCAATCGTATTCGTACGTACTCGTCAAGACACTGAGCGTCTAGCTGATTGGCTATCTGCACGTGGCTTCAAAGCTGCTGCACTGCACGGTGATATTCCTCAGTCTCTACGTGAGCGCACTGTTGATCACATCAAACAAGGTGTTATCGATATCCTAGTTGCAACTGACGTTGTAGCACGTGGTCTTGATGTTCCACGTATCACTCACGTATTTAACTACGACATCCCATTCGATGTTGAATCTTACATCCACCGTATTGGCCGTACTGGTCGTGCTGGACGTAAAGGTAAAGCGATCCTACTAGTTCGTACTAACCAAATTCGTATGCTTCGCACTATCGAGCGTGTAACTAAGTCTCAAATGGAAGAAATCCAACTTCCACAACGTGACGAAGTTGCTGCTGCACGTGTTGCTAAGCTTGGTGCTGAGCTTGAAACTGAGAAAGAGAGCAAAGCTCTAGAAAACTTCGCAGGTTTAATCTCTACACTACAAGAATCTCTAGAAGTTGATGCTGCTACTCTAGCTGCAATGCTTCTTAAGCGTCAGCAAGGTAAGAGCCCTCTATTCTACGTTGGCGAAGACCCAATGATCGCTGCTATTGAGCGTGATAAGAACCGTCGCAAAGAGCGTCGTGAAGATCGTGACAATGGCCGTGACGGTGGTGGTCGTAACTTCAATACTCAAGATTGGGATACATACCAACTACAAGTTGGCCGTGAGCAAGGCGTTCAGGTTAAAGACATCGTTGGCGCACTAGCAAACGAACTAGGCCTAACTAAAGGTTCTATCGGTGCTATCAAGCTAGACCAAGGTTCTACTTACGTTCAACTGCCAAAAGCAATGAACTCTGAAACTGCTGGTAAGCTAAGCAAACTTCGCATTCGTCAAAAAGAAGCTGGCGCTGTAGTTGTTGATTTCAATGACTTCCGTGAGCCTCGTCGTGGCGGCGGCGGTCGTGATGGCAACCGTGGCGGCGGTCGTGGCGGTCGTGATGGTGGCGGCTACCGTGGTAACCGTGAAGGCGGTAATCGCGAAGGTGGTAACCGTGAAGGTGGCAATGGCGGTCGTGGTGGCTACCGTGGCAACCGTGACGGCGCACGTGATGGTAACTCTGCTGGTGGTCGTGATGGCGAACGTCGCTTTGACCGTAACCGTGGTGGCGATCACCGTGGTAACCACCGTGGCGAACGTGGCCATGGCAACGCAGCAGGCAATGGCGGCAACCGCGGTCGTCGTCCAGAGCGCAACGAAGGTTAATCAACCTTTAGTTTTAAGTGAAACTTACAAGCCAAGTGCTTATAGGTGAATAGCTTAAATAGCGAATTTAAAAGCCGAGCTTAGTGCTCGGCTTTTTTGTGCCTGTTATTTGAACTTTAGCTTTGGTTGGTTCTATATATGCGGCAGCTTACTTCAACTAAACTTCGTCCCTATATTTAATGTTAGCGCTTAAACTTAGCTGTATCGTGTTCTAAGTCTATATTGAAATAACGTGCTACAAAGATACTAAAACAATGAGTGAAGGCTATCTAAGCAACGTTACCGTTCATTTATTCGTAGAGTTGTACTCGAATGCGATTAAAAGAAGACCGGATTTTGTCGTTCACTATTCCCAACTCTTGTGATCTTATTGATGCAAACATTGAGCAATTGAGAAATCGAGCAAAAAGTTATCGGTAATGATAAGCAGAGAAAAGGGAAGGGGGCTAGGCGGAGTACGTGCATTGGTTCGATTCACTCTAGTTAACTTAATCGAGTAGAAATTAGGGCGTGTTGATCTTTCGAGCTGGTTTTTGCAGCGAGTTGCTGGGTATTTATACAAGGCAGAGGCTTTGATGTGTAGCT